>JBCBIK010000046.1:16482-28913 GCA_038524545.1 Cyanobacteria bacterium J06623_4 | reverse complement strand
TCTATTTATGTTTTACAGGGTTCTAAACCGTATTGCAATATACAGAATGAAATTATTGAGAATGTATTTTCAGCTTTCATGACATCTCTTGTGTGCTGACTGCGGTAGCTAATCGGTAATATCACTGTCTGGCTAAGGTTGTAGATGACTGCCAGGCAGGATCCCGTGGACTCCCTCTCCGGGGGCGCTGTCATGAGTTCTAGATATTGCTAGGGTTGTATGATGGTTTTTGCTTAACGGAAAGAAACAGATGTGTGGTCGCTATACGCTAACTAAATCTGGAGAGGCGATCGCACGCACTTTCGGCCTGAAAGACACGCCAACTCCCACCCCTCGCTACAACATTGCGCCGACTCAGCCAGTCTCTGCCATTACGGCGGCATCAGGTGGCGGGGTACAAGGGCAAAAGGAGTATCGGATTTTCCAGTGGGGCCTAGTGCCTTCCTGGGCAAAAGACCCGGGGATCGGTAGCCGAATGATTAATGCCCGTTCGGAAACGGCGGCTGAGAAGCCTTCTTTCCGGGCGGCGTTCAAGCGGCGTCGGTGTTT
Source organism: Cyanobacteria bacterium J06623_4 (assembly GCA_038524545.1). Lineage (GTDB taxonomy): Bacteria > Cyanobacteriota > Cyanobacteriia > Phormidesmidales > Phormidesmidaceae > Phormidesmis. Next base: position 28,364 of record JBCBIK010000046.1, on the reverse strand, counting down.
GGTGATGGCCGATGGATTTTATGAGTGGAAAAAGGCAGGGACCAAGAAGCAGCCGTACTACATTCAGATGAGCGATCGCACCTTGTTTGGTATGGCCGGATTGTGGGAGGCTTGGGAAAGTGGCGATGGTAGCTACCTAGAGAGCTGCACGATCTTGACCACAGAGCCCAACGATCTCATGAGATCGATTCATAACCGGATGCCAGTGATCCTTCATCCGCAGGACTATGACCAGTGGCTAGCGCCTAGCGAACGCCCCCGCGAGCAGCTCCAGTCGCTACTTCGCCCCTACGATACCGAATCGATGGCTACCTACCCGGTGAGTACAACGGTGAATAATCCCCGTCATGAGACGGCGGCCTGCATAGAGCCGATTGAGAGTTGACCAAGCTATAGCCCTAGGAATCTCAACTCCAAGCATGTCAACCTAAGAGGCCACGGACCATGAAACTTTCAGACGTTGCTGAACTGTTGCTGCTAGCAGCGCTGTGGGGTGGCTCTTTCTTATTTATGCGGGTAGCTGCGCCCGTGCTTGGGCCGGTATGGCTGATCGAAATTCGCGTGCTCATTGCTGGACTGGTGCTGTTGCCGATGTGCTTGCGCCTGAGCAAGCGCTCAGAGAACGAGTGGGCGCAGGTCCGGGCTAAACTATGGCCTTTGTTCTTAGTGGGTGTTGTGAATTCTGCGCTGCCATTTTTGCTGTTGGCGTTTGCTTCTGTTTCTTTGCCAGCTGGGTTTACGTCTATTTTGAATGGCACTACGCCGCTGTTTGGCATGGTGGTGGCGGCGATTTGGTTTCAAGAAAAGTTAACGGCGTCTCGATTGTTTGGACTGGCGCTTGGGTTTGTGGGTGTAGTGGTGCTCATTGGCTGGCAAACACTGGCGATGACGCCGGGGGTGATGGCTGCGATCGCAGCAGGACTATTCGCAGCAGTGATGTATGCGATCGCCGCGCCCTACGCTAAGCGTCAGCTAGCCGGACTCTCTCCCATTGCAATTACTACCCTAAGTCAGCTTGGCGCTGCGGTTGCAATCCTACCCCTGCTGCCCTTTACGGTGCCTGCTCAGATGCCCTCGGGAAATATCATTCTGGCCGCCGTTGCACTGGCGCTTTTTTCGACGTCGCTAGCCTACATTCTCTATTTTCGCCTGATTCAAAATATCGGCTCTACCAGAGCACTGACGGTCACCTACCTGATCCCGGCCTTTGCCATGCTATGGGGTGCGATCGCACTGGGTGAACCGATTACAGCTGCGATGGTGGTAGGCTGCGGCTTTGTGCTCATGGGCACGGCAACTGCAAATGGCCTGCTCACTAAGCGTAGTCAGCCTTCGTGAAGTCGCTTGTTAGGTCTACTGCCGGGCAAATGGCTTAGCTTAAAGCCTCAAAGTATTTTGCCTTGAGCATCGCCAAGGTGCCATTTTCATGGAAAGAGAAAATAAGCTGGCGCATGGCTTCTTCGTAGGGGGATCCTTCCGGCACCAGGCAAGAGTAGCCAAGCCCTTCAGAAATCTCTTGTCCTAAACTCCACTGCATCGGATAAGCGTGAAGGATATAGGCCGCAACCGAGGCTTCCACCACCAGCACATCAAAGTGATTGGCCTGGCGTGCACAGTCTAAAAGATCTTCGTAGCGATTGATCCCGGTGGCATCACAGCAGCCGACGTCGCATCGGAGTGCTTGATAGGCTTCGGTCGCCTTCACCGCGCCTACAGTGTAGTTGCCACCCGCTTTGAGGTCGGCCCGATTGAGATATTCTGCTCGAAAGAAGGCGTTGCGAAAGGTGGTCCACAGCTGCTGTACGAGGCCGACGTATAGCAGGGGTGCGAAAGCGATCATTGGTGCGGCTAGCAAGCGACCAATGGGCGTAACCGGAGACAGGTCGCCATAGCCAACAGTTGAAATGGTGACGACTGCGTACCAGGCTGCGGTGAGCAGTGGATTGGCAGCTGGATCAAAGCTGCTGTCTGGGATCCGCATTTCGACTAGGGTGGTGAGGAGGGCCGGGACGTAGCAAAAGAGAAATCCTCCGGCAAGGAGGGCGCGGCTGATCCAGGCGGTAAAGAATTCTCTCAGGGCTGCCTTAACCCAGTAGCGAATCGATTTTTTGACTAGGACAACGGTGCGGTTGCGGAGGTGAGGAAAGAGAATATCTAACTTTTGCTCTAGGCCGGAGGAGCCCTGCAGCGCACCAATAGCGATGTCGATTTTATCGGGGCTGTTTGCAGGTGCGCAAATTCTTTCAACTAGTTCGGCTTCTTTGTCTATGGCTTGAAAAAAGAGAGAGAGATTTAGCCGCTGCGCCATTTCAGTCAACAGCTCATATTCAAACCCCGCCAGCTGTTGACTGTTCTCAAGAGTCGGCCAAATTAAGCCGGGAGTGGGGCGGTAGCCTACGCGTATGTTTGCCTGACTCATTTGTGGGTTCTCCTCGCCAATTCTCCTCGCCGATAGATACAGCTTGCCCATAACGGTGAGCAGTCGAGTCTGAGAAACTCTCCTGTTGAGCGTTAGGGAAGTTTTCTCTCAATCAGAGTGCGAATATTTTGGATGAGGTAGAGATCTTCGTAGCCGAGTCTGGCCAATGCTTGCATCACGTAGGTCTGATAGCGATCGCTCAGTCCAATTTTGCTGAGTAGCTGTTGCAGGGAGCTTTTGAGCCTAGCGTATTGTTCGGTTGGCATGGTTTCGGTATTGATCCGCTGATCTTGGATCTGGACCTGGGTGCGCGGCGCTGCCAGCACGAAGCTGTAGATCATGATGGCCTGAGCCAAGTTGAGCGATGGCTGCAGGCTGACTTGGGGGATGGTGGTGATCAGGTCGCACTGCTGGAGGTCGGCGTTGCTCAGGCCAGATCTTTCGCTGCCAAAGACAATGGCGACACGGCGCAGGGTAGGGCCTTTTGCCTGCAGGGCATCTGGCAAATCGCGTACGGAGAGGTAGTGGTATTTGGCTATGCGGTGGCGGGCGGTGCTGGCGCAGGCTAGGTCGGTATCGGCGATCGCATCGTCCAGCGTCTCAAATACAGCTGCTTGCGTTAGCACGTGCTCGGAGCGGTGAGCAAAGGCTTTGGCAGTGCCGCTGAGGTGATCGGCCTGGGGCCGCACGAGGCGCAGTTCGCTGAAGCCCATGGTGTTCATTGCGCGAGCTGCCGCGCCGACATTACCCGCTTCTCCAGGCTCTACTAAGACGAAGATAAACTGTATTGAAGGCGTAGACGGCTCGCTCACGGAGATAGTTTGGGACTGTACATAGACTCCGCTACCATAGCCGAAATACATATGGGCTAAAAATTTTGTCCCTGCTTGTTTCGCCGTTACTCAGTCTGCCTTTACTCATTTCGCGCTAGCCTTTTGCGCTAGGTTTCCTGCGCTAAACCATGTCAGAAAAACTCGTAAACCAAACCTGCATTCCCTGTTCTGGTTCGCTGCCGCCAGCAACCCCCGAAGAAATTGCTCAGTACCACCAGCAGATACCCGACTGGCAGGTGGTTGCCCCGGCGGGTATTTCCCAAGTGCAGCGGCAATATCGCTTTGCCAACTTTCAGCAAGCGCTAGAGTTTACTAATCGTGTCGGGGCGCTGGCTGAGTCGATGGGTCACCACCCAGCTCTCCTCACCGAGTGGGGAAAGGTCACCGTGACTTGGTGGACCCATGCGATAAACGGCCTTCATCACAATGACTTTGTCATGGCTGCTAAAACAGACGACATCGCTAAGCAGCTAGGAGTAGCTACCTCAGCGATGCCATCGGAGTCGCATCATTAAAGCGGGTGTGAATTACTAGCCGTATGAGCGCGGCCACGCGAGCCTATGATGCAAGCGTCTAGGATTCAGTGGTTTTGCTTAGGCTCTTTTTCACATGCTCCATCATTTTTAGCTTCTTGGCTTCGTCTCCTTTTGTAGGCTCTGAAACGTTGAGCTTAATGGTTGCGCTTTGGGCGAGGTGCTGTCTGATTTGGTCTTTGCTAGCCATGAAAATTTTTAGGGTTGTTAACTTACTTAATAAAAGTATACGGGATAGGGCCGGTCTATCTATCCTTATTGGGATACATCATTGAAAGCATTATTGAGAGACAGTTGCGGGGCTTGTAGAGAGCATTTGGCAACAGTGATTTTAAGGATAGAAGGACTGAGCAGATGGGCGGGCAAGGGCTAAACATTGCTGTCGTTGGCGGTGGGGCGGCTGGATATTTTGGGGCGATCGCAGCGGCTTCTGCCCATCCCGACTACCGGGTGACGCTATACGAAGCGGGTCCGCAGCCACTGGCCAAGGTGCGAATTTCGGGCGGGGGACGCTGCAATGTTACCCATCACTGCTTTGACCCGGCTCAGCTAGTGCAGTGCTACCCTCGGGGCGGCAAGGCTCTGCGAGGCGCATTTAGCCGATTTCAGCCAAAAGATACGGTGGACTGGTTTACCCGCCGGGGCGTCAAGCTAAAAACTGAGTCAGATGGCCGGATGTTTCCGGTGACAGACGATTCGGCGACGGTGATTGCCTGCCTTAGCCGGGCAGCGGAAGAGGCAGGGGTGCAGGTGAAGACGCGATCGCCCATCGTCAGAGCGGTATGGCACGGAGAATGGTTCGAGCTCATGACCAGATCGGAGCATACGGTGCTGTGCGATCGCCTGCTCCTGACCACGGGCAGCAGCCCGGTAGGACACCGCATGGCTCGAAACCTGGGCCATACGCTGACGCCACCGGTACCGTCTCTATTTACCTTCAATGTTGCCGATAAGCAGCTGCACCAGCTCAGTGGCGTTGCGGTCAATCCGGTCACGGTGCGTCTCAAGCTGGAGGGCATGACCAGTCGCCGGGCCAAGCAAGCCGCCCAAGGCCTCACCCAAACCGGTCCGCTGCTGATTACTCATTGGGGATTTAGCGGGCCTGCGGTGCTGAAGCTATCTGCCTGGGGGGCGCGCCTGCTGCACGAGCATAACTACAAGGCGCAGCTGGTGGTGAACTGGCTACCGGACCTGTCGCAGGAGGAGCTAACTGTTAGATTGCAGCAGATAAAACACGAGAATGGGAAAAGAGCGATCGCTGCCCACAGCCCTTTTACAGGTCTCTCCAAAAGACTCTGGCAATACCTCCTGTCTCGGCTGGCCATGGAGGCTTCGCAGACTTGGGCTAGCCTTTCCAAAAAGCAGCTCAACCGGCTGGTTCAGACCATTGCTAGGGGAAGCTTCGATATTGCTGGAAAAGGCGTTTTCAAAGATGAATTTGTGACCTGTGGCGGCGTCTCGCTCAAAGAGGTTGACTTTAAGACGATGGAGAGCCGTCTGATTCCGGGTCTGTACTTTTCAGGAGAAATCTTGGACATTGACGGGGTAACCGGTGGCTTCAATTTTCAAAGCGCCTGGACAACTAGCTGGCTGGCTGGGCAAGCAATTGGGCTTTCTACGCCACTAAATCCCTAGAAACCCAGAAACGTGCCAGTTTATACTAGCTGACGGAGATCCAGATCACCGCTCTGGAAGTTGCCCTGATGATACGTGGGACCACTTGAATTCTCTAAAGGTAAAACTCCTTCAATAGCAGCTCGAAAATTCCCATGAAACGCTTGGCTCTTTTTGTCTGTAGCTTAGTCCTAACCGTACTTTGTCTACCCTTTTGGGTCAGTGTCGCCCAAGCGCATGACCCGGTTGTTGTCAGGGCCGCCGCCCAACTCATTACTCAACCAATAGCACAACCCGCCGTACAGCATACAACGCGGCCAGCAATCCGCCTCGTGCAAAACACGTCTGAGCCGCAGCGCTTAAGCGTTGGCACCAAAGAGATTTTTCCATTTGTTTTTTTAGAAAATAAGACGCCCTATGGCTACAGCATTGAGCTATGGGAGGAGATCGCCAGCGACCTGAATATTCAGACCGAGTGGGTGCGCTATCAATCTGTTGCTGATATGCTGTCTGGTCTGTCTGAGGGTGAAGTCGATGCTGCGATCGCCGGCATCTCTATCACCGCTGAGCGCGAGGCAAAAGGGTTTGACTTTTCCTATCCTTTTTTCCGTTCTGGCTTGCAGCTCATGACACAGGCCACCGCCGCCAACCCTGTTCAATCTTTACTGAGCCGTTTCTTTAGTTGGACGGTTTGGCGACCGCTGCTGCTGGTATTTGCCACGAGTACGGTAGTGGGTGCGGCTATCTGGCTGTTTGAGCATCAGCACAATGAGCATTTTTCGCAGAACCCTGTGTACGGTATTGGGCAAGGGCTGTGGTTTGCGATTGTGACCTTGGGGACCTTTGGCTACGGGGATGTGACGCCCGTCAAGCTGCCGGGCCGCATCATTGCCTGTGTTTGGATGGGCGTGAGCTTTTTTATTGTCTCGTACTTTATTGCGTCGTTGACCGTCGATCAGCTGGCCGCTAGCAGCCTGACCTTTGAAGATTTGCGGGGTGCGCCAGTCGGTGTGATTGACAATACCACCTCTGAAACGTACGTGCGATCGCAGCCAGTAGACCTCTCTGAGCATCAGGACTTTGACTCGGTAGTAGAGGCATTGGAGCGCGGCGAAGTAGAGGCTGTTGTTCACGACTATCCAACGCTGAGGTATTTGGCAAACCGCAATCCTAAAAAGTTTTCACTGGCAGCAGACGCGCTCACCCGAGAAGATTACGGCATCGCTTTTACAGAAAACAGTAACGATGCGTTAGAACTCGTGAATCAGGAGATTTTGGCACTGCAAGAACGCGGCTACCTGCGGCAGCTAAAAGAGAAATGGTTCGGCTCGGATGAGCTCATTTGATAGCGGTTCTACAGGTTTTTTTTGTTGCCGGCTGATTGGATTATTGCTGCGGTATTGTCACCATAACGACCCCGCAGATCGGACTCTCCTGAATAGTCGTAATCTGGGCATCACCTCGATGCCGTGAGCTTTCAAGGATTTAACCCGCTTACCTGCCGATGTTTCTACTTCATTTGTCTTTCACCTAAATCAGACCGAGCGATGTTAGTAAGCGAGTTACTCAAGGGGAGACGGTTTGTAGTTGTTGTGATCGCAATGCTTCTCGCCGCCTACCTATCAACCTGCTTGTTTTTGCGCATAAGGCAGCGCAAGCTAATTTATCGGCCTGCGGAAGAACTTTCTCTACAGCCGGATGATTCAGCTTTTAATCTTCCTTACGAAGATGTTTGGATACCTGTCTCAGGCTCTTCTGAACGACTACATGGTTGGTGGATTCCTGCACCCGCTGAGCGGGAGAATTTTATTGTTCTACCTAATGAACCCAGTGACATTCTTGCTTCCCCCAAAGTGATGTTGTATTTCTGCGGTGTCGGAAGAAACATGGGAGACTACAACTACTTAGCACGGGTGTCTGCCTTCCGGCAGCTAGGATTTTCAGTACTTGTGTTTGACTATCGAGGGTACGGCCTGAGTGATGGCGGCTTTCCTAGTGAGCAGCAGGCGTACCAAGATAGTCAGGCGGCTTGGCGCTATCTACAGGATGTGCGCCAAATTCCGCCAGAGCAGATTATGATTTACGGGGAGTCTTTGGGGGGTGCGATCGCACTTAACTTAGCCATTCAGCATCCAGAAGCCAGCGGCCTCATCCTACAGAGTACCTTCACCTCCATGACCGCAGCCATTCGGCATAGAAAGCTGATGAAGCTCTTTCCGGTAGATTGGCTACTCACAGAGCGATTCAATTCGCTAGACAACGTGCGATCGCTCCGTGTACCCGTTTTATTTCTGCATGGAAGTGAAGACTCTGTGGTGCCTGCTCACATGAGCCAACAGCTTTATGACGCTGCGCCCGCGCCGAAACAGCTGTTTTTGATTTCAGGGGCAGACCATGTGAGAATTTACCAGCCTGGTCCACAGTCTTATCTAAAAGCTATTGAGAAGTTCATCGAGCAGACTCAGTCGCCTCATTGAGGTCAACAGTGTGAAAATGTGAATTTTCTACGGTGCTCTAGTATGAGGGTTCAATCCAACATTTCCATAGACGGTTTGGTAAGGTCAATTGCTGATGAATGATCAGGACATAAACATTCCTAGTGCTGTTGAGCAGATCTTGTCTGAAACGGACGATATTGAGTTTCAGATGACATCGGAGCTATCAGTAGGGGCTTTACTCCAAACGCTAGCTGCCAGTAAACCTGCTGGACATTTTCTAGAGCTGGGTACGGGCACTGGTGTCGCCACTGCCTGGCTGGCAAGCGGTATGGACGCACAGTCGAAACTAGTTACTGTAGAAAATGACAGCGCGGTTGCTGCGATCGCACAAAAGTATTTGGACAATAACCTACAAATCTCCTTTCACGTCGAAGATGCAGCAGCATCGCTTGAGCACATTGAACAGATAGGCCAGCAATTCGATCTGATTTTTGCAGATACCTGGACTGGAAAGTACACCCATCTTGAAAGGGTACTCGACCTTCTCAAGCCTGGTGGCCTTTACGTTATCGATGACATGCTCCCCCAAGAAAATTGGCCCGAGGGACACGACGTAAAAGTTGCTGAATTAGTGAAAGTTCTAGAAAGCAACCGTGAACTACTGCTTACGAAGCTAAACTGGGCAAGTGGAATTATCATTGCTGCAAAGCGGACAGTGTATTGACTCAATAGAGAGCATTAAATGTTCCAGAGAGAGCTACTTCTGCCAAGGTGTTCAATGTGACCAAACATGAAGTCGCCTGCCGCTGAAAAAGTTCTCTCTGGAGCGGTATGGTCTTGTAAGTCTCTTATGCGTAACAGACAGGGACAATATCAACATGCCTTGGGCCTCGCATAGAAGGTCGCAAGGGACATTCTTCGGTTGGCCATTGACTCCTATTTTCGAAGACAAATAGCTGATATTTTTCGGGCCACGCATCCGACCTAAATTTGTCTACTCGTGAGAAATAGTGCTCATACCTATCGAAATAATCGAGGCCGGGGGCCCGGACGTGATAGTCCTCGTAGGGGTTTGGCGCTGAGTATTCCACTGTTTTGTCTGCGACGATTGGAACGGGTAGGATTGCTACTCCGTTTGGTTTTAATATTCTGCGTATCTCGGAGAGCGCTTTTTCGTCGTCAGGAATATGCTCTAATACGTGCGAAGCAAAGACAAAATCATAAACATTTTCGTCGAACGGGAGCTTCTGAATATCGACGTTATAATCAACGCCCTTCATGCTCAGATCGGCTGTTTCGTATTGCACAAATCGATTTGAAAAATACTCTCGAAAGAAGGGCTCAGGCGCAAAATGGAGCATTCTCAAATGAGTTGTATCAATCTCTTTTAACACCTCTTCAACCACTAAGAATTGAATCCGATGCCGCTCTAAGGCATGACAGTTGGGACAGGCGGCATGCTTCCTAACACCGGTAACAGGCGTGACATCCATAAAGGGCCCTGCATACCCACAGACCGGACACTCAAACCTCTCTTTTGCATTGTTTTGAAGTCTAAACGCGATGAAATCGATTCTACTTTTTAGCTGGCGAGCGTGATCTCTTAGCACCATGATTATCTCCTTTAAGCTGCTGCCGAACTTTTTATCAAGCGGGAACATTTTGCCCGGCTACTCTATGTGGCAGCCCCGGTGAAAATATTCCCACCGCCTTATGATCTAGATCACATAATTGGGCAGAAAGTTTCTGTCCCGGCCAGATTGTTACGGCACGACAACTGCCCGCGACGGCAGACAAACAGATGTACAGAGCTAGCGCTGCGCGTCTGCTTTACCCTCCCACAAGAACAAGAGAGTTTTTGAAGACGAGACATCGCAACGAGAGAAAGATTCGGTAATAGAGAAATTCCTATAGCTAGCTAAGACAATTTCGCTTTGACTATCGCCTGTACCTTGGAGCCATCTGCCTGTCCCTTTAGCTTGGCCATGACAGGACCCATCACTTTTCCCATATCGCGCATACTGCTGGCACCTGTTTGTGCGATCGCATCCTCTACAGCCGCCTCAATTTCTGCATCAGAAAGCTGAGCAGGCAAATACTCCTCTAAAATTTTGAGCTCTTGAGCTTCCTTTTCGGCCAGCTCCTCACGACCGGCCTCTGTAAACTGCTTAATCGAATCGCGGCGCTGCTTAGCGAGCTGCATAACCACCGCCAGCTCCTCCTCTTCCGTCAGTTCCTCCCGGCCCTTCCCACGAATTTCGCTCTCCTTCTCAAGAATGACTTTCTTGATCCCCCTTACGGTTTCCAGCCGCAACTTGTCCTTTGCCTTCATAGCTGCTTTGATTTCATCGGAGATACGATCTTTTAGGCTCATGAGTTCAGAAATTAACGTTAGGGTTCCTTCTTGCCGGAGCACGTGGCTGCACGTAACTAATATAAGTGAATTGATGGGTTCCTGACTGGCATCATCTACCGCACTGCTGCAATATCATCCCCTTATGTAAGAACATCACTATATGGAATGGAGAGGACCACGTCATGAGGACAGACCATGTCAGCTATGAACTTTAATACGGCTAACGCCACGTTTCGTCAGCTAATGGGCAATGGTCTTACCTATCAGGTACCTCCATTTCAGCGGGACTATTCCTGGCGCGAAGATGAATGGGATGATCTTTGGCAAGATATTACCGGATTATTCCAGGAAGATGGTGAGCCTGCACACTACATGGGTTACTTGGTCTTACAGTCATCTGACAATAAGCGGTTTGACATTATTGATGGCCAGCAGCGCATGACCACCTTAAGCATTATGATCCTGGCTGGCTTGTCTTACTTAGGCGATCTGGTCGATGCGGGTGTCGACGCAGAAAACAACCTGCGCCGAAAAGCGCAGCTACAAAATAGCTACATCGGCTATGTTGATCCCGTCAGTCTCGTGCCGCGTTCCAAACTCGAACTAAACCGTCATAACAACCGCTTTTACCAAACTTATCTTGTGCCGCTGGAGCATATTCCTCAGCGCGGGCTTAACGGATCTGAGCGTCAGCTAAGAAAGGTTTTTATATGGTTCAAAAGCAGGTTGAGCTCTCGGTTTGGCAATAGTGCTAACAGTGGAAAGAATTTTGCTGCTTTTGTAGATTCCCTCGTAGACGACCTTTTTTTCACAGTCATCACGGTTACAGATGAACTCAATGCCTTCAGAGTTTTCGAAACCCTTAATGCTAGAGGGGTTTGTCTTTCTGCAACCGATCTACTAAAGAACTATCTTTTTTCTCTGATTGCGACAGAAGATACGCACGATACAGAAATCAATGCGCTTGAAGATCAGTGGGAGCGAATTGTGGGCTTATTGGGGAATGAAAGCTTTCCAGAGTTTCTACGTGTCTTCTGGAATAGCCGATACAAACGTGTCCGAAAATCTGAGCTATTCAAGACTATTCGCAAGCGTGTTTCCAGTCGTGAGCAGGCATTTAGTCTGGTGCGGGACCTGGACCGCTATGCAGCTGTGTATGCCGCCCTCCGCGATCCGCAGGATGAAGTCTGGAGCCTGAGTGAGAGAAATGCGCTAAACCTGCTACTCATGTTCAGCGTTCGACAGCCACTGGCGATGCTATCGGCCTGCTATGGTGCATTTTTTGAGAATGAACGTTCAGCATTCAGCCAAATCGTAGGTGCGATCGCTGTCCTCTCATTTCGCTACAACGTCATTTGTAATCTACCGAGCAACGAGCAGGAGCGCCTTTACAACGAGATTGCCGTCAAAGTGTCTGACGGAACAAGCACCACTGCCAAAAGCGTTCTTGTATCACTCAGAGAAATTTATCCTGACGATGCTCAGTTTAAGGGTGCGTTTTCAGAGAAAGAGCTGCGTACGACCAACAGTCGAAATAGAAAAATTGCTCGGTACATTTTTTTCGAAATTGAGAAACAGCGCTCAGAAAAAGCGTTCGACTTTGAGAGTGCAACCTACAGTTTGGAGAACATTCTGCCCGAAAACCCCTCTGAAGCCTGGGATTATATCGAGGAAGCTAAGCAGGTCCGA
>JBCBIK010000046.1:9197-16382 GCA_038524545.1 Cyanobacteria bacterium J06623_4 | reverse complement strand
ACTACGACACCTGGGACGAGTACAAAATTGCAGCCAGACAAAAGCAGCTAGCCAAAATTGCAGCAGGCATTTGGCGAGTCCACTTCTCAGACTAAGCAAACCGGTCTAATCAAAACGTCCATGGTGAAGAGAGCATTCGTGAAACACTCGCTTTCTACCATGGACGTTTTGATAGCTCCCTAGAGTTTAATCCGCTAGGACTTTCTCTATGAAATAGGCGTTATTAATACTCCGGCACGGAGGGGTCGATCTCCCGGCTCCAGGCGAGAATGCCTCCTTTGACATTCGTCCCCTTGACACCGGCCTCTTTCAAGATGGCTAGCGCCTTCGCAGAGCGACCACCCATCTTGCAATGGGCCACCAGCTTATGGCCATTCAGCATGCCTTTGAGTTTGAGCACACCGTCCCCATTTTCAATCTCACCGAGCGGGATCAAGGTAGAACCAGGGATTTTGGCAATCTCGTATTCGTTGGGATTGCGAACATCCAGCAAGAAAAAGTCTTCCTTGCCGCTATCCATGAGCGCTTTTAGTTCACTGACAGAGATTTCGTCCATATCAGCCGCCTTCTTCGCTTCTTCTTCCGCTGCCTGAGGGATACCGCAAAACTGCTCATAGTCGATGAGCTTATCGATAACGGTGCGATGCTCTTCGGGCGGTTTACGCAACTTCAACTCTCTAAAGCTCATGTCTAGAGAGTTGTAAACGAGTAGCCGCCCGCTCAGCGTATTGCCCTTACCCAGGATGATTTTGATCGTTTCAGTTGCCTGAATAACGCCGATCATGCCAGGTAAAATGCCCAATACACCGCCTTCTGCGCAGGAAGGAACCAGTCCCGGCGGTGGGGGCTCAGGATACAGATCGCGGTAGTTTGGGCCATCTTCATAGTTGAAGACGGTCGCCTGGCCTTCAAATCTATAGATGGAACCGTAGACATTGGGCTTATCTAGCAGGACGCAGGCATCGTTAACCAGATAGCGAGTCGGAAAGTTGTCGGTGCCGTCAACAACCAGGTCGTAGGGTTCAAATATCTCCAGCGCGTTGTCTGAAGAGAGTCGCACCTCGTGCAGATCTACCTGACAGTAGGGGTTAATTTCGAGGATGCGATTTTTGGCGGATTCAATTTTGGGCTTGCCTACCCAAGAAGTGCCATGAATGACCTGACGCTGAAGGTTCGAATGGTCGACAACGTCAAAATCGACGATGCCAATACGGCCAATACCAGCCGCTGCTAAATACAGCAGCAAGGGTGAACCTAGGCCGCCAGTACCTACACAGCAAACGCTGGCGGCTTTGAGTTTCTTTTGGCCTTCGAGCCCGACCTCGGGGAGAATCAGGTGCCGAGAGTAGCGTTCGTACTCTTCTTTGGTGAGTTGGATTTCATCCAAATTGGGGTTCAGCATGGTGTTTGAAAAGATAAATGGCCGGAGATATGATCGGCTAACAAGTGAACATGGAAATCCCAGTGGTGGAAACCAGAGAGTGAGAGGCCATCAGCGGCACAGATAGCGTGGCGACTGACAGGCTACTGACGGCAGTAGCAAGCTGAGTAAGGTTTTGGGGTACAGATGCCTCAAGCTGAGGTTGGCAGTCGTTTTACCTCGGCAGCCGGGACTACGGTAATGGGCTCTGGGCAAAACTGCTGCTCTGAGTCTAGCGCCCAGTTTTGAGTATCGACAGCATTACCCTCACAAACAGACACAATCACGTAGGCATACTCTGACCAGGCTTGAGCGCGATCGCACTCTGAGGGAATAGCCGGATGGTCCGGATGAGAATGATAGATACCAATAATCTGCAGGGCTTTTTCACGAGCGTATTTCTGCGATCGCAGCATGTCACGTGGGTCAATCGTATACCGCCGTGTCTTCGTCAACGCTTCCTCTTCACCCGCAGACCACGTATTCTCCAAAGCGACTACTTCAATCAACTGCTTCCGAGCCGTTGCGCCCTCAAGCTCGCCCAGCAGCAACCCGCAGCACTCCTCGGGGTAGACCCGTTCAGCATGGTCTGAGATTTCGGACAGGTGCTCTTGGGTTAGGCGGAGAACCATAAGCGCTCTTCTACATCAGATCTCAATTTTAAGACAAGGGGTTACGAAGTAGAACTTCAATTAAGCTTGGTGGAGGAACATTGTCATCGTCAGCTGGATTCTTATGTTTGATAGACAAGCCCTAAGCTCACCTCATGATGAGCCCCTAGACATCTGTCCATTTGGTTTAAGCACGGAACTTGATGTGTAAAATAGTGCAAGTTTTGATGAGTGCTAATTGACCGCAATATTTACGGCTTTCATGTTACGCTTCAGTCTTCTTAAGGTCGGCGCTTTGGTGGTTTAGGTTGTAGGAGAGAACGGTTGTGGGACTGCCATACAGAGCAAAGGCTGTCGCGAATTTTTTCCTGATGATGGGGCGTAATGAAGGCGTTCCCATTACACCTCTGAAGCTTCAAAAGCTTATTTATTTCGCCCATGGCTGGTGTTTAGCTATCGCTAAAAAGCCCTTGATACAGGAGAGTATCGAGGCATGGAGATATGGCCCAGTAATCGCCAACCTATACTACGAGTTTCGAGAGTTTGGCTCTCACCCAATTACAAGGCCAGCTAAGTATACGAGGGATGCAGAAACGCAGATTGAAGCAGATGATTTTACAGTTTCACTGCTGAAAAAGGTTTGGGATGAGTACAAAGCTTATGGCCCGTTAGAACTTTCTGCCATGACTCATCTCCCTAACACACCTTGGAAAGTAGCACGACACAAAATAGCGCCAGAGAAGTTCAATGTGACCATTTCAGATGAGCTAATCAAAGAAGATTTTTTAAAGAACTTCGCCAATGCTGATGCTTAGCGGCAGGGTTCAATCGGCAGTGGTTAGCCTGAAACTTCACGGGAGACGATGACGGACAGTCAGGAACTCAGCATTGATGACGTTAGCTCCGAGAGGGTCGCTGAACCTCTGGGTATAGAACGCCAGACTTCAACGGGCATTCCAGAAAGCATAAAGGATGAGACTCAGCGAGAAGCAGCTGAATATTACAGCGATCCCAAGCGTAGGTTAGAAGAAGCTAGGGCGGACCAGGCAGAAGAGTACGTCAAAGTCATCTCTCAAGACAGAGAGGAAAGAGTGAAGTACGCTGAAAAACTCTTCATGCTTATATGTTCATGGTTGATTGCGGTACTGCTTATTTTGCTGGGTAGCGGAGTCAGCTATCAGCCGTCCGTCTCTGAAGACGATGGTCAAGCTGAGACAAGCTATGTCTTAAGCTTCGAACTTTCAGACACCGTATTACTGGCGTTAATTGGTGGGACAACGATCAACGTCCTAGGCTTATTTGTGATCGTTGCCAACTATCTTTTCAATGCGCCTAAAGATCCCACTATGAGGCCGTAGCGGTTGGCGAGATTACCTAGGCTCAAATATCTTGTTTGAGTAGCTGGTCGACGACTTTATCCATGGCGACTGAGCGAGATGCTTTGAAGAGAATGCGATCACCCGTCTGAATCATCTTTTGTATATGCGTTGCCAGCTCATCGTGGCTGGCAAATATCTGACTAGGAACCGTCCCTGACCCTGATGCCATCGCCTCAGCCTCATCGGGATCAGCCAAAATCAACAGTTGGTTAATGCCTAATTTTTCTACTGTTTCGCCAATCTCGCGATGTAGCGGAATGGACTGCTCTCCGAGTTCTTTCATGGTGCCGAGTACGGCAATTCGTCTTGCTCCTGGCTGGTCTGCAAGCAGCTGTAGGGATGCCTGCATGGCTTCGGCTCCGGCATTGTAGGTTTCGTCTAGCAGCACGATATCGTTTGGCAGCTGGTGTCGCTGAGCGCGGCCTGCGGGCATGGCTACTGTGAATCCTTGAGCCAACACTTTCCAGTCTAAGCCTAGGGCTTGAAGTGTTGCGATCGCACCCAATAAATTCAGCGCATTATGTCTCCCAGGCAAAGGCAGCGGAACGCTCAGCTGGTCAATGCGCAGTGTGTCATCTACAACTTCTCCGCAGACATCACCGCCCTGGAGCCCATAGGTAATTTGGCGACCAGACCAAAACTTAGCCGCAGTAGACATCAACCTTTGATCGTCGTGGTTGAGGACAGCCGTGCCGCCAGCGGGGAGTTCCCGCAGCAGTTCGCATTTGGCCTGTGCGATTGCCTCACGAGAGCCCAGCCGTCCAATGTGGGCAGTCCCCACGTTCGTAATGAGAGCAATATCGGGCTGGGCGATTTGGGTGAGTAGCGCAATTTCTTCTAGGCCTCGCATCCCCATCTCAACGACCGCATAGTCGTGATCGGTGCGAATGCCTAGCAACGTTTTAGGCACGCCGATTTCATTGTTGTAGTTGGCTTGGGTTTTTACCACTGAGCCAAATTGAGAAAGGGCCGCAGCCACCAGTTCTTTGGTCGTGGTCTTACCGACAGACCCTGTAATCGCGACGACAGGCAGCCCGCACTGCTGACGCCACCACCGGCCCAAGCTCTGATAGGCCGCTAGGGTATCTGCGACCACCAAGCAGGGAAGGTCGCTCTCTTTAGGCAGTGCTCCTTGTTTGACGACAGCTGCGATCGCACCCTTATTGATTGCCTCCGCTGCAAAGTTATGCCCATCAAACGTTTCACCTGCCAGTGCTACAAACAGTTCACCCGGCTGAACCGTACGCGTATCGGTGGTAACACCCGATATCCCCACATCTTCCCCAATAGACGCGCAAGCCTGTGGCACTGCGGATAATACTTCTACTAGCTCGCCAAAAGTAGCACTGAACCCCCCGGCCATCTTTTTCACCCCAGCTTTTTTCGAAACGTTCGCTCAGTCAGCGTTTGCTCGATAATACCAAGCGCTCGGTATCCTCCAACGACGCGGGTGTCAGTCAGTACCTCTCTTCTAATGTCGAAGCTCGCATGCCAGCTGCCCAAAGAAAATGTACGAAAGATCAAACGCTAAAACTTGATAGGTTTACCCACTCGCCGGGCAATCTTAGTGTGCAGCAATATCATTCAGACTTGATATTGCCAGTATTCATGCGATGCCTCACGCTTTCAAACCCGATTCAACTCCACCTGCTGACACCATGATCTCGAACAGCCGTTCCGTCACTACCAGTCTTTCTCTCGGCTCAGCATCTTACCAACGCACATCCGCTGCTGAGTCCTACAGCAACGGTCTGATGGATGATCTCTTTGGCGATGTTGATCGGATTTTAGATGGCGATCTCAGCGCTTGCATGACTGTCGTCAAGCCCAGGCGAACCGCAGCTAGTGCCACGACACGTACGGTTCAGCTACCGTCTAATTTTTCACCTAGAAGTGCTCGCGACATTTACGATGCAACGGTGGGTGCAGCTGCTGCGGTCAGTCAATACGAGGCCGGGCATGCCGTCAATTCTGTAGGCTATCGTCAGCCAACACCCATTCAAGGTACGCGCACCGGCAGGCAAACAGGCTACAGCAATGGCGGCCGACCGGTCACTTCCCTGCACACAACCGCTAGCCAGTCAGGTAGTTTTTCTGGACATCTGCCAGGCAACTTTCAGAGCACGGTGATTCAATCGGCGGGGCGTGCTAGCACGGCCACTGTTGATGTCGACCCCATTCAGCCCATCGCTCACAGCCTGTATCCTAAGCAGCCAAGTGCAGGCTGGTCTACAGGGCGGCCAGTAGGAAATGGTTCGCCGCGTCCGCCCCAGACTATATTTGAACCCCAAAACAGACATCAATCTGTGTCTCTACCCTTCCTACTCATGGGTGCAGCAGGAATCTCTGTTGCTAGCACCTTGGGGCTGTGGGCCGTTGGTCAGAGTGCGACGGGCGGATGGCACCTAGCGCTGAGCACTGAAGCAACCGCCGCAGAAATTCCCAATACGGATCAGGAGTTTCTGGCTTATTTGCAGCGATCGCTCGAAACTATCACCGCCAAGCAAGCAGCCCAGCACAACCTAGCCGTTATCCCGGTCGCTGCCCCTGCCACGAGTCCAGTCCCTACCACGGTTCCGAACGTAAACCCGGTACCTACCCCCGGCGCGTTGCCAAACCTCCCGGGCGCAGCCACTGCTACCAACGTCATTGAGCGTGTCTTCGTCCCGGTTTACCAAAATCAGCAGCAGAGTAACTCGGTCGCAGCGGCTCCTCAGCCGACCAAGCTACCCCAAGTTGCCGTCCCGCAAAACAGCAACCGACCCACGGTACCGGTGCCTGAGCCTGTTGCCGCCGCTGCCGCGCTTCCACTAGGCGCACCGGCTGAAGCCTCGGCATCAGTACCCATCGTTCCAGCTAACGACAGCTCAGCGCTACCAAACTTGCCCTCCAGCGTTACCACCGCCGTCGCTCCTACAAATAACGCCGCTGCTGCGCTAACAGATGTCACCCCGAGTTCAGAACTTGTCCTCGTTGGCGTTTTGAACTTAGGTAGCCGGTCTGCTGCTCTATTTGATATTGATGGCAGTTCGCAGCGGGCCTATGTGGGTGATCGCATCGGTCTTTCCGACTGGAATCTCGTCAGCGTCAATGGTCAAGATGTGGTGATCCGTCGCAACGGAGAGGTCCGCTCGGTCTATATTGGTCAAAGGTTCTAAAGTAAGCCTATGCATTAGGCCAACACCATGAGCTTATTTGACGATCTCAGCCGCTTTTTAGAAACGCGGCTAGATGAATTTCTGCGTGCGAATCCTCACTTAGAGCTGCGCGCACTCGAAGATCAGCTACGCGGACAGGAAGAAGACGCTATTCGCCTCCTCGGCGATCTCAAGCGCCGGGAGCAGCAGCTAGAGAGCAGCATTTTAGAAACGGCTAAAGACATTCAGCAGTGGCATGGCCGAATCGAAAAGGCAAAAGCTGCCAACCGTCAAGACCTCGTCGGCCCCGCTCAAGAAAGAGAGGCTGCGCTGCTGCGCCAGGGCAACCATCTCTGGGGCCAAATGAAGAGTGTCAAAGAGCGTGTAGAACAAACAAAGGCACTTCGAGAGCAGGTAAGAATAAAGCGTCAGGAAGTCAAAACGAAGATCGCCCAAGCCGCTACTCAGGCCGCTCAGGCTACCTCGGCAACTCCGGACTGGGGAACAGCAGGCTGGAACCAAACCACCTACAGTGCTAACAAAGCGGTTGATCCCTTAGATGAAAGCTTCCGGCGCTGGGAAGCTGAAGAAGAACTCAAAGAACTCAAGCGCAAGATGAATTCTTAGTCAGACATCGC
>JBCBIK010000046.1:0-9097 GCA_038524545.1 Cyanobacteria bacterium J06623_4 | reverse complement strand
ACAACAGATACCGCGCGCCCGTCACGGGTGACAATCTCTAGTGGCAAAGAGGCAAGCCCATCTATCCGGTCAAACTGAACAACCTGTACGCCCGTTGCCGCAGGTTCAACCGTCATGACGTAGCGTCCTTCGTTCCAAGTCAAGTCGACGATGCGCTGATTTAGCAGCCAAGTCTCAGCGCGATCGCCTTCGTTAATCGCCACCGTCGTCTCGGGTTCATAGCAGTTCCACAGCTCATCTGTCACTGTCCAGAGCCCCGATAGCGTCATCGGCTCCATTCGCGCACTCAGTCCGTAGGTCGTAAAGCTGATCACATCGTGATCCCAGAACTGTTCAGAGGCTCTTTTCAAAGGTGCGCTGCTATCTGCACCTTCCTCTAGCATGCTGCTATATCGAGAGTCGCCACCGAGCTGCTTGGCTTGCTCAGCTTCACTTGGGCGCTGCCAATTCTCTACCGCCGCACAAACTTCAAAGCTAATAGTGTTGGACTCGCTCGCGGGTTCTGCACTGGCGATCCCGGAGACAGGTTCAGAGGCGGTCACCTGCTGAGAGACAGTGCTTGCTGAAAACAAACTGCTGGTCGCGCTTGAGCTAGGGCATCCTGAGACGACGTAAGCCCCTAATAAAAACAAACCCAGCTGCTTGAGCCGCTTAAAATTTAGATTTTTCATTCCCCTTCCCCTAAAAGTCGTGTATTTAATTTTTTAGTATTCTGATTTGAGTAATCTGATGGGACATTAGCCTTGCGTCGCCAGTGACCTCTGCTTCTATCTGTTGCTGCTTGCCTACCGCTGCCCGTACTCACACAACGTTTGAATTCGGGGCGTAGCTCATGCTTTCTTCACTTGGTCATTACCACCAAAATCGTCTCAACCTGCTGCCTTGGAAATCTTGCAGAGGTTTTTTGACGCTACTGGGAAAATAGACTTGGTTAGCCAACCCTTCTCCACTTGTAGCGTTCTGCAATCGAGATAACAGCTTGCTAACGGTAGATTTTTAGGGTGGAAAGTCGATTGAAGACCAGAAGTGATGAACTCAGATCAGATGTAGCCTGAACAGAAACACTCAAATGGCCCAGGTGCGATCGCAAGCAAAAAAGGTTTCGACTGCTGACAAAAGCATCAAAAAAACCCGTGCAAGTAGCAGCCATTTAATTGATAAGAACTAGCCGATTCTAAAAACTCAATTGAGCACAGAAACTGACCAGTTACTAGGTAATTTTTTTTACAAATGAAGCGCCAAACTCACGGATTTACTTAATTGCTTCACTACAACTTCACACCAGTTGAAGTAATAGTAAAAAAATAGCAATCTCTGAGTGCAGCCCCAGTGAAACGCATCGTAGTGCCTTCACAAGAGTAAATGACCTAAAAGCAAAGATACCTTAAAGCCGGTTTCTCGGTGAAGCAGAGCTCTATCGAAGACAGTCAGGAACTCATTGAATTTATTATCCACAAATTCTTTCTAACTGTTAGCAAGGATAGGACGGTTTATAGAAAACGTAATAACTGGCTTTGATATATCAAAAGAATACCCAATCCATTAAAACTTACACTACATAAAAATCTACGTAAAGCTACTGACTTCTTAAAATAAGAGGTTTAGGGTTAAAAAATTGCGAAGATACTGCTGTTTTAGCCCTAAGTTTACGATTCTTCAGTATTAACGAGAGGAATAGACACGAAAAACCAGCGATCTCCATCGTCTTGAAGCACACCAGCAGCTTGCTGTTGTGGCGTGCAGCCCAAAGTGTCTTGAGATTCTGCTGGCAGCGCACTGAGCTTCAGGCGGTTATTTCTATGCAGTGCTCTCAACATGCCGTCGAGTTCGTCTGACGGTAGCCATGGCTTCAGCTTTTCGCGCAGGTGAAAAATAGGCAGCCGATTGCCGGTCCCCAATGCTTCGTCTAGCTGCTGAATGCATTGCACAACGGCACGCCTATCCGGTTTCGCTGTCGGTCCCGTTGATGGGATGGCACGGTGACTGGCTTGAGCGCAGTCTGATTGGTTTGGCTGAGCGTGGGATATTGTGGCTGTTTTGCCGGTGCAGTCAGCTGAAGTCCCCAGCTCCCGTCTGAAAAATTGAGCATAGTGACCTAGCATGGTTGCCGTTGCCACTGGATGAGATCCAGTAGGCGAATATTCATACAGTAAAAAAGACTTTCCATTGGCTGTCAGCCAAACGTCTTTGATTGTCGTTTTTGAGATCTTGATGAGGCCTCTCGCTGCTAGCGCGGTCAAGATACTTTGGCGAGCCGTCGCGGTAATTTTTGAAAGCTTCCCTGGTGTTGTAGATCCTTTGCAGGTGATAAGCACTCTGCGCTCGTCAGGTGTTACCAATAGATTTTTGTTTTCTAGGGCTAGTAGTGTTCTGCCTTGTGGCGTAATCGCAAACCGGGCCACTTGTTCATCGTAGGCAACCAGCCCCTTTTCCCTGAGCGTTCTGCAAATGCGATCGCGCTGAGCTGCTGAGGTCTTGCCACTCGGTGAAAGTGTTGCGATCGCACCCCGATACCCATCACACCCCAAAAGTTTGAGCAAAAATTTCAGCTCAGCTGCACTCACGGCGGTCATCGGAACACACTGTTTAGGTTTAGTACATGTGAATTATAAATTAGTGTGGAATAAAGCTATTGTATGCTTACGGATAAGACAGAAGCGCTATTTATTCTCTCCCTGTCGGGAGGTAGTGGGGGTATTTCGCTCCCAGAAATAACCGCCGGTATATCCCTGAATGGAGTTGTCTTGCTCTGCTAGGGCCAGTCTCTTTTGGGCCCAACAGCAGTACAGCTCCTCCCGCTCAATGCCCACGTAGCGGCGCTCCAGTTTCTTGGCTACGACTGATGTAGTCCCGGATCCTAAAAAGGGATCGAAAACGACATCGCCAAGATTAGAGCTGGCTAAGATCATTTTGGCAATCAGTTTCTCGGGTTTTTGAGTTGGGTGGTCTGTATTTTCGGGCATAGACCAGAAGGGGACAGAGATGTCTGTCCAAAGGTTGGATGGGTGAGTGGCGCGAAAGTTGCCTTGCTGAGTTTCACGCCAGTCTTTGGGTTTGCCAGTGCGATCGCGATAGGGCGCCCGCACCCGTCGCTGCACTTTCACCGCCTCTACATTGAAGGTGTAGTCATCTGAAACCGTGCCAAACCAAATATCTTCAGAGGCATTTTTCCAGTTGTGCTTGGCACCGCGCCCTTTTTCTCGCTCCCAGGTGATCCGATTGCGAACCTGAAAATGCTGAGCAAATACCTGGTAAATGGCATTCGATGACTGCCAGTCGCAGCACATATATATAGAGGCGGTTGGCTTTAGCAGTCTGGGTAGTTGGGGTAGCCAGGTCTCTAGCCAAGCGTGATAGTCTGCGTGCGATCGCGCTCTAAACGTTGCACCATTAAAATCTTTCTGCCGGTTGTAAGGCGGGTCCACAATCAGCAGGTCAACAAACTGACTGGGCAAATTCGGTAAAGCCGTGAAGACATCTTGGCAAATCGTGCGATCTAAAACGGCTGATGGCGACTGAGGCTCTTTTAATGTCAGTAACTCAGCGGCATACCGCTGAGCTTCATCTGGGCTTAGCGTCAGCGTTCGATTGTTGGGTGCTTTGTGTTTTGGCAGACGTCACAGGCTCCAGAACTCAATCTTCAGGTCAGCTTATCAGATGTATCGCTGCCAGTAGCTTGGCTTAGCAGCTAACCGAACATCAGCATTTGGAGCTGAACCCCTTAAAATAAGATGATGCATTGTTTTCCCGACCCTTTACGCGCTCAGTACTATGTTTGAAGCCCTCTCAGAACAATTTGAATCCGCCTGGAAAAAGCTTCGCGGCCAGGACAAAATTTCGGAGGCAAACATCACAGAAGCGCTTAGAGAAGTCCGCCGGGCGCTGCTAGAAGCAGACGCCAACCTTGATGTCGTCAAAAGTTTCGTCGCCGACGTCAAGGAAAAAGCCCAAGGCGCAGATGTCGTCTCAGGCGTCCGTCCCGACCAGCAGTTCATCAAAATCGTGTACGACGAGCTGGTCGAAACCATGGGCGAAACCAACGTGCCCTTGGCAGACAGCGAAGCCAAGCCAACTGTTGTGCTGATGGCAGGCTTACAGGGTACGGGTAAAACTACAGCTTCGGCGAAGCTAGCCCTACACCTCCGTAAGCAGGATCGCTCTGCGCTCCTAGTCGCTACTGATGTTTATAGACCTGCTGCCATTGATCAGCTGCTGACTCTGGGTAAGCAGATCAATGTACCTGTCTTTGAAATTGGCGCAGATGCAAATCCGGTAGAGATTGCCCGGCAGGGCCTCGCAAAGGCAAAAGAAGAAGGCATTGATACGGTCATTATTGACACGGCGGGCCGTCTGCAAATTGACCAGGACATGATGGCCGAGCTGGCTGAGGTCAAAAAGGTTGCAGCGCCAGATGAAGTCTTGCTCGTGGTCGATGCGATGACGGGGCAAGAAGCCGCCACCCTGACTCGTACCTTCCATGAAGAGATTGGCATTACCGGCGCGATCTTGACCAAGATGGACGGTGACTCACGAGGCGGCGCGGCGCTCTCCGTGCGTCGCATCTCCGGTCAACCGATCAAATTCATTGGTGTCGGCGAGAAGGTAGAAGCGCTTCAGCCCTTCTATCCCGACCGCATGGCGTCGCGAATTTTGGGCATGGGTGATGTGCTCACACTGGTCGAAAAAGCTCAGGAAGAAGTAGACATCGCCGATGCCGAAAAGCTTCAGGAGAAAATTCTTTCTGCCAAGTTTGACTTCAATGACTTTCTCAAGCAGACCCGCCTAATGAAGAACATGGGTTCTCTGGCGGGAATTATGAAGTTAATACCTGGCATGGGCAACAAACTCTCTTCTGATCAGCTGCAGCAGGGCGAACAACAGCTCAAGCGCTGCGAAGCCATGATCAATTCCATGACTCTGGAAGAACGCCAAAATCCAGAGGTGCTCTCAGGCTCCCCCAGTCGCCGCCGCCGGGTGGCCAAAGGGGCGGGCTACGCAGAAAAAGACGTTGGCAAACTGGTCAGCGACTTTCAGCGGATGCGCGGCCTGATGCAGCAAATGGGTCAGGGCAATATGGGCCTACCCGGCTTTGGCGGCGGCGGGATTCCAGGCATGGGCGGCAATCCGATGGGTGGTCCCCCAATGGGTAACCCGATGGGCGGTGGCAATCCGTTTGGCGGCAGACCTATGCCCGGCTGGCGAGGTGCCCCTGGCCAGGGCAAAAAGAAAAAAAAGAACAAAAAAAAGAAGGGATTTGGCTCCCTCTAAACACATTCCATGAATAAGCTTCTGCACATCTGCCCAAACGCCGGTCTCAAAAATAGCCTCAGTGCTAGCGTCAAGACTAGGCTCACCATGACGGGAATGTTTACGGGCCTCTGTGCGGGCATCTGGCTGGGACTTAGCCCAGCAGCCCTTGCTCTTCCTGGCCAAACGGTAGATGAAGCAGAAGCCTGGATGCAGGCTCACCCAGCGCTACGAGCTCGGCCTTCAGAGGGGCTTTCTATTCGTCGCAACGATACGCCTTCCCAGCGCTACACCTTTCATGCTTCTCTCTTTGGGCCGGGCGGCGGTTCTGGAGAGAGCTTACTATTGCGCCGACACTCTGGCGAGACGATTGTGGTGCGTTCGGAAAAGTTTACGCTGGTTGATATCGTGCGAGGGGTTAGCATCCCCCGGCTAGAAGATTCGTTGCGATCGCTCTACGGCGCAGAAATCTACGCTGACTACCGCCGGGCACAATCCGTCATTGTCTACTCCCCTGGCCGCCCAGAAGATCGGGGCACATCGCAGGCCTTGCGCAGCCACCTGCTAGAGGGAGAGCGCTTTGCTTACCTCATAGAACTTTTGCCCAATGCCGATGGCAACATCCAAACCGGCGCGGTGACCGTGATGCTCCGAGAAGATGTGCCTGCCATTCAGGAAGGGTTGCGAAATCGAGAAATCGAGCGTAGAGAATTTGAGAATCCAGAAGGTAGACCGATCCCTGCAAACGGTCCGTCGCTAGAGCAGCTGCTGCGGAACTAGGGAACTGCAATGAATAATATCTCAGAGGCCCTCACCCTAGCCCTCTCCCGAGGGAGAGGGGATCGGATTCAAAGCATGAAGAACTGGGAAAAATAAACCGTAATCCATCTCGCAGCGCAGGTTTCGGTGACAAGAGGACCATCCATGGGAGCACGCCCCATTCGTGACTGTTGGCTAGCCGTAAACCTCTCTGGACTGGTACCAGGGTTGGGCCAGTGCTACGGCAGACAGTGGACGAAAGGATTGCTAATTTTTGGCGTATTTTTTGGCCTAGCTATTCATGCAATCTGGTCAGTGTTTGCAGCTGAAGGAAATACGGGACGTGCTTTTTGGCTATTGGGCGCGGCTGGGCTAGTTTACTTTCTCAATGTGTGGGATGCCTTTGCCACTGTCGGACGCCCGCTCTATCCGCTGGGTAGCAAGCGGACGGGGCAAGACGTTTGGTACGGCGTTTTTCTGTCGCAGATTCTGCCTGGGCTAGGTCACCTGTATCTCAAGCAGGCGGCAATGGGTGGTGTATTTTTGGCCTTGGGCATTGCGCTGGCAATGGTTGCCAACCAACAGCCGATCTTTCTCCCGATGGCCTGCACGGTATGGTCTATCGCTGGCTATCATGCCTACCGCACAACGCCGCTGAGTCCGGGTAGTAACCCCAGTCGCTCTGGCCGGATGCTGATGGTGGTGGTGCTCGGGAGTCTGTTGTTGCGGTTGGCAATCGGGTGTATGCCGCTGTGGATAGATCAGGCGGTGATGCAGTGCATCGTGCCGAGTGAATCCATGGTGCCGACGCTGCAGGTGAGCGATCGCATTTTTGTCAGCCGAGACAGTCACTACTTTCCCAAAACCGGAGACATCGTCGTCTTTAGCGCGCCGCCCAAAACCGTCGAAATCCTAGAGGCAGAGCCTTCCGATCTATTTGTAAAACGCATCGTCGGGCTGCCCGGCCAACAAATCTCAGTGCACGATGGCAAAGTGTGGATCAACAAAGTTCCACTAGATGAAAGCTACGGGCGGACCGAGGCGCGCTATCGCTGGGGGCCTGAGCTGATCCCCCCGAATGAATACTTTGTGCTGGGCGACAATCGCAACGAGAGCGCAGACTCTCACGTTTGGGGCTTTTTGCCAAAGCAATACATCATCGGCAAGGCCTACAAGATCTATTGGCCTACGGAGAGAGTGCGATCGCTCACAACGCCTTCTTGATCCGCGCCTTCTTGATCTGTCTGCGTCCCCACCGGTACCAGCTGTGCAGCGGACTCACTAGGCTCGCTACATACAGCATCATCTCGCTGGCTGTGACGGTATCGGTAAATACCTGCTGACGATAGCGCATCAGATGCTGCAGAATTTTTCTGACATCGTTTAGCGCATACACCGGCACCATCAGCGGTCGCTGCCATGGGGCGAAGCTCAGCATGCGTGTGTGGTAGCGGCTTAGGCCGATACCCTTACAGAGCGTCACCAAATACTGACGGGTCAGCCGAGTCGGTGGAATATCGTGGTGCATCCACATGGCCGCGTTGTACCACACTGCCCAACCGGCGCGTTGAATGCGCAGCACCACTTCCAAATCTTCACCGGCTTCCCGGTCACCAAATTTTTCAGCTAGGGTTCTCTCCTGGGGCACATTGTCTAGCCAAGCCTGACGGCGAACGACTAGGCCAGCGCCTGGCGGGAGAACTTTGGCTGCTGGCTGGTAGGGAATGGGGCGAGGGCCTCGGTCAGTCAGTGCGAGCAAAGAGGCAATGCGCTCAAAGTGCTCCGGCGGCGCTGTAGAAAATTTGCCCCGGATACGACTGCCAAAAACCCCCACATTTGGATGGCGCTGCCCGAAGTAAAATGCTGCCCGAACCCAGTTGAGCCAGGGCAAATTATCATCGTCTAAGTAGCCAATTAGCGGACTGTTGGCTGTCTCTGTGCCCCGCTGGCGAGCATACCCAGCGCCCTGCTGAGGCTCAAACTCGTAGCGCAGTGGAATGTTCTCTGGCCAGCTAGCCTGATAGGCTTCTACAACAGCTGCCGTATTGTCAGTGCTGTTGTTGTCAACGACGATAATTTCCCAAACCAAGTCAGCCGTATCGATTTGAAAACGCAGCCGCTCCAAGACTTGCCCAAGACGTTCTGCGCCGTTGTACGTTGCAATCACTACGGTAAAGTCCGAAGAGACTTGCTCTGGAAAGAGCCGCCGAAAGAGTGGTCTTAGGCCCTGTAGCTTTTTGGCGAGCTGGCTAGCGTACCTTGAATCTGGGGGTGTTTCTCCAGTTGGAGAGAGGGTGATGTTTTTTGTATTGGCTTCTGTATTGGTCCCTGAGGAAACCATAAGTAATCACAGGAAAACTGTTTGTGTGCGTTGTACTCGGTTTAGGTAGACACACAGTAACTAGTTTTCCCAAGATCTACGCAAGCGAGCCGCGCAGCTACAGAACCCTGATCATTTCGGATTTGGGATAGCGAACTTTTGCTAGCTCGGCATATTTATCGTCTGCAGAGCGATAGCCTGCCGCGCAGGCAACGACCGTTGCATAGCCGTCTTGCTGCAGGGAGAGCACTTTATCGTAGCCAGCCGGATCGATCCCCTCTAGCGGACAGGTATCTACCCCGATGACCGCAGCACTGGTCATAAAGTTACCCAAGGCGATATAGGCTTGCCGGGCCGCCCATTCATTCACCGTAAAACTGCGCGGTCCATGCACCACGTCGCTGACGATCATGTTGCGGTAGCCTGCCAGTGAGTCTAAAGGTGCATTGCGCGTCGTAGCCGTGCTTTCGATGAAGCGATCTACATCTGCAGTGGTGAGATTCTTCTTGATTGCAAAGACGACAAGATGAGAACAATCGGTAATTTGACTTTGGTTCCAGGAGAGGGGCTTGAGCTGTTCTTTGAGGTCGGCGCTCTTGATAACAACAAATAGCCAGGGCTGTAGACCATAGGAAGATGGCGTCAGGATGAGGGCCTCTTCGAGGGTATCCCACACGTCATCTGGGATGGTTTTAGTCGGTTCAAATTGCTTTGTTGCGTAGCGCCAGTAGAGCTGCTTGCTGAGGTCTGCTGTCGATAGAGTAGCCATAT
>JBCBIK010000045.1:0-29002 GCA_038524545.1 Cyanobacteria bacterium J06623_4 | reverse complement strand
GCCGATATCGATTTCTTCACCACCATCTTATAGCCAATTAGAGATTAGATCACAGAGCCTGACAAAAATATCGTCACAAATTGGTAACTTCCCCTTACTGCAAAGACATAATCGCAACGCCGCTAACCATGATTGCCGCGCCAACTAGCCGCTCACGCAAGCCTTTTTCTCCAAAGAAAAAATGACCGAATAGCACAGATATCAGGGCGCTCATCCGCTTCACGGCAATTACTTGAGCTACGGGGGCCGTCGTCAGCGCCACCATCTGAAAGGTAATGGCGATCGCATTAAATCCACCCGTAATGCTCAAAAGTTTCCACGATTCCACAATGGGGCCTATGCCGGTGCTATTTGTTCTCCAAAATACAAAGGGCACCATGCCACCTGCAATCACTGTAAATAGTGCGATCGCCCACAGCAAGGGCGAAGAATTCACAACCCCAATCTTGTCAAAATTAGAGGTAATGCTCCAAATGAACGCGACGCAGAGCATTAAACGACTCCCCGGATTTTGCACCATCGCTATCAGTGGCTGCCACACACTGTCCGAGGCGTCCTCTTGTCCAGCATGTGAAGCCGTCGTCATCTGCGAAGGCGACAAATTCAAAACATAAGAGCCAATCACCAACAAAACGACGCCCACTCCATCAGCAGCCGTAGGCCACTCCTGCACAATCAGCGGCGAGGTGACTAGCAAAAACAGCGGCGTCAGCGTCACCAGCGGCACCGTCAGCGATAGGTCCGCCAGTTTCAACGCCCTGACATAGAGCGTAAAGGCCAAAATATTTAGTCCTCCGCCAATCAAAAGCGCTAGCCAAAAATTAGGCCGAATGGTCGGTATGCCCGTAATCCACAGCAGCGGCGTCATCAACACAACACCGACCGCCATAAAGCTAAACAGCACGCTGTATTCATTGAGCGTTCTGAGGCTTTGCTTGCCAGTGGCATCTTTGCAAGCCTCAAAAAAAGCGGTAAGCGAGGCAAATAAGAGCCACATTGGAGCAAAGTGAAAAGGACAAAAATTTGAAACCTGTGGCTGCTGACAAGTAAAACAAGCGCTTAATCCTAAAAAAGGACAGATAACGCCATGCCCGCAAGCAGAATGAACCCAATGGTGACGTTTTGCCGGAAGATATGGCCGAACACTTGAGCAGATTTGGGTATACGAGCTAGCTGGCGATATTGCCGGTACCAGTAGTATGCAGCGATCGCTAGCGAGAGCCAGTAGGGTAGCCCTAAAGGCATCACTACCCCAAGCCCACCAAGCATCAGCACCGTTCCCAAGAAAAAACATCCCACCGCTTGGGGAGCGCGAGCACCAAAAAACAAAGCGCTAGAGTTGATCCCCAGCCGCCGGTCAAACTCTCTGTCGGGAATGGCGTACACCGTATCGAATCCCAGGGTCCACAGCACCGTTGCGGCCCACAGTAGCCAGGTTGCCAGTTCAATAGAGTTGGTCACCGCGCTCCAGCTAATCAGCACCGCGAAGCCCCAGGCGATAGAAAGCACCAGCTGTGGCACCGGAAATACCCGTTTAGCAAGCGGATACAGCACTATCACCGGCACAGCTGCCACGCACAGCCAAAAACTCAGCGGCGTCAGATAAAAAGACACCGCCCAAGCGCAGACAAACGCCACAAGCGCGACCGCAACTCCGACCTTTACCGAAAGGGCCTTCGCCGCCAGGGGCCGATTCCGCGTACGCTCTACCTGGCCATCAATATCCCTATCCCACAAGTCATTGACAACACAGCCCCCAGCGCTTGTGGCCAACGTCCCTAGCACGATCACCCCCAGCAAAGGAAGCGCAGGTAGCCCACGCTGCGCCAAAAATACCGCCCACAGCGCTGGAATCATCAAAATCAATCGTCCCGCAGGTTTGTCCCATCGCAAGAGTCGAACAATTGCCATCCATGTAGAGTCGGCAGCGGCTGAGGCGGAAAGGTTATCTGAGACCGGTTTCATAAGTGCTTGCAGTAGGGCTTGCAGGTAGGGCTTGCAGGTGAAGAAATCGAATAGGTGGAGTCGGCTGTTTTACATTACTTCATATTTTACGCCTTCCTTTTCAAGCCAGCCTGCCAGATCCGTCAGTATCGGTGTTATGAATCAGCGATCTACAAATTTATTTTTGGTCTTTGATACCAAATACTTGATTTTGAATTATCTTGAAACCGTCGTGAGTGATACAAAGTGATAGCGCTGCGACAACCTAGGCTTCAGAGGAAGACCGATGTTTCACAGACTGTTCCTAGAGAATGCATTGTTTTTTTATGAAGGCGATGCTCATAGCCACCAGATATTGAAAGTTCATAGATGTGACATGCCTTTCTTGTTTGAGAATTTTCCCAAAGGGGGATGACACTCCTGGACTGATTATGGTTAAAATGACCATAAGTCGAAAGGGCTTGTACTTCAGATAGCACTTAAGTTCATGGTTTTCATTCAAGACGGTTACGTGAAGGCAGGTGAAGCATCTGCCGCCCCACGAACGGCAGCTAAGCAGCTAGTAGATCCGCTTTTGGTAGCGCCTAGCGAATATGGATTGTTGACCGATCTCTATCAGCTGACCATGTCAGCTTGCTACCTCGGAGAGGGTATTCACGAAAAGATTGCTAGCTTTGAGCTGTTTACCCGTCGGCTGCCTAAGGGCTACGGTTACTTAATTGCGATGGGCTTAGAGCAAGCGCTGGAATATTTGCAGAATTTGAGCTTCAGTCCAGCACAAATTTTGCAGCTGCAGCGAACTGGCATCTTCGAGTCAGCGCCTGATAGCTTTTGGTCCCTTTTGGAAAACTGTCGCTTCGAGGGAGATGTTTGGGCCGTGCCTGAGGGCACCGCGATTTTTGCAAATGAGCCTATGCTGCGGATCGAGGCGCCGCTGTGGCAGGCTCAAATTGCTGAAACCTATCTATTAAATACGCTCAATTATCAAACGCTGGTCGCCACCCGGGCCGCTCGGATGCGTCATGCCGCAGGCCCCGAGGCCAAAATATACGAATTTGGGACTCGGCGGGCATTTAGTCCGCAGGGCGCAATTTGGGCGGCTCGGGCGGCGATCGCAGGCGGACTAGACGCCACTTCAAATGTGCTAGCGGCTTTCAAGCTCGGTCGCCAACCGGTGGGCACAATGGCTCACGCTCTGGTCATGGCTATCACAGCTCTAGAAGGCAGTGAAGACGAAAGTTTTGAGGCCTTTCATCGCTATTTCCCTGGGTCGCCTTTGCTAATCGACACCTACGATACAGTCGAGGCTGCCAAGCGCTTATCTCAAAGGATGCAGGTAGCCCCTGCGGATGAGTTGCCCGTGGCCGGGGTGCGAATAGATTCTGGTGATTTGGTCACTGGTTCTCAAGCCGTGCGATCGCACCTCCCGGGCGTTCCTATCTTTGCCAGCGGTGATCTCGACGAACATGCGATCGCACGGCTCCGGCGTGAAAATGCCTGCATTGATGGCTATGGCATTGGTACCAAACTCGTGACCGGCACCCCCGTCAATGGCGTGTACAAGCTAGTCGATATCGACGGCACCCCTGTCATGAAGCGCTCCAGTGGCAAAGTTACCTACCCCGGTCGTAAGCAAGTCTATCGCCGATACGACGCTGGCAAAATTGTCAGCGATCGCCTATCACTTACGATTGAGGGAGCCCTCCCCGAAGAAGTCCCCCTGCTGCAAAGGGTCATGCACAATGGAGAGCGGCTAACCTCCCCCGAAAGTCTAGACACCATTGCGCAACGGACTGCCGATACCGTCAGCACCCTGCCCGATTCTATCTGTCAGCTCAAACCGCCCGAGTCTACAGCCAATTCCCTGACAATCACCCTATCCCATGGGCTAGAACAGCTCACCGAGCACACGCAGAGAAGACTGTCATGACCCACCGAAACGCCCCGCTTCGTGTTGCCCTCTTCGGCACCAGCGCCGACCCCCCGCACCTCGGCCATCAAAGTATCTTAATGTGGCTGTCCCAGCGGTTTGATGAGGTCGTCGTTTGGGCTGCCGATAATCCTTACAAACCCAATCAATCTGCTATTTGTGATCGCGCTGAAATGCTCCGGCTACTCATCCAGACGCTGCCCCAACGAAGGCTATCCCAGAGCAGGCTATCTCGGCAAAATTCGTCCCAGAGAATGAACCAGACGATAGAAACGGCCCCCAGTAATGTCCCCATCAATGTGAGCCTGAATCAACAGCTGAGCGATCGCTACTCCATCTACTCCATTGCCCGAGCTAGAAAGATCTGGCCCACCGCTGAGTTTAGCTTCGTCGTCGGTGCCGACCTGCTCGAACAGCTGCCCAAGTGGTATCGCGCATCAGAACTCTTTGCCCAGGTTGATATCCTAGTCTTTCCAAGACCTGGCTATTCTATCGAGGGGCCAGCCCTATCTGCCCTTCGCCAGCTCGCCACCGTCAAGATTGCCCACCCCTCCGCGCAGTACGACATTTCCTCAAGCACCTATCGCGAAAACCGCTGCATCCACAGCCAGCAGTCAGGCAGTCAGCAGTCAGGCCATCAGCCGGGCGCTAGCGACGACCACGCCTACCAGCTTCCACCCGTTATCCGCGACTACATCATCGAGCACGACCTCTACCCATGCCTTCAACAGACGCCCAAAGCCACAATCTCGACGCGCGGCTAACCGCTGTTCCAACTGCAGCGCCGCAATTAGCACACCAGTCACCGTCAGATGCCACGGCGTTGGCAGATTTCAAAGTGGGTGTAGATACCGTCATCTTCTCTGTAGATACTGAACAGAATCGACTGCTGGTACTCCTCGTGATGCGCCACCAAGCCCCCTTTAGCGACTACTGGAGCCTGCCGGGCACCCTTGTGCGCACCGGAGAATCGCTTGAAGATGCCGCCGACCGTGTACTCACCGAAAAAATTCGCGTTAACAATCTCTACCTAGAGCAGCTCTTCACCTTTGGTGGCCCCAACCGTGACCCGAGAGAATCAGAAACGGCCTACAACGTGCGCTATCTCTCTGTGAGTCACTTTGCCCTGGTGCGCTTCGAAGACACTGCGCTCATTGCTGACGGCGTCAGCGGCATTGCCTGGTACCCGCTTGCCCGCGTTCCGCAGCTCGCCTTCGACCACAATCAAATTCTCACCTACGGCTATCAGCGCCTACGCAACAAATTAGAATACAGCCCCGTCGCGTTCGATGTTCTCCCAGAAACCTTTACCCTCAGCGATGTGTACCAGCTATATGCCACCGTCCTAGGCGAAGATTTTTCCGACTATTCAAACTTTCGTACGCGTCTTCTAAAGCTAGGTATCCTGCAAGATACCGGCGTTAAAACTTCCAGAGGTGCGGGTCGTCCTGCCAGTCTCTATCGGTTCGATGCAGAAGCCTTCGAGCCTCTTAAAGATAAACCCATGGTCTTTCTCTAAAATCTGTTGCTTTTTTGTTTTCCCGTGTGTTTTTGGCTTCTTTCAACATAGTTGCCTCAGTCCTTCTATCCCTGTTTTTTTATGAAAATAGCGATCGCCCAAATCAACCCCACCGTTGGAGATCTAACCGGCAACGCCCAGCGTATCCTGGATATGGCAACCCAGGCTGCCGCTCAGGGCGCAGAGCTTCTCCTCACGCCCGAGCTGTCACTATGCGGCTACCCGCCGCGAGACTTGTTAATGCGGCCCAGCTTTGTTGAACAAATGCGCCATCAGGTCGCTGCCCTAGCCGAGTCTTTACCCACCGGTATTTCAGCCCTGGTTGGCATCGCAGAAACCAATCTGGCCGCTGATGCCCGAGGAGAAAAGCCCCTCTTCAACAGTATGGCTCTGCTGCAATCCGGCCAGATAAAAGAGATTTTTCACAAGCGGTTGCTGCCCACCTACGACGTGTTCGATGAAGACCGCTACTTCGAATCAGGAGCACAAGCAAACAGCTTTGTTCTAACGGCGCAGGGAAAAACGGTTCATATCGGTGTCACCATCTGTGAAGATCTGTGGAACAACGAATCTTTTTGGGGCAAGAGAACCTACCCAAGCAACCCGACCAAAGAATTGGTAGATAAAGGCGTTGACTTAGTCGTTAATCTGTCAGCATCGCCGTACGTAAGCGGTAAACAACAGCTTCGAGAAGAGATGATCGCCCACGAGGCAAAGCAATATCTACGGCCCATCATCTACGTCAATCAGGTGGGTGGAAATGACGATTTGATTTTTGATGGCCAAAGCGTTGCCTTTGATAAACAAGGCACGTTAGTGAGTAGGCTAAGCGCCTTTGAACCCGACCTTCAGCTTGTGACTGTAGATAAAGCTACCAGGAACTTGCTGCCTGGCAAGGTTCAGCCGACGCCCGACTCAAAAGAGTTTGAAATGTGGTCAGCCCTAGTGCTAGGGGTCAAAGACTACGCTCGAAAGTGCGGCTTCACGAAAGCCGTCATTGGACTGAGCGGGGGTGTCGATTCTGCATTGGTGTGTGCGATCGCAGCTGAAGCCCTCGGACCGCAAAATGTACTCGGCATTCTCATGCCCTCACCTTACAGCTCTGGCCATTCGGTGACTGACGCAGAAGCCCTCGCCGCCAACTTAGGCGTCAACACCAAAAAATTGGCCATCGCCCCCCTAATGTCCGGCTACGACACCGTCTTAGAAGAGATGTTTACTGGTACAGAAGCCGGTGTCGCCGAAGAAAACCTACAGTCTCGCATTCGCGGCAACTTACTCATGGCCATCTCAAACAAGTTTGGCCATCTGCTCCTATCAACCGGCAACAAGTCAGAAATGGCGGTTGGCTACTGTACCCTTTACGGCGATATGAACGGCGGCTTGGCCGTCATCGCCGATGTGCCCAAAACGCAGGTCTACGCGCTCTGCCGGTGGCTTAACCGAGATCGCGAAGTCATTCCATCCAACATCATCACGAAGCCACCCAGCGCCGAACTCAAGCCCGATCAAGTCGATCAAGATTCGCTACCCGATTACGACACGCTGGACGATATTCTAGAGCGCTTGGTTCAAAAACAACAATCGGCTGATGACGTTGTCGCCGCTGGTCATTCTGTCGCCGTTGTCAAAAAGGTCATTCGCCTACTTACCCGGGCTGAATTCAAGCGCCGCCAAGCCCCGCCGGTTCTCAAAGTAACCGATAGGGCATTTGGCATGGGTTGGCGTATGCCAATCGCTAGCCGCTGGTCTTTGACACTGGCAGATAGGGATACAGAAGCAGATCCTGAAGCGGATAGTGCCGAAGAGCTCAGTGAAAACGTGGCAGTTGAGTCAACAGTTCCAGTAGCTAAAGCTGCCCTTGTCTGACCGCTTCTGAGGCAGCCACATAGCCCAGTATTGTTTCCGGGAATTTATCAGTTACCAACAAAAAGCCTTTCCCACCCAAGCGATCATCATTCAACCTGGCAAGTCCTTCCCAGTTGCGCCCCTGCTCTATCAGCGATAGCTGAAGCGGAGCAGTCTCCGTCAGACGAATGCCCCCTTTGCCATAGGTAAATTCCACCAATCGTTCCACGGTTTTCTTCTGACGGTGGGTTTCCCCTCTGCCGAAGCGAATCGTAAGCGGGTCCCGTTCAGGTACGAGGTCGCGATCGCCCTCATAAAAATAGTTGATTGCCCAAAAGCGATCGCGCTCGTCCAGCGCTGTCACATCCGTCACCCGATACTCAATCGTTGGAAAGGTCACTGAGGGAAGCGACCTTAGGTCAAAATCAAAAGCGCTCATTTGCGGAGCCGGGTTGATCCGCGCCCCATTCGCTTCGTAAATCGAAATTACACTTTCCTCTGTCAACAATATTGACTCATCCGCCTTGTTGGGTGAGTTCGACTGCCCGGGACTTATAGCAAGAGCGGCCTGATCAATCTCCAATCCGCTGAGATCATCTGCTAGTAAACCCTTAACCACATATCCTTGGGCCGTGTTTCCATCAGCAGCCTCAATTGTCAAAAAAGCTTCGTCATCTCTAAAGGCGATCGCTTCAAACCCTTCAAACCCTCTAATCTCAGCCTCGAAGTCTGGTGCGTCAAACGGAATAGCCAGTGGCGTCAACGGCTCAGCCCCCGCTTCCATCACAGCCCGCACAATATCTTCTCGCCGAAGGGCAAACAGATGGCTGTCAAGTCGTGACGGGTACTGAGGCAATAGAATCAAATAGTCTTTGTACCAAGCGAGCCCAGAAATTTCGGCATCGCGATGGGCAAGCGGTCCCGACAGCGGGAGCGGTAAGACGAGTAGCTCCAAAGATGGCATTTGCTCGTTCGCGATCGCCTGCTTTGAGTTCTGAAAATCTCCGCTGCGGGCTAGTCGCTGCTGATAAGTTCCAGCAGCAAAGGCGGCGCAAGCAAGCGCCAGCATACGTTTGACAATGGCAGTATGGTTCAAGTAAGGCCCTCTTCCTATGCTGCCTTGGCTGTAGTTAGTTCATCGGGTTCCGCTTGAGAAAAGAGGGCTGGTTCATCAGCCAAATGTCCCTCTTCGCTAAACGAAAGAACAGATAATATGTCCTGCTTGAGCGTTGCGCAAATGCTGTCAAGCTTCAAATCATTAAAATCGTAGCCAAACGGATCTTCTATCTCGTTGCCAATTTCTTCGACGCCGAGGAGCACAAAGCTCACAATTGCGATCGCGGCAACCGTCCACCATCCCAGCTGCTCCGCCAGCCCCAGTGGCAGCAAAAAGCAATACAACAAGGTCAAACGCTTCAGATAAATGCCATAGGACAGCGGCATCGGCGTCTTAATGATTCGCTCGCAGCCGCTGAGCCCTTCCACCAACCGGTTAATCTGCGTATTGATATCGATTCGATGGCCCATATCGATATGACCCTGAAGTTCTTGCTGTTTTAGGTAGTGGCTGAGCCAAAAGGTAATTAGCTGTGGTGGTCGATTTGCCTTCTTGAGCTGCGCGACATCTTCTTCGTCCAGTATTTCGCTAAGCTCTTCGCTCGGACATTCGTTCCGAAGCTGACATTTCACTGCGATCGCAAAACTCACCAGCCGGTTCAGCGCCCTCTCCTTTTCCGCTTTCGACTCATCTGTCGGGCAGTCCACCGCGATATGAATCTCCCGAGCCAGATTACGCGTTGTAATCACCAGCGTACCCCACGCCTTACGCCCCTCCCAAAATCTCTCATAAGCCGTGTTCGTGCGAAACACCAATAGCAGACCCAGCACCAAATTACAGGCCACATTGCCAGTCAGCGCCTTAAGATTATCGCTATCTACCCACAGTCCCTGCTTGTAGGTCGCCACAATAGCTAACGCCGCGCCGCAAAACATCGTCATTCGCGGCAAAATTCTAGGTAAAATCGACCCCTGTAGCCGAAAAGCTGAAAGAAACCACTTGAGTCGAGTCATAACCGTCATTAGGCTGATGTCTCCTGCCAGGTAAACCCATAGTAAATACTACCGCCCCATGAGTTGATAGGCTAGAAACGCAACCTACGTGAGAGCGATCGCCCCAATGACCGTCAGCCGTAAAACCGCCAAAAAACTAATTTACGACTTCATGTTTGAAACGGAAGATGCCCAGCAATGGGTCGAAGATGTTTGGGGGCTTAGTCCGTTTCTTGGACAGAGCGCCGCCAATGCTGCAGAGGTGCTTGGCGTTCTTATCGATACCTGCTCCGAAAGGCAGCTCAACGAGGTTGTTGCGAGTTTGTACACTGCCCATCAAGAAACCATTGTAGAACTCGACTCAGCCAGCGAGTGGCGAGTGGCCATCGATCCAAGAGAGGGCATGTAGGCGAGGCAAACAACCCCATGAAATTTACATTGCGACACACGCGGCAATGTCTTGTCTCAATTTTCTGTATCTAATTTCCAAAACCCTAAATCTTGTCAGTATATTCACGTAGCATTGTTCTCGTCAGCGCTAGGCTAAAAGAACCCCCTGAAAGGAACAACAATTATGGGTTTTTCGAACGTTAGCTTTTCTCATAAAACCAAACAAACTGAGCTCGAACAGACTGGACCTGAACAGACCGCAGACAACCTCATCAGCATCTCTCTCTCCGCTTTGGCGGCTGCCTGTACGCTAGTCGTTACCTTTCTAGGTACAACGCCTGCCAGCGCTCAGCTTCAAGAAGTCGTTCCATCCACCGGCTGCTTCGTTGAGTGGTCTAGTGGAAATCGCCTCAACCTGGACGGTATCTGCAGCGACTCTGTCCCAAGTGTCAGCGGTGAGGTAAATAACGCTACAAACGCTACTTCCCCTCAGATTTCCTCCAATCCACAAACGGTTATCTTCATCAACCGGACACCCATCATTTCCAGGGATGCCACGCCCAGCTCCGTGTCCCCGGCAGGCTTTGTTTCTACACCTGATGCTTTCTTTCCAGGTGCATTCCCTAGCCGAAGCTACGCTCAGCCAACCTTTACAAGAGGAGGCATCCTGGTTCCAGGCTTCCGCAGAAGGTTGCTTGAACCAATAGAGTTTTCTCCGGTTCCCATCATCAGTCAGTAATATACACTAAGGAAGCTTAAATTTAGGCAAATAGCCACTTCAGTAAGCTTTCTAGCTAGTCAAAACAGTCGAAATCAGCAGAGCTGTGGAAATATCCAGCTCTGCTGATTTTCTTTTTGTTGAACTTAAACTTGATATTGGGAAAAATTGCTAAGGAAAGTCGTTACGTTACAGCTCCTCGCTGTTTGCTTAACTATCTATTTACAGGTGAGAAGCAGTTTGGATCGAGTGACACAGTTAGGTCACTGACGCCAGCGAGACATCACATCCTTCATGATTAGCGCAGTCAACGTCGGATATGTATTCGCACAGGGAGTTGATTCCTACGCTGGCAGGCCAAATAGCTCTATGTGCATCCACCATCTTACTTCCTAAAAACGTATAGAACCAGGTATCAAAGGCCATATCACTTCACTATGACAACAACACTTGTTTGGGACCCCTCTATTTCACAAGCACTCAACGCTCCTGAAAACAGCGGTCAAGAAGGCAGTGAAATTTTAGGCAATTTTCTATACGCGACCGATCTTTATGGAAGCGATATTGATATTTATGAGATCAATCCAGCAGACGGAACGTTAAGCTACCTATCCTCTTATGGAACAGAAGGTGCTGGGCCTGATCAATTCGGAGCCTTTAGTCCATTGGACGTGGCGTTTTATACCCTCTCTGATGGATCTACCAAAGCCTACACACCAGATGCTGGCAATGATCGGATTGCAGCACTGAATGTCGATGTGGCAACAGGGGAACTCACGTGGGATGCCAGCAATACACTACAAGATCCCGCTCAGCTGACAGACGCGTATGGGCTTGAAATCAATGGCAACTATCTATATTCCACAGACTGGGGTGCTAGTAACATTGATATTTATGAAATTGATCCAGTCACAGGTGCGCTTAGCTATGTCAGATCTTTTGGTTCTGAAGGAACGGGAATCAATCAATTCAGCGCAGAGTCACCACTGGACATCAGCTTTCTGGAATTGGAGAACGGTCAGACTAAGGCCTATGTGCCTGACTCTCAAAATCAGCGCGTTGTTGTTTTAAATGTAAACACGCAAACAGGTGAGCTGACATGGGATGCTGAAAACACGCTACCCAACGGCACACCGGGTACAAATCAATTTGGTATCGAAATTCACGAAGGCACTCTGTATGTCAACAAGTACGATGTTGGCATTTTGCTATATGACATCGATTTACAGACTGGTGCGCTGACCTTTAGCCATTCAGTTGGAACTGAAGGCTCAGGCGACGCTCAGTTCAAGCAACCTATCGATACAAGTTTTTATCAAGCTGACGATGGCACAGTTTATGCCTACGTAACCGACAGCGACAATCGTCGCATCACTGGTTTTACAGTTGAGCCTGATTTGACGGTAAACGACAATTACTTGCTACACCCCGGTTTGAATAGCGACAGCCAGCTGACATTGTCGATAGTCAGCAATCATTTGCCAGAGATGAGTGAAGTCGTTGTTATCTCGACGGATACAGCAGATGGATCAATCGATGGCCTGCAGGTTACAGATGCAGGTTATCTAGCTGCAGCTCAAGAGCGATCGCAGTTCGTTTTTTCAACCTTGGACCACGACAGTGCCATATCGGGGTTAACGCAAGAGCGCATTATCGACGTATCAGAAGATGAATTTTTGAATTTTGCTGTAATCAAAGGCGGTAGCTTACAAGATGCACTACTGCAGCCTGAGTCCGTAGAGGTCGTTTTCGGCAGTCAGATGTTGAGTGAAGCAGCGGCTACTAATGGTCAAGATGCAGGTATCAACGAAGCGCTGCTAAATATTGGCCTAAACGATATTTCTGAACCCACTGCTAATGGAGATAGCGGAGAAGGTATTGTGCTGTCTGTAGGATTAGGTGATGCAGAGTTGCCCATAGGAAGCTCAATACAAACGGGCGATGAAGCCTCTGAATTGATTGACCTCACAGAAGAGACCGGAACGCTCGCAGCAGAATTCTCTGTGTACCGAGAAGCCGATTTTGACAGTGTCATTGGCTTTTTTGCGGTAGAAAATGCAGATGGGCAAATTCGCAATCAGCAGGGGAGTCTTTTGAGTCCCGGAGAAGCTGGTTACATCGAAGCCGCCATACGCAATCGACTGGCGATTGAACTATCTGGTGAAAATGGGAAAGTCAGCACCTATAGAGCACAGGTAGAAGGTGGTCAACTACTGTCGAGCTTTATTGTCAGCCACGGTTCGATAGAATCGCTGGCGAATGGCACGGATATAGATAACGCTGACGTGTTCTTTGTCCATACAGGAGCTAATAGTGACAACACAGATCATGTCAAGCTACTAGGCGACAATACGTTTGGGTTTGAAGATACAGCAGGCGGCGGCGATCAAGACTTTAATGATTTGGTTGTCAAAGCTAGATTTTCTTAGCAGAGACGTATCATCTGATAAGACAACCGGCATCCCCCATGAGTAGAACTCCAACACTTTTTTGTCTGTTCAGGACTTGGCTGACTGACAAAAAAATGTTGGAGTTGGCTGTACTGTTCTGAGCACAGGGATTAGCGGCTTTTCCAAACGAGGAAAGAAGCACAAGTCTGGAATTAACCAACAATAATATTTTTAGGTCAGGGTGCGGCCAACGCAGGTTGAGTTCACTCGTGAGCTGCTGAAAACCTGCTCAGTGCGGCAGCTCAACGCGATTTTTCTAGCCTGTATGCAGCACACAAAGACACTGTTAGTCTAGACTCAGCTAGCGAGTGGAGAGTGTCTATAGACCTTAGAGATGGGATTGATTAAACGAAATCTACTTCTATTGCTTTTTCATTTCGATATACTGCTCAAGAGCTTCTCGAATCTCCTTTAGCTTAAACTTCTTTGCTAATCCCCGTATATGTGCCGATAGTTTTGCATATTGGCTATCCTCTTGCTGCAATTTTTCCAACGCATGAGTTAAGTCTTGGATGAAACCTCGTCGAGATAAGTCATAGAGTTCTTCTAGCTTTTCTACTGGAGGCAGAACGATATTTTCGTCCCCGTTTCCTACGTCTTCTGACGATAGTACGGCCCTATCTGATTCTAGTTCTGCATAGCGCCATTGAATCTTAAGTAGCTTTTTGAGGTCACTGAATAAATTTTCAGACTCTATCGGCTTTGGTAAGAAACTGTTGCCGCCTACCTGAAAGCTTTTATGACGATCAGACTCAAA
Organism: Cyanobacteria bacterium J06623_4; assembly: GCA_038524545.1. Classification (GTDB taxonomy): domain Bacteria; phylum Cyanobacteriota; class Cyanobacteriia; order Phormidesmidales; family Phormidesmidaceae; genus Phormidesmis. The sequence goes on along the minus strand of JBCBIK010000045.1, from coordinate 15,397 downwards.
TACACTGGCAGAAGAAACAATAATAGGAACTTGGTTGAGCTGAGGGTCAGACATTTTACGAATCTCATCAATGAGCTCATAGCCGTCCTTTATCGGCATAGCGACGTCTGTAATAATTAAATCAGGTTTGTACTCAATAGCTTTTTCTATGCCTTGTTGTCCATTTTCAGCTTCTAAAACTTTGAAGCCGATAGGTTCTAGCAAATTCGATATTATGGACCGATTCTCCCAACGGTCATCGACATTCAAAAGTATTAGACGGTCGCCTTCGTAGCCAGTAATTTTTCCTTTCGCAGAACTGACAGAATGCTCCACCCAATCAGCAGATGTCGGGATTTCCACATCGAACCAAAATATGCTGCCCTCACCTACCGTACTTTCTACTTCTAGCTCACTACCCATCATGAGAACGATATTGTGGGTAATAGCCAGACCTAGTCCTGTTCCCTCATATTGCTTTTGAGTGTCGCCAACTTGCTCAAAAGGTAAGAATATCTTTTCTACCTGCTCTGAGCTCATCCCTACACCGGTATCTCTTACCTGAAACCTAGTGCGATATGCACTAATTTGTGTCGTGTCATCTGCGGTGACTGGCTGTGTTTTTACAGTGAACGTAACTGCTCCCTCATCCGTAAATTTTATGGCATTGCTCAGTAGATTAATTAAAACCTGACGCAGCCTTTTCCCGTCTGCGAGGATCCCAACAGGAATTTCCCCGTCTGTTTCAAAAACAAATCCTACATTCTTTTGTTCTGCTTTTATGCGACAAATTTCAGAAACCCCTTGCAGAAATGACGGAAAGTGAAAATCTGTTGGATGAAGTTCCATTTTCCGAGCTTCGATTTTAGAAAGGTCCAGAATATCGTTGATTAGCGTCAGGAGATGTGAACCACATTGATTAATTATGCCAACACCTTTCTCTTCTTTCCCACTGATAGCCGGTGATCGCTGCAGGATTTGCGCATAGCCTAAAATGCCGTTGAGCGGCGTGCGTAGCTCGTGACTCATGTTGGCTAGAAACTCACTTTTGGCACGATTGGCAACTTTGGCTGATTCCATTGCATTCTGCAGCTCTTTAGTTCGCTCCTCCACCCTTAGTTCTAGCTCTTCAAAAGAGCTTTTCATCTGAGTAGCCATACGATGGAAAGACGTCGCTAAAACGTCAATTTCATCCGATTTTTTGAAGTCAATAAAATCCTCATGTAATGTAGAAGATACATTCAATTGTTGTGCTCTTTGATTGTCTGCCTCTATAAGGGACTTGCACTCTTCCAAGATGGGTTTTAGCCTACCATTTAATCGTTGAACAAACGAATATACAACAACTGCCAAGAAGGCGCACGCACTCAATGCTCCGCCAACTGTAATGAGTAAAACAGGCCCTATAATCACTGACTGAGGTACGGTTGCTACGACCACCCAGCCGTTGCTTTTGACGCCTTGATATGCCCAGTAGTGTCCATCTGACTTAATTAGCCCTGAACCTCCGTCTTTAATTTCTGACCATATAGCTTGAATTTCTGGAATGGCCTGATGGCTTTCACGCACCTTCGAGGGATCTGGCGGATAAGAAACTAAATGCCCTTGATTGCTTAGAATTACAAAAAAGCCAGTATCTTCAATGACACTGTCTTTAACTTTATTGCTGAGTTCTGTGGAATTAACATCCATTGAGACAAAGCCAATCATATTGTCTTGCTCATCGAAGATGATATGATTGGCCGTTGTCATCGTGACACCGTACCACTCGTATGGCTCTAGCCAGCTGTCTTCTCCAGCGCTGATAGTATCCTTAAAGTAGTCCTGATTTGGAGAATCATCTTCAGCGACTAAGTCTGAGAATAGAATATTTTGATTTGGGGAAGGCAGAGGTTTTCCAATTTGACCTTCCTGATTCTGATCATTGTAGTAGTATCTAGCATACCACTCGGTATCTTTAAAGATGCCATATTGCGCCTGTTGAAGAGAAAGGCCCATCACCAAAGAAGGGCGCTTGAGAAAGAAACTCAGCAACAGGTCATCATAGGTTTTTGATTGTTGATTGTTCTGCTTTTCCATTAGCTGAACAATGCCACCTAAATTTTTTAAGGATTGTTGTACAGGGGCCAGATTGCTTTCAATTTGATTAACTTCTGTGCTCAGTATGTCCTGAATCTGATTTTCGGCCTGCTTTGCCAGCACTTGGTAAAAAAGAATAGAAATTCCACTGACGCTAAGAATAGCGCCACTCATAACTGATAGAAACAACCCTGAGCCAATACTTTTTTTTCTCAAGAATAAAAAATTATTGGCTACTCTAAACCAACTATGTGAGACTCGGTCGTTTCTGCTGTTTACAGTAGATTCAGTCATGGTGAAAATTCCATAAAAATATTGAAAAGTGAAGTGTCCTTAGAGGGAAGTTAGTGGTTTTATGGGATCTTTGGCAATCAAAATATATTGTTCTTTAAGGCGCAGCTCAGCAACTTTTTTAAGTATTCCCATCATCAAGAAACCAAGCTACTTTTTGCGGATATTGAGTTCTCTATAAAACACGCTTACCTTAGATTCACGCATATCTAGTGATGGCTGAGTTCTCTATGCTCAGTGAACAATGAAAAAGAGAAGCTTATGTATCACATACGTAAGCTTCTCTTTATAAATCAGATTGGATAGAACGACTGACTAGCTGAGCCGTTTATTGTAGTTGCTTAGTTAGACACTAAGCATCGCTGCGGTTGGTTTATCGATAAATCCAATCGTAGAAAAATACGTAAGGTAAGGGGCTAAGAACTCCGCATTAATTTTAGGACATTGGATTTCTGTCTCTGATAGTCCATTCAAAACGTTCTGACAGCTAACTTGCCAAGCATTTACAGAAGACCTTTCAATGTAGCTAGGCACCTCTGCAGACATCTTTGATGTCAACACAGAAACGATGCCGTCAAATTTACCCAGGTTTTCTAGCATGACCGCCTCCCACTTAGCATGGCTGACTAACTCGACAGGATAGCCACAGTTGCTAATAGCCTCAGCGAATTGCGTCATACTTACAGGGTTGGGATTAATAAAATTGAAAGATTTTCCAATCGATTCTTTTTGCTGTGACAGATAGATGACGCCTTGGCTAAAGAAGTCAACAGGTGCGATATTGATTACCATTTGTGACTCTGGTGCACACCCTAGCTGAATGAAGCCCTTGATCAGACGGTTCATTAAGTCTGTTTTATTGGCAATTCCGGTCTGACTATGGCCGGAAATCATGGCTGGCCGATATACACATACGGGCAGTCCTCTCTCTTTTGCGGTCCAAACCATCTGTTCAGACACCCACTTACTTTTAGTGTAGCCGTCAAAGTAAACTGCTTCTAATGGATTGAGTACGTCTGCTTCTGTGATTGCTTCTGAACTAAAATACTGAGAAGTTTGGAAGACATCTAATGTTGAAATGAAGTGGAATGGCTTTAGCCTGCTCTGTGAAGCCAGCTTCAACAGTTCTTGCGTACCCAGAACATTGGCTGCTCTCATGCTGGCATACGGGTTAATCAGGCTAATAGAGGCCCCGCTGTGGTAGATTGCATCGATAGTTTGAGCTAGCTCACTCCATAAGTTTGCATCTAGTCCTAACGTTGGCTTTGCAAGGTCACCTATGACTGGAATAATTCTAGCGGTCTGTTCTTTCTTCCACAAGCCATATTTTTTGAGATTTTCGATGATGTCTTGCTTGCCTTTCTCCGCTGTCGCTGCCCTCGTTAAGCAGTGAACGTTTGCTTGCGTTTTATCTAACAACTCTTGCAGTAAAAAGACACCTAAAAATCCTGTAACGCCCGTAATCATAACGTTTTTAGGGTTTTTAAGAGCTGCGATAGAAAGATCCCCAGCCTTGATAGAACTGTCTATACGAGTTTCTTCGACAATCGCTTCCACAGAAATGCTGTCGCTTGTGATTGTGATGCCTTTATTGATGGCAGTTTGTACGGAGAGGGCAAATTTTTCAATAGTAGGCGAATCGAATAACGCAACCATCGGCAGGTCGATCTTGAATGTGTCTCTTACTTTATGAACCAATTGAATGGCTCGCAGGGAGTCACCGCCCAACTCGAAGAAGTTATCCTGCAGACCTATTGGAGAGACATCAATTGCAGTCGCCCAAATCTCTGCCAGCCTTTTTTCGATGTCGCTTTTAGGTGCAACGAAGCGTACCTTTAGCGCAGGTCTAGTAGTTTCTGGTGTGGGTAGGGCACGTCGGTCGGCTTTGCCGGAGGGAGTCAGCGGTAAAGATTCTAGAAATGTAAAGGTAGAAGGAATCATACAGTCGACAACTTGTTGTTTTAGAGACTCTCTGAGCTCTAGCTCGAATGTGTTTGCATCTTCCACAGAAATAGAATGCGATTTGCCTGGGATAATATAGGCATGAAGCTTCTTGTTTCCGTTGTTGTCTGCTCTCGCTACAACTACAGCATCTTTGACAAAGTTATGCTTGGCAAGCAGGGTCTCCAGCTCTCCTAACTCAATACGAACGCCACGAATTTTTACCTGATTGTCGATTCGTTCTATAAATTGCAGGTTGCCATCTGGCATCGCTTTAACTAAGTCGCCTGTCAGATAAATTTTTTCGCTACGCTCATTGCTAAACGGGTCTGCAACAAAGCGGCTTGAAGTAAGTTCAGGCTGATTGATATAACCCTTAGCCAGAGATAGCCCACCAATTGCCAATTCACCAGCTTCACCAGCTTCTACTTGCCTTGAAACATCTTCTTTTCTTCTGAGTTCGGCATCCAAGACGTAGAGCTTAGCATTATCAATAGCTTTTCCGATTGGGGGTAGATGTGGCCAAGTCTGTGGCTTTCCTGTTAGCTTAAAGCTTGTGACCACATGGCTTTCAGAGGGGCCATATTGGTTGATCAAGCAACACTGACTCATTCTAGAGAACCAATTGGAAATAGAGCGAGTAACTTTTAGTTGTTCGCCAGCTGTAATGACTTCTCGCAACTCTAAGGGTATTTCTGGATTTTCTCCAGCCACTTCAGCGAGATGCTGCAATGCGACAAAGGGTAGAAAAATCCGCTCGATTCTTTCCCTGCTAATGTATTCGAACAATGCTTCTGCGTTTCGTCTTGATTGGTCATCAATGAGTACAAGCTTGCCACCACAGCTAAGGGTTGAGAAAATTTCCTGAAACGAAACGTCAAAGCTAACAGGTGTGAACTGAAGAGTTGATGCTTCAGGCTTCTCAAACTCTTTCTTTTGCCATTCTATTAGGTTTACTAGTGCGCCATGAGGTAAAGAAACGCCTTTTGGTTTGCCTGTAGACCCAGACGTAAAAATGACGTATGCAAGATCAGTAGAACAACTCTGGTTGTTTTTTGGTTGAGTCGTTTGCGCCTCAATCTTATCCCAGTCAGTATCCAGACAAATAATGTCTGCTTCCAGATTTGGAAGGAGATTTGTGAGAGTACTTTGACTCAAGATGATAGAAGCTTCAGCTTGCTCTATCATGTACTTCAATCTTTCTGCTGGATAAGTGCTATCCAAAGGCAGATAAGCGCTGCCAGCTTTTAGGATGCCAAGCATTCCGATAACTAAATCGAATGAACGTTCCACACATAGCCCGACTAAGGAATTTGGTTTTATGCCCAAAGACTGTAAATAGCTAGCTACCTTATTAGCTCGATCGTTGAGCTCTTGATAGGAAAGGATTTCTCCTTTGAAGCTGAGCGCAACTGCGTCAGGAGATACAGCCACTTGTTTTTCTACTAACGAATGAACGGTCATAGTTATGCTTCTTTGAATACGTTGAGGACATAGAGCGTTTCGAAGACACTCTAAACAGCAATAGTTGCTGGCAAACTGATTGTCATAACGTCTTTGATAGCAACAGATAGCACTCTTTTTGAGCCCCCGATTAGCCTACTTTGTAGTCTCCGTCGGATTCTCTTTTATGGAATATGATGTTTGATCAAAAGGCGTTAGTTCTTTGCCTATATAATTTGCCCAATAGAGGAGGTATACCCACATCGTTTGTGTAACTAATATTGTTGATTTGAGGTAATTTTTTTCGTGTTAACACGTACTGCGGTGTGGGGTAACGAGGAAATATCGAGTAACTTTACTGGCAATTCTCGGCATCCGGAAACTTCGTGCTTATTTCCCTCGTGATTAATGGAAACAGTCCGATAAGGTTCTTAAGAAGAGAGAACGCTACAGACTGTGGAACAGCATAGAGATTATTGTCGGCATGGCTCAATGTATCGGGTAACCATCTCTCCGATTTTGTCAAGATGCTCTTGGGGCGTTGCAACAAATTCACCCTTTTGAAGGGTGCAAATGAGCGGCGGCGTGAGTGAATCCGCATAAGTTGAATACCGGTTGAATACCGGTTCAGAAGTGGCCTGTCAGATGTTGATAAAAAAGCCGCAGACTCTTTCTCAAGAGAGCCTGCGGTAAGGGTGTGAGGAGCTATTCACGTCAACTTTTCACGGAAATTTTAGCAGATGTACCTAACTTTGAGCAGGCAGAGGAGAAGGCTGCACGGAGACTGTTTGACTGTTGCCACTGCGATTGATTTCAATTCGCAGCTGACGATCTAAGCCGTTAGCTTCTACGGCCTGCTGTACTTCTCGCCCCGTGGTGATGGCTTCATCGTTGATTTGGCTAACTACGTCTCCCGCTCGTAGCCCGGCACGAGAAGCGGGGGAGTCGGGCACTACGCTGGCGATAAACACACCCGTATCCACTTCAACCGTGAAGCCGTTATTGGAGTCTGTGTTAATTGACTCACGAACTTCAGCTGTGAGGTCTACCATCTGAATGCCGATAAAGGGATGGTCTACTTTACCATTGGCAATGAGCTGGTCAGAGATACGCTGCACAGCGTCAATTGGGATGGCAAAGCCTAGACCCTGCGCACCTCGGATAATGGCGGTGTTCATACCGATGACTTCACCCCTAGCATTGAGCAATGGACCGCCAGAATTGCCTGGGTTGATAGCCGCGTCAGTCTGAATGAACTCCGTGCGGTTGTCTGGAATACCGACTTGGCCACTCGTGCGACCCGTAGCGCTGACGATGCCAACGGTGACAGTGTTGTCGAGACCAAGGGGATTGCCAATAGCGATCGCAACTTCCCCGGGCAGCAGCTCGGCATCACTCACTGAAAGCGTTGGTAAATCATTGGCGTCCAAGTCGATGACGGCGACGTCAGTAACCGGATCGCTACCGAGGACGGTGCCTTCGAGAGTCCGACCATCCTTGAGTGTGACTTGGACCGTGTCGGCCCCTTCAACTACATGGGCATTGGTTAAGATGCGGCCATCTTCGCTGACGATGAAGCCAGAGCCAACGCCGCTGCGCGTTCTCTCTCGTGGACCGCCAGGAGGAAACTGACTGCCGAAGCGATCGCCAAAGAACTGCCGGAAGCTTTCGGGTACCTCTGGCGCTCTGCTCGTGACGGTCCGAGACGCGTTGATACGAACGACGGCAGGCCCTACCGCCTGAACGACTTCTGCAACGCTGCTAGCGTTGTCGGAGAGCGAAAGGCTGACGGGGGCTGCTTGCGGTGTGGGGATTGAGGCGACTGCGGGCGAACGGTCGACTGAGCGATTGAGAGGCCCCATAGCAGCGTAGGTGCCTGCTGTCGCGGTCCCAGCACCAAAGAGAACGAGGGCCAGAGAGGTTGCAAGCTTTGAAATTCTTCTGTTGGGGGCATGGCCAACGCGAGACTGGGAGCTGTCAATTGTCATGTGTTTTGAGCATGTATATTGCGGAGGACACTCTTACTGTAGAGAGCAGGTTTGGCAGGGGGATGACGATAGTGTGGCAATCGTGTGAAATCTGGCACAATGTAAGGGCTCACCATTTTTGATGTGTTCGTGTTATCGCCTGAAAGCCTGTTTCCGTTTCAGCTAGATGATTTTCAATTGGATGCGATCGCGGCGCTCAACCAAGGCGAGTCTGTTATTGTGTGTGCTCCGACAGGATCTGGAAAGACGCTGGTGGGGGAGTATGCTATTCACCGGGCGCTGGATATGGGGCGGCGGGTGTTTTATACGACGCCGCTGAAGGCCCTTTCTAATCAAAAACTCCGAGACTTTAAACGGACATTTGGTGAGGAGAATGTGGGGCTGCTGACGGGCGATAGCTCGGTAAATCGGGAAGCGCCCGTGGTGGTAATGACCACCGAGATATTTCGGAATATGCTGTATGGCACGACGATTGGAGAGGTGGGGACGTCTCTGCGCGATGTGCAGGCGGTGGTGCTTGATGAATGCCACTACATGAATGACCGGCAGCGGGGCACGGTGTGGGAAGAGTCTGTGATTTATTGTCCGCCGGAGATTCAGCTGGTGGGGCTTTCGGCAACGGTGGACAATGGCGGGCAGCTGACGGACTGGATCAGTGAAGTGCACGGGCCGACGCGGCTGATTTATTCGGATTATCGGCCCGTGCCGCTGAACTTTCACTTTGCGGTGGAGAAGGGAATTTTTCCGTTGCTGAATGAGCAAGAAACGGGCATTCACCCCCGGCTGAAGAACTACCGTAAACCGCCCCGGCGTCAGCGCGGACAGAAAAAAAAGAAGGCGGGCGCAACCTTGCCAGGCGTGCTGAGTCAGCTGCAGGCGAAGGATATGCTGCCCGCGATTTATTTTATTTTTAGTCGGAAGGGCTGCGACAAATCGGTACAGGCTGTTGCGCATATGAACTTGGTGACGGCAGCTGAATCAGCATTGCTGAAGCGTCGGATTGATAGTTTCGTTGAGCGAAATCCTGAGGCGATTCGTGCGAATCAGCTGGAGCCACTGTATAGAGGGATTGCGGCACACCATGCTGGGATTTTGCCCGCTTGGAAAAGTCTGGTGGAAGAGTTGTTTCAGACGGGGTTGATTAAGGTCGTTTTTGCAACAGAGACGCTGGCGGCGGGCATCAATATGCCCGCTCGAACGACGGTCATTGCGAGCCTGTCTAAGCGGACAGATAATGGACATAGATTGCTGCATGCCTCTGAGTTTTTGCAGATGTCGGGCCGGGCCGGACGCCGTGGCATGGATACAGAAGGGCATGTGGTGACTGTGGAGTCGCCTTTTGAGGGGGCTAAGGAAGCTTCGCAGCTAGCCCTATCACCGCCAGATCCGCTGGTCAGTCAGTTCACACCCAGCTATGGTATGGTGCTGAACCTGTTGCAGGTGCATACGGCTGATGAGGCTCAAGCGCTGATTGAGCGAAGCTTTGGGCAGTATTTGGCGACGCTGCATTTGGCCCCTCAGCGCAGAGCGATTGAGGCGTTGGAAAGAGATATTGCCGTGTTGCGCGATCAGCTAGCCCACATTGATGATGCGGTGATAGCGGAGTATGAGAAGCTGCGTGGATGGCTTAGAGAAGAAGAAAGATTGTTGAAGATTCTTCAACAGCAGGCTGAGGAGAGCCTGGGTGGGGGCGATCCGGTTGCGGTGTCTTTTGCGATGGCTGGTACGATGCTTTCTCTGAAGGGTAAGCATGTGAAAGTGGCGGAGCCTTTGCCTGCGGTGCTGGTGAGTAAGATACCTGGACCGGGGCAGTTTCCCTTTTTGGTTTGTTTGGGGCGGGATAATCGGTGGTATGTGGCGACGGTGAAAGATGTGGCTATGCTGCATGGTGAGTGCGATCGCTTGCGGGAAGCAGACAGCCTATCTGTGCCAAAAGAGCTTGTCCCGACGCCTGGAAAATCTCGAAAAGGTGATGATACGAGCGCCGCAGTTGTTGAGAAAATGCCGCAGATGCCGTCTTTTGATGAGCGGGCACCTGAAGTGAACGAACAGCGGAAGAAGGTGGAGGCTGTGGCGGTAAAGCTGGCTGACAATCCAGTGGGCCGATTGGAAAATCCGAAGGCGGTGGTGAAGCAGCGGAAGCGATTGCAGAAGTTGGAGAAAGAAGTGCGCGATCGCAGGCACAAATACGATGACTACACCCATCGCTACTGGCTGGAGTTTGTCAGCCTGATGCAGGTGCTGGAAAACTTTGAGTGTTTAGAAGATAATACGCCGACGGAAATGGGTCAGCTGTGCGCGGCTATTCGAGGTGACAATGAGCTGTGGCTAGGCTTGGCGCTGGCTTCCGGCGAGTTCGATCACTTGGAGCCTCAGCAGTTTGCGGCTGCCTGCGCAGGCATCTTGATGGAAAACAGCCGTCCGGATACCTGGTTGCGATATCACCCTTCGCGGGCTGTGTTGGATGCGCTGGGCGGCTTGCGAAATCTGCGCCGTCGCATCTTTCAAGAGCAGCGCCGTCAGGATGTGCAAATTCCTGTGTGGTTTGAGGAGGCATTGATTGCGCTGGTGGAGCAGTGGGCTCTGGACGTGGAGTGGACGGAGCTTTGTGAGAATACGAGCCTGGACGAGGGCGATATTGTTCGTATTTTGCGCCGTACGCTCGACTTTCTCTCGCAGATTCCGCATGTTCCCTACTTGTCAGAAGCGCTACGTTCGACCGCTCGGCAAGCTGCGTATTTACTCAACCGCTTCCCTGTGAACGAAACGCCAGACTAGCGACTGGTCATATTTCACTAGGCATTTACAATGCAGATGACTACTGACTTGAGGGTTTGACATGTCTGATGCGATAGAGTCTACAACGGCAAATTCTAGAGCAACGCCGTATCTGAGCTGTCGCGATGCTCGGTCTGCGCTGGATTGGTATGCAAAGGTATTTGGGGCAACTGAGCTGATTCGGCTAGCAGACGATACGGGCAAGGTGATGCACGCTGAAATACAGATCGGGGATGCGGCTGTGATGCTGGCGGATGAGTTTCCTCAGATGGGCTACGTCAGTCCGCTTGCGCTGGGTGGCTCTACGGTGTCTATTTATGTGCGTGTAGATAGTGTTGATAATGTGTTTGCTGCGGCACTAGAGAACGGCGCGATAGAAGTGATGGCCGTGAGTGATCATTTTGATGGCGATCGCAGAGGTACTTTGAAAGATCCTTTTGGTCACATTTGGCTGGTTGCCACTCGCATAGAAGATGTCTCACTGGCGGAAGTAGAAACACGATTTAAGAAAATGATGGAGGGGTAATTCTTGGTGCCAGTAGTCCTTCCAGTAGTCCTTGAGAAGAAGGGGCGGGCTGCATGTTTACCAGATCTTTTCCATGACTAGCTGAAATCCGGGTAGCTCAGGGTCGCATGAAATGCTAATAGGATTATCTAAAACTTGAGGTTCACTACCGGAGCGGTAGAGGTGAACTTGGCGATTTTTTCGGTCGATGAGTAGGCCAAGCTGTACGCCGTTTTCGATGTACTCTGTCATTTTTTCCTGGAGCCCTAAGATCGTATCGCTAGAAGATCTCAGCTCAATGACAAAGTCTGGACAAATGGGTGCGAAGGAAGATTTTTGTGCATCAGTGAGTGCGTTCCACCTTTCTGACTTGATCCACGAAGCGTCAGGAGAGCGGGTTGCTCCGCTTGGCAAGGTAAACCCTGTGCTTGAGTCGAAGCCTTCTCCCGTTCCATCTTTTTCTGCCCAGATACCCAATGCCACTGAAAGCTTAAAGTTTCGATTGCCAGTATCTGAGAAAGCGGGCGGCATGACGATAACTTCTCCGATAGCAGTGCGCTCTATTCTGAGCTCTGGGTTGAGTGCGCAGAATTCATAAAATTGCTCCGTTGTCATGGTCATTTTCGGCAGGATGGTGGCCGGAAAGTTGACGGTCAGCGGCTGAACTTTTGGGGGGAGCTGTAGGCTGGTCATGGGTAATGACTCTGCGCGTAAGGACTGTGAGTGCTTGCTTACAATTTTATCAAAGAGGTTATTGCAAAGAGATAGCGCAAAAGACAGACACAGGGCCTATCTAGAAGGTACAGCCAGTTGGGAGCGGATCCGCTTCGGCGAGTTCGGGTGCGAAGTCGGCTGGTAGGATGACGGGTGCGAAGCCGGTGGTGAAGCTGCCTTTCATTGCTTGGGTGTGGTAGCCGGTGGGATGCATGTGCGATCGCACAATAACCACGTCGTCGGCTGCTATCTCAACCGGGCCGCCTGAGCGCGTAAAAGGCTGTTCATCGACATGGCTGTGAGCCAAAATTCTTCGGTAGAGTAGGGTGCCTTCTTCGGTGATGACTTCCCACCAGTTGGCGTAGCGATCGCACCCCGTCTCTTCACTCTCAATCGTGACCGAAAAGGTATATTGACCGGTTTCATTTTGCTCTACAGAGACGGCGGTGACACCAGGGCCTGTGGACTCGACCTGCCGAGATTCTGTCTGAACTAACTGGCCTTCACTGTAGAATTCGGGCGGCTGCTGAGATGCGCATCCCCACAGCAGTGCAAAGCTCATAACAAGGCTGAGAGATGACTTCATGGGTTTAGTCCTTTTTCTGTTGTTGATGCCAGTCTTTCGCCTGTTGCCTGATTTCATTGAGCTCTTCATCCGACATTTTATCTAGATTTTTTAGGATGAAGTTCATTCTTCCCTGCGCGCTGAGTTTTTCCCGGTGACGATCTAAAAAGTCCCAATAGAAGAAATTGAACGGGCAGGCATTTTCTCCAATGCGCGCTTTTTTGTCGTATTTGCAGCCTTTGCAGTAGTCGCTCATTTTGTTGACGTAGTTGGCGCTAGAAGCATAGGGCTTGGTGGCCAGCACCCCGCCATCTGCAAACAGGCCCATCCCAATAACGTTGGTCTGCATCACCCAGTCGTAGGCATCGATAAACGCCGCGTGGAACCAGTCTTCGACTGCTTGGGGAGAGAGGCCTGAAATGAGCGAAAAATTGGCCAGAATCATGAGGCGCTGGATGTGGTGGGCGTAGCCTGTGCGCCGGAGGGTGTCGATGGTTTGATGGAGGCAGTTGAGCGGGGTATCGCCCGTCCAAAAAAAGTCGGGCAGCGAGTGGGTGTGCTCGAAATAGTTGCGAGAGGGGTAGTCTTCATCGACGTGGTTGTAGATGCCGCGCATGTATTCGCGCCAGCCTAGGACCTGGCGGATGAAGCCTTCTACGCTGTTGAGTGGGATGGGCGTGTCGGACCCTTGGGCGGCTTCGTAGGCAGCTGCGATCGCGTCTATGACTTCCATGGGCTGGAGCAAGCCAATATTGAGATACGGCGATAGCAGCGCGTGCCACATGGTGTCTTGACCAGTGACCATGGCGTCTTGATAGGGCCCAAAGGTGGTGAGGCGATCGCTAACAAAATAATCTAGTACGGCTAAGGCTTGCTCCCGGGTGACTGCCCAGCCAAAGCTGGCTGAGTCTCCGAATGTAGGATAGTCGGCTTGCTCTACGGTTTCAATGACGGCTTGTGTGATGTCGTCTGGTGGAAAGGTTAGGGGCTCTGGGGGAGATATTTTTCCTTTGGGAGGCTTGCGATTGTCTTTGTCGAAATTCCACTGGTCGCCGACGGGCTTTTTTCCATTCATCAAAATCTCGAATCGCTTTCGCCCCTCTCGGTAAAACGATTCCATGAGGAGACTTTTTCGAGACGACGCCCACTTTTCAAACTCTTCTGTAGACCATAAGAAGTGATTGTTGGGCGTTTGAACAAGCTCGCAGGGAATATCTAACTGGCTGAGATCGTCTGAGAATGGGCGATCTGCAGGTTCCATGATATTGAGCTCGTCAATGCTGTTGTGTTTTATCCACTGCTTTAACGGTGCCTCAAACGTATCGGCTGTGCTGTAGGTGACGGGCCAACCACTCTCTTTGAGAGACTGGGCAAAGTGTCGCATGGCTGACCAAATTAAAATCAGCTTTTGCTTGTGATAGCGACGTTCTTTGACGTGGTCTATCGACTCAATCAGGATGACGGGGGGTTTGTTTTTCTCGTTTGCGTAGTTTGCTAGTGCCGATTGCCCTTGCCAGAGCTGATCTCCCAATACCCAAATGCCAACCGCCATATCCTTGCACTAAGACTTGCCAGATACAGTGTATCGCTCTCTGGTGAAACGAGCAGTGTCTCAAATGGGGTATCTAAGGCCTTTTAGGCGATGTCTCATCTCAGTTAATCGCTTTGAGCTTCTGGACTGCCAAGGGGGTTTTTCAGCTTCATTTTGGTGCTGCGCTGGCTACGGGCAATACCCCAGGCTGACAGCTGATGGGAGAGCCAGCGCATAGATTGGTAGCTGCCGACTAGGCGGAGCTGGTTGCCTGTGCGGGCGTTGTGGTTGTGAAAGGTGAAGATGATTTCTGCGCCGAGGGGGTGAATGCCAGGGGAGAGGATGAGGGCAGGGGAAATTTTGATGTTTTTGATGGACATTCTGGAGCAGTGGAGGGTGCTCTCTGTGGGGACGCCATTCGCCATGCCGGTGCGGCTACGCTTTGGCAGGATGAGCGTGGTGACACTGACGAAGGTGCGATTGTCGGTCGCGTCATTGAGGCGGATGATGGCTTTTTTGCGGGCTCGGGGATGGGGGGCGATAAGCTCGTGAAACAGGATGGGTAGGAGCGCTGCGACGACAATGGCGCAGAGGATGGAGCCCGTGACAACGAGCGACCCGCCAACGAAGACGACAGTACCCGCGATGACCGCTATCCAGAGTTCTACGCTGTCTGGAAAGGTATTGGCTGGCTCTGCGGAGATGAGCCCTGCTCGGATGTAAGATTCAGGGCAGTGAATTTCTAGCTTGCTGGGGGTGGAGTGGAGGGTGATATCGGCGAATGACCGCTGGGGAGAGGGCGTAGCGTTTTGGGGACTGCGGGCAAAGTTTTGACGCGCAAGCTTTTGATTGGCCGCGACGCTTGGGTCTGTTTTTCTACGATAACGTTTAGCACTTGTCTCTGACTTCTTTGTGGTTCTTAGCGCTGACCGCTGTTCCGACTGAGAGTCTGATAGGGGCAAAGATAGGGGCTCGGAGGTAGAGGCCGCGTTGTCAACGTAGGGTTTGACCATGGCTAGCCCCGGGCCGAGCGGTGTTTCAACTTCGAAAGAGCTGAGGTAGGGGAGCATCTCGATGTGCTTTAGGGTGGCTGGACTACAGGCAGATTGAGACAAATTATCTGTTGTTGATTTATCGGTTTTTGGTTTGTCTATTGAGGGATTATCTATAACAGAATCGAGGAAAAAGAAAATGATTTTTACAACAACTTTTGTTTGCGTTTGTTCATCGGTCGCCAGGAATGTTTGTTTGCCTGACTCTTCTTTTAACAGCTCTCTCAACCGATAGCGCTTTTTTTCTTCAGAAGGCTGAGGAGCGTTGTTTGCTGCGGATAGGCCTGAAGAGGGGGACTCAGTAATGGGTTCGATGATATGGCCCAGTAGCTGGGCTGTTCTAGATTGGCGCTTCATAGGATAAATTTGTTTTCTAGACGTGTTTTACAGAACGTCTTTCGTTGATGATGTACTGATGGGGTAGAGCTTGTTTCTTTTCTGGCTTGTTTCTTTTCTGGCTTGTTTCTTTTCTGGCCTATTTTTTAATCTAAGCCAGGGGCTGCATTGCCGTCCGTGTAAATACATAGGAAA
>JBCBIK010000044.1:0-29318 GCA_038524545.1 Cyanobacteria bacterium J06623_4 | reverse complement strand
AAAGTAAGTTTACCTCTGGTCCCTTCATGGCACAGCAAACTAAACTGGGCAACCTCCTAAAGCCTTTGAACTCTGAGTACGGAAAGGTTTCCCCTGGGTGGGGCACAACGCCGGTCATGGGCGTCTTCATGGTCCTCTTCCTCGTGTTCTTGCTGATTATCCTCCAGCTGTACAACTCCTCTCTAATTCTCAACAACGTCGATGTGGACTGGAGAAGCCTGGGTAGCTAGGACTCCTGAGCGAATTAGCAGAGCAGCCATCTGTCGCGTCTAGACGTACTCTCGAATGTCCGTCGCGTCAGAGATTTGCTCCCCACACGGGGCAGGTGTGTTTCGCACCTGCCCCTTATACTTTTAAGCAACGTTGTTGGACATGTAGCTGATGAACATCTTTGGAATTGGCCTGCCTGAGATGGGCCTGATTATGATCGTGGCCTTGCTAGTATTTGGCCCGAAGAAGCTGCCTGAAATTGGTCGTAGCTTGGGTAAGGCGCTGAAGGGATTTCAAGACGCTTCCAAAGAATTTGAAACAGAATTCAAGAAAGAAGCTGAGCGCATCGAGAAAACAGTCGCTGAACCCATGAAAGCAACCCTAGAGCAGCCAAGAGCCCTTTCTCAAGCCAACGCCGAAGGAAAAGATGACGGCAGCGCTGCCAGCACACCTGATACCAGCCAGCCCACAGAAGCTGAAATTGTTGAGACCACTGAAGGCGAAACCGCTGAAACCGTCGACGAAGCCCAGTCAGTCTAGTCCTCGACACTCACCACCTCACCAGAAAATCCAGCAAGGACGCTGTAAAACCGGCCCTACATCACCGGGCCCCACACAAAAGTAATGGTAGGGAAAACTCCAACAGCACCAGAAGCGGCCCCAGAAGAGGCTCTAGTACTCCCCAGGCTCATCGTCGGCCTTGGCAACCCAGGCCCTAAGTACGACCGAACTCGTCACAATATTGGCTTCGAAGTCGTAGATGCCCTGGCCAAAAGTCTCCCTGGTGTCTCCCTCGCCTCGAACAAGCGCTTTCAAGGCGATGCAGGCGAATTTCGCAGTGCCGGAGAGCGCACAGTCCTGCTCAAACCGTCCACATACATGAACAAGTCAGGCCAGTCAGTGCGAGCTGTTTTGGACTGGTACAAGCTAACGCCCGCCGAGGTGCTCATTGTGTACGACGATATGGACTTACCCACCGGGAAGCTGCGCATGCGACTCTCTGGTGGAGCAGGCGGTCACAACGGCATGAAGTCCATTATTTCTCACCTGGGCACCAAAGCCTTTCCTCGCTTGCGCGTGGGCGTAGGCAGCGCAGACAAAAGCGGGGCCCCAAACGGTGCGGTAATTTCACACGTCCTCGGACGCTTCTCGCCCGAAGAGCGCAAGATCGTAGACGCAGTCATTCCCATGGCAGTAGACGCCATAGACCTAAGCCTACGCAAAGGTGTAGAACGCGCAATGAACCTATACAACGGTCGCGAGGTAGAGCGCTGAGAACGCCAAACACAGATCCTCAAAACCAAGTAAAAATAGGGATAGTCTCACTCGACAGTCTACGTTGTTTCAAAAGGAGCCATCCAGATGAATGCCGACATCATTCGACAAGGCGAGCTAGTCGGTCGTGACATTATGCTCTACGAAACGACTGAAGTCGTGGGTGCGGTAGACCATGTGCTCGTAGCCATAAAGCAGTCGGCAGTCGTCGGCCTCAGCTACAAAACGCCCGGTCTCATTGGGAAAAAGCATGCACTCAGCTGGCAGAGTATCACCAACATCGGCACTGACTGCGTAGTCGCCCATAGCGCGCGTAGCGATGCATCAGCCACCGGTGAACCGTCAGCGACTAATCCTGAAATAGCCGCTGCGCAAAGCATCACAAATCTAGAAGTTTGGACCGATGGTGGCGAACACATCGGCCATGTCGTAGACGTCTGCTTCGAGCGAACTACGGGAAAAATCCAGCAATATTTGTTGCTTCTAAAAAGCGAGGCAGACAAGGCCCCAGCAGAAGCGAACAGTTATTTGGCAGAGGATGAACCGACAGCCGCGCTCTTCGGAGAAGAAGCCGATGAACAAGAAGCAGAAAAACAAGACAACATAGGCGCTACCAATGCCTTAATGCTTCTACCTGAAGCCATCATTAGCGCTGGCCAAAAGCGCATGATGATCGCAGAAGAGGAAGTGCAAAACCTTCACCCGTACGACCAAGCCATCGACCTCACCTCGACTCTTCCAGGCGGTCGGCCGGCAGACTGGCTCGGTGAGCAGCTACCGGCCATGCCAACAGACGTCAACGCATTGCTACAGAAAGGGCAGGCCTTCGCAGGAAAAGTCACTGAAAAAGTCAAACAGCGCGCTCAGCAGCTCAATGATCAGCCGCTCGGTCAGCCCTCTGCAGCATCGGACACTCTACCCGATATCACCGAGCAGCTGCAAGAAAAGACGGAGCAGGTTCGAGAGCAAATGCATCATCAGCTGCGCAGAGCACAAGAAAAAGCAGCCGAACAGCTGAGAAAGAGCCAGCTAGAAGAAAAACTCGGCGGTACGTCGCTTGGCCGCTCCCTCGGAAAAACCCTCAACCGCTTCACCCGCTCCCAAACCAAAGCAGACCCCGCAGATAAAGATCCCATCGACATCGCCTCCTTCGAAGTTTGGGAAGACGACTAATCAATCTTGCGCACTAACTCCGCGCAAAGCAGTCGACTAGTCGCTCGAAATCCTCAAGTGCATGCTTTGGGTCACCCAGGCAGAAGTGCGTCAAACATCGAGTAGCGTAGGTTTCTTTGAGTACCTGAGCGGCCTGCTGAGTACCCTTCGTCAATAAAATCGCCTGGTTCGCATCGGACAGCGCGCCAATCAAATCGTGAGCCCCAAACCTTAGAACACTGCGATCGCAATAAGGCAGTCCATAGTCAGGCGATCGCACAATAGCCCGGTCAAAATCGGCCTGCGCCTGCACCACCTCCCCTAGCACCAAACGCGCCCGTCCCCGCTGGTAGTAAGCCCAAGCCGACGGAGCCAGTGCTAGCGCCGTCGAGTAGTCTGCCACCGCCGCCTCATAGTCTGCTAGTTGGGCTGCCCGTTGCGATCGCACCCCAGCCCGCCGCCGATAAAACGCAGGATCGTTCAGCGGCAAACCCGCGATCGCATCATAGTCAGCCGCCGCATTGCTCAGCTGACTTTCCCAAGCCACATCGGCCACCGACCCCGCCACCGGTGTAGTACTCCCCGCCGCCGCCCGGTTAAAATACAGCTCAGCCAACAGTGGCTTCAGGGCAATGGCCCGGTCGTAATCCGCGATCGCACCCACACAATCACCCACCAGCTGACGCAAATTCCCCCGATTGTTGTAGGCCTCCGCAAAATCGCACCGAATCCGAATCGCCTGGTCAAAATCGGCCCGTGCGTCGGCGAGGCAGCCCAGCAGAAAGAAAGCAACGCCCCTGTGGTTGTACGCTTCAGCGCAGGTCGGAATCGCCGCGATCGCCCGCGTTAAATCTGCCACTGCCAAGTCGGGCTCCCCCCGGCGCAACCTGGCAAACCCTCGCCATAGGTATCCCTGCGCAAACGTAGGATGCAGCAGCAACGCCTGATCAAAATCAGCAATGGCCTCTTCAAACGCATTGCCATCGAGCTGCAGCAGTCCCCGACAGCCGTAGCTCTGGGCCGAGCCCCGGGAGTGCTCAACCGCCTGGTTGAGATCCTCCAGCGCCTGCGAATATTGATTTAGTCGGCGGTAGGCATTGCCACGGTGAATATAAATTTCCGCCCTTTTTGCCATCAGCCAGTGAGACTCGAGCGGCAAAAAGCCCTGCGCTGCCGACGGTGAAAACTGCGAAATGAGATAAGAAAAATCTGCGATCGCCTGCGCATAACACGCCATCTGACACAGCGTACAGCCTCGGTAGTAATAGCCTTGTGCGATCGCTATCTTCAGCGCCTCCAGCGCGATCGCAGACACATCGGTCACACTTTCCCCGCTCGCCCGCCGCCGAAAGAGTGAATCCGACAGCGCCGACAGCAGCTCCACCGCCTGACTCAAGCAGACCAGCGCTCGCTCAAAATCTCGCCCCTGAGTCCGCACCATGCCCTGGGTCAGTAGCGCCCGAGCCTCCAACATGACCTGAGGCGTATCGGTTACGCAATCGGTCCCTAAAAGATCAGCGGCAACGTCAGCCGTCATCAATCAAAATCTCTGTACGTCTTAAAACGAAAAGCAGCCAGATACCCAAAACCAGACACCCTCAGAAGCAGACCCTAGAACGAGAATAGGCCAGAATTTGTACAGCTAGGATGCACCCGGTGACTCACAGCGTAAATCACGCCTGCATAAAGGCTCAACCGTACAAAAACACACCCGACATGTACGGAAAAAGTGAAACAAATCGTGACAACCCAGTAGAGTAGCTGCGCCAAAGTGCGGCAGTAAAGACATTATCTATGAAGTGATTGGAGTGAGAAATGCCGTGACCATCGTAAGCCAGGCCAATGGCCTTCTGTCAGACGCCGCCTTTACCCGGCCAGCCGAAGGTAGCACGCTCAGCTGCTCCATTTTGGTCGCAGGTGGGTCGACAGCCGCCTACAGCGCCGCCCTCACCGCCCTGCGAATGAATGTAGACGTCTGCCTAGTGCAGCCCCAAAAAGTCCTCGGCGGGCAGTTTACAGCCCAGGCCCTACCCGCTTCCGACGATGGCGACCTGCTTAAGCAAAAAGCCACCTACAACCGCGTAGAAGGCGAAAAATTTGCCATTTCCAAAGCCCAGCGCCAGTTTCGCAGGCGGCAAAGACAGCTGCAGCCCGTCGCCGGAAGAGCGCGAGCCAATCCGGGCGGCGCTTGGGTTTGCCCCATGACCACCACCCCTGTCGTCTCAGCCAGAGCGCTCAACGAACCGCTCATTCCCTACCTGCGCAGCGGCAAACTCACCCTCATTCCCGACAGCGACCCCGTCGAAGTGCTCATGGCCGAGACCCAGACACCTGCAGGCAGCGCAGGCCGCAAACGCGTCACCGGCGTCCGGTTCAAAGACCGCACCACCGACCGTCAATTTACCATCAGCGCTGAAGTCACCCTAGAAGCCACAGACCTAGGAGAGCTGCTAGAAATCGCCGACCTCCCTGCCCGCGTGGGGCAAGAAGCCCGCAACGACACAGGAGAAGCGATCCTGCCAGAAAAAGCTATCCCTGCCTGCCAGCAGTCTTTCACTTTCAACGTGCTAGTAGAGCGCACCTACCCAGGCCAGGGCAAGCAAATGCCCCCACCCAAGGGCTACGGCAAAGATTCTTGGCTCAACCCCTACGAATTCACCAGCCACTACTGGCTAAAAAAAGCCAGCGGCTGGTCCAAACGCGACTTTTTTGCCCCGTTTGGAATTTTTCGCTACCGGCGAGTGCTGCGGAGATCGCTCCACGAAAAAACCGTCAGTCCAGGCGATGTCGCCGCCATCAACTGGGGTACCTCACCCCATCCCGAAAAAGTACAGTGCTGCGGCAATGATTTTCGCCGGGGTCACCTCATCGGACTCAGTCCTACAGAGCGCAACCAGCTGATTCAACGGGCACGCGATCGCGCCCAAGCCTACATCCACTATTTGCAAACCCACGGCGTCTCCAACCTCAAGCCCAGAGGAGACCTCACCTGGACCCAAGACGGCATTGCCCTAGAGCCCTACATCCGAGAAGCCCGTCGCGGCATTGCCCTCACCACCATCCGCCACGAAGACGTCGCCGAACGCTTCTTTCAAAACCAGGCCCGCGCCCGCTGCTTCGATGACAGCCTCGGCATCGGGCAATATCATTACCTCGATCTACATGGCAATCTGGTCGAAGGGCACGTCAGCCCCAAAGGATTAGACGTCATCGCTCTGCCCTTTTCGTTACCTGCGCGATCGCTCGTACCCATGACCACCGACGGCCTCATTCTCTCAGCCAAGAGCATCGGCACCACCCACATCACCAACGCCGCCTATCGCATGCATCCTGTGGAATGGGCCATCGGAGAAGCCAGCGGCTTTCTCGGCGTCTTTGCCGCTTGGACCGGCGAAAGCCCTCGCACCATCGTAGAAACCCTGCCTCTACTGCGAAAGCTACAGGGCTTCATGGCACGCAATGGCGTCCCTCTCTTCTGGTTCGACGATATCGCCCACGACGATCCCGACTTCGAAGCGATCCAGGTGATGGCGGCCACCGGCGTCATCCGCAGTGAAAACGCAGACAACCTCCACTTTCGCCCCTATGGCAACGTGAACCGAGCCGTAGTCGCCACCGCACTCGTCAGCCTGCTCAAGCTCGAAAAAATCACCCCACCGCAGCCCAGCTTTTGGGATGTGCGGCCAGGCAAGCACTGGGCCTACAGCAATATAGAAACGCTCAAAGCCCAGGGAATGATTGCAGGCATCGGCAAAGGGCGCTTCTCGCCCGACAGCCCCATCACGCGAAAGCAGCTGTCTTTCCTCGTCAAAGCATCCGTCCCCCAAGCATACGGCAAGGCATTTGCAAACCTGCCTGTAGACAATACGCCCCTGAGCCGAAGAGAACTGTCGCGTGCGTTTTATGAGCTACTCAAGCACCAGCTCAAAATCTAACCTACACACTAGCCCGCAAAGCATTTCAGCCCAATTAATACAAGGCTCTACCAGTAAAGACTACGTATAATTACTTAGCTATTTGATTAAATTCAGATTAAATATGTAAAAATACTAACAATACAAACGATTCGCTAACGATAGTCAAAGACGCCTGTGCCTCCGGTTCACCGACAAAATCAATAGCCCATCACTATAAAAATGTCTTTACCTTCAAAGCTTTGGCTAACCCTTGCACTGGTGACTTCACCACTGCTGCTTGCAGCAACGCGCCCTACCTCCCCCGGCGCCGAACAGCTCTCCTGTGAACTGAGCGAAGACTTATCCACTCACACGCTCAGCGCCCACAGCAATCCGACCCAGTCCACACTGCTCTCAACCAACGGCGCAAACATTCATCCGATTGTGCACCCCGTAGGCTCCAGTCAGCAGGCTCTGGTCACCACCGAAGGAGAGTGGCTAGCCTTCGATGCAGGTCAGCCAAGTTCGTTATTTTCCTCGCAGAGCGGCTGTCGCCTCAAAGAAGAACCCACAACCGAAGCACCGTTTGCCCCCACAGAAGAACCTGCAGATACGCTTCCAAATTTAGACCCAGCCGTATCGCCGCCGCCTGCGACACCCCCCTCTCCACCGGTCCCTCAACCAGAAGCTGAGCAAACCCCTCCCCCTCCCTCGTCATCGACAAACACCAACCCGACAACAGGCAACACCATTCCCACTCGGCCCGTTGCTCCGCCCCTTGGCGACCCAAGCATTGACCCGAATAACTTCACACCCGAAACAGAAGCCCCCACCCCTTTCGACGGCATTGTTATTCCACCGCTGTCTGCCCTACCCGACGGCAGCTATCGCTACTTAGCTGGCAACTACGAATTTGGCAATTACACCGATGAGCAGCTCATTGCCAACGGTGGCGCGATATTCCTGCTGACAAAAAGAGGAAATCAGGTCGTTGGCGAACTCCGGCCACGTTTGGACCGGCCAGGCATTTGCGTAACCGGTACGGTCAGCGGTAACACTATCACCGGCTCGGCCTATCCCCAGCAGCCCCAACAGCAAATAGAGACTGAGGCAACAACAGCTGCCGTCCCAGCCGATGACGCAGCCGAAGCCAATGGAGAAAAAGACGCCGCAGGGGAAACTTCACAGCCCTACGCCATCGGTGGTTTACAAATTCGACAGCCGCGAACGATAGCTGGTCAGACCTACTATGCAGAGGCTCTACTCGACCTCAGCGAATTTTCTCGTATCAATGCAGGCTTCGCCCTCGCCCCCACCAGCTGTGAAATCCCCAGCGCAGAAGAAGAAGGCTAAGCAGACACCCGTTCGTCTCGGTCCCACTGCCTAAGCCTGCTCGATTCCCATTTATCTTTCAGCTGCCATCTACCAATCAACCCCACCGTCATGCCATACACACCTCGAGCTAAAGCCCCGCTCGCAGCAGCCCTCTGCGCCACATCGCTAGTCGCGATCGCACTCCCCAAACCCGCCATTGCCCAAACGCCAAACGAAACTACCCCTATCAGCACCACCATCTGCCGGTACGACCCCAACAGCGGCCAGCCAAACCCCTTTGGCATGCGCACATTCATCTCAGTCATCGAATCGGCAGGCAATACAACCTTCACCCTAGACAGCTTTCCAACCTTTGCAGTCAGTCCCGACAATCCGTCACTTAGAGCAGATGTTGCCTCAGAGCGATCGCTCACCCTCTACGGCACCGCCTTAGCAGACGCTCGCCAAATCATGACGGACGACCCCTTCTACTACGCCCAGCTACTCAATATAGAAACATCAGAAATTGCCGAAGGCGCCACATTCGCAGACGTTGACGCCACTCTCACCTGTACTACTGCCCAAGCCCCTGAAACACCAGCTCCTGAAACACCAGATCTCGAAGCACCAGTTCCTGAAACACCAGTTCCCGAAAACGGACTTAACCTGTCAGCGCTGCCCAATGGCAACTATCGAGTTGTCTCAGCTGACCTTCCCAATCGAATCGTGACCGATGCAGAACTGGTAGATGCAGGCGGCACCCTGTTTCTATTCCGCAAGTTTGATGACCAGATTACCGGCACCTTCAGCTACATCGACAGTGACCTCTCGGCCTGCGTGACCGGCACACTAGAAGGCAACCAAATTACCGGAGAAGCGATCGCAGCAACCCTTGCCGACCTCGAAATAGACAAAGAAAGTCGCTTCCTCGGCCCCGCCAACACGCTCGAACTCACCAACCATCTTGGCGAAGGCCGCTTCGAGCGCGCTGTCCTAGACCTCGACGGCTTCTCGCAAATCAATTCAGGCACTCGCCTACCGGTCGAAACCTGCCCATAGTGGTTTAGTTTGCCTGAGACAGTTACCTTCCGACGAGCCTAGTCAGTCATCGCTCGCTGTAGAGCAGCGTACTGGCTAGACAAACTCGTCAACAGCTCAGCGTAAATAGGCATCAGCTTTTGATATCGCTTGACATGTTCGGCAATCGGACGCCGAACGTAGGCGATCTCAATCGCCTCCTCGACCCGGTCCAAACTATCCCACCGACCGAGCGAGACCAGCGCTAGCACCGCAGCCCCAAAAGCAGAGCTCTCAATCACAGTAGGCACCTGCACCTCACGCTCAAAGACATCCGCCAATATCTGCTGCCACAGGTCCGAATGGGCAAACCCACCCGAAGCGCGAAGCGTACTGATATCTCCGCCAGCCGCTTCAAGCGCGCTAAAAACTGACTGCAAATTGTACAGCACACCTTCCATCACCGCCCTCACCAAATGTCCTTGAGTGTGGTGCTTACCCAAGCCAAAAAAGCTGGCCCGCGCCTGAGCGTTCCACAACGGCGATCGCTCTCCCAGTAAGTGCGGGTGAAAAATCAGCCCATCGGCCCCCGGCGCGATCGCACTTGCCATCTTCGTCAATCGAGCATAGGTCGACTTACTCGGCTCCAGCGTCGCCATTTCACCCTCATCCGGCGGCACCGAGTAAGGCACAAGGTTATCCCGAGTCCACTGCAGCAAAAAGCCACCATTGTTCACCGCGCCCCCCATCACCCAGCAGTCTGCCACCAATGGATAGCAAAATAACTGACCCTGCTCAGTCACTGTCGGTTGAGACAACACCCGGCGCACCGCGCCACTGGTTCCCAACGTAATCGCAGCTACATCAGGCGCGATCGCACCCACCCCCAAATTTGCCAGCACCCCATCACTCGCACCCATCACAACCCCCGTCTGCGGAGCGAGATTCATCGCCTCTGCCATCTCCGCCCGCAGCGCCAGCTGACGCGTCGTCGGCACAATCTCCGATAGCTGGGATTGTTCAATTCCCGCAGCATCCAAAGCCGCCCGCTCCCAGCCCTGATTCACCAGATTCAGCAGCCCAGTCGTCGACGCCATCGACACATCAATCAGCCACTGCCCGCACCACTCATGCAGCACATATTCTTTGATAGAAACAATGCGAGCCGCCCGGTTGAATATCTCAGGATGCTCGTGGCGCAACCAAGCCAGCTTCACCACCGGAGACATCGGATGAATCGGCACGCTGGTTTTTGAGTAGAGATTGGGTGAGCGCGATCGCACAAACCCTACCCAGTCGTTACTGCGACTGTCTGCCCAGGTATACATCGGCGTTAGCGGTTGTCCCGACTCATCCACCAGCAGCAGCGTATGCATCGCGGCGCTAAACGCGATCCCCAACAGCTGAGCCGGATCAATCCCGCTGTCCGCCACCACCTGAGACACCGTTTTCACAGTGGCCTGCAAAATATCTTGCGCATCCTGCTCTGCGGCCCCTGCCACAGGCGAATTGAGCGCGTAGCTCTGCGCCCGCCTACCAATCTGGACACCCTGCTCATTGAACAGCACAGCCTTGGTACTACTCGTGCCAATGTCAACGCCGATTACGTAGCCCATAGTCTAGGTGCTCGCACTGCAGGCTGAGCCTAATATCTCTACAACCTTATCGGTAGCAGCAGCCTCAGACAGTCATTCCCCAGGTAGACCTTCAGCCGCAGGCGCCGTCTGCGTAGGTTCCTCAGTTACCGCTGCTGGCTCATCCACTTCACTTTGCTCTGCCGCACCACCAGATACCTGGTCGGGCGCAACGCCTTCAAGTACTACAAGAGACTCCAGCATCTTTTTCACGAGCGGCGCAGCCACCGTACCACCGTAAGCATTCTCACCCTGGGGCTCATCCACCACCGCCAGCACCACATACCGGGGATCGCTCACCGGCGCAATACTCACAAAGCTAGTAATTCTCTGATTTCCGTAGGCCCCATAGTCCGTCGCCTTCTGGGCAGTCCCCGTCTTTCCCGCAATCTGATAGCCGTTTACCTTCGCCGCGCCCCCTGTTCCGTCATCCACCACTTCTCGCATCATGTCCAACACCTGACGGGTCGTCTCCGCCGAAAACACCCGCCGAGAAGCCAAGCGCTCCGGCGACCAGGTCAGCTCACCCTCACTGTTCATCAGGCCGCGAACCACATGCGGCGTCACAATTTTGCCGCCATTCGCCAAGCTGCCATGGAGCTGCACCAGCTGCAGCGGCGTCAGCGAAAAGCCCTGGCCAAAAGAAGTCGTAGCAGCCTCCACCGCACTCCCAACAAACTGATCACGATCCTTGATCTGACCGCTCGCTTCCCCGGGCAGCTCAATCCCTGTCGCCTGTCCTAAGCCCAATTTCTCTAGCCAGTCGAAATACAGCGCACGAGGCAAAGTTTCCATCACGTGCACCATGCCCACATTGCTCGAATAGCGCAAGACATCCGTAATCGAAATCGACCCTCGACCGCCGATATATCGAAAATCCACATTCTGGATGGGCCACTCGCCCACCTGAATTTTTCCTTCGTCATAGATTTTGTCGTCAGGCTGGATGGTGCCATTCTCAAGTGCGATCGCTACATTAATAGGCTTAAAGGTCGATCCCGGCTCGTAAAGGTCGCTCACCGCCCAGTTCTTAAAATACTCAAGCTCAGCATCGTAGTAGCGGTTGGGATCATATGTAGGTGCGATCGCCAACGTCAGAATCTCTCCCGTGCGGCTATCCATCACGATCAGCGCGCCCCGCTTCGCATTGTATTCAGCAACCGTTTTCGCAAGATTTTCCTGAGCAATGCGCTGCAGCCGACTGTCAATCGTCAGCTGCATTTGCAAGTCATCCCGCGTCACCAGCTGTAAAGACGCCGTTTCATCAGGCTTAATATCGTCATACTTCAGCTGATTTTGCAGCGCGACTTCGATACCAGCCTTAGGCACACCCTCTAAGTCGATATAGCCAGTCACCTGAGAAAATAGCTCACCCTGCGGATACACCCGCTGCGGAGAGGGTAGCAAATCCAGGCCGTCTAGCCTGAGTGCACGCAGTCTTTTAGCTGTTTCTTCTGAGATATCAGTCGACAGCTTGATCCCACTTTCCTGCTCATCAAATTGCTTCGTTAGTGAGCTAGGCTCCTGCTCTAGCACTTCACCAAGGGCATCTGCGATCGCCTCTTTCGGCTTCTTAAACAGCATAGGGTGCACGTAGAGGGTGTACATCACCCGGTCCATTGCCACCACATTTCCCTGACGGTCTACCAGCTGCCGGCGCGAGGCCCGAGGCGTCGCCTGAATCGCCTGCTGCTCCTTGGCCATGAGCTTCAGGTCATCACCGATCACCAGCTGCAGATAAGCCAGCCGAATGCCCAGCCCAAACATGCCTGCAATCAGCAGTAGCCAAACGCTAATCAATCGCAGCCGAGGCGACTTCGAGCGGTATTCTTGAATCTCTTCCGGCGTCGACCGAGGTCGCCGAGAAGCAGGCCTGCGCGAAGGATTTCGACGAGCACGCGAACGGGTAGAAGCAGCCATAGCGCTTATTCGAAAAATACAATCAGGGCTTTTGAGCAGTTTGCCATAGACAATACCGCAGCCCAGTTCAAGATCCTAGATTAAAGACTCTATGGTCGAGCTCCTATCTTCGAGATCACAAAACGACCTAGTAGCCCAGAGGCTGCAACCGTTCCGGCTCAGCAATCTCCACAGGCTTCGATTCCCGAGTGGGCTCCGGCGTCAAGAATAAAACATCGCCCGATTCATACAGCTCTAGGCCCGAATCTTCCCGAGCGGCCTGCTCAGCTAAGCTTTGCTTAATCGCCTCATTAGCTGTGGTAATTTGCTGCGCCTCATTCTGCAACGCATCTAGCTGGCTCAGAGCCCGATCAGTTGACTTGTCAACGTACACTGTAGAACCGTAGAGCGCTAGCGCACCGGTTACCAGCAAACTGGTCACCACCGTAGAAAACTGCTGTGAGCGATTGAGAAACTGCAGCCAAAACGGTAAATTCGGCTTGCGCTTAATAGAAAGCGGCGCCACCGACGCGGGCTGCATTGACACATCGTCCTGATGAACCGGTCGATGGCGTTTCGCAACGTCAATATCTGGGGTGTCTTGCACCAGCGCATCATGCTGTAGCAGATAGGCCTTTTCAATCAGCTGCTCGGTCTGACGAGCAGGCGTTAGCCCAGCGTTTGCAGTCGCTGCGGGCTGCTGAATAGGCCGTCGAATCGTCTGACGTTTGGACAGCTGCTCACTCCGCAACGGCTTAGCTTTACGGCGCTGAGGATCAAGCGGATCATAATCGGTAGCGAAGACCATACGGGTGAAGAAGAGAACGAAGAATAAGACAAGCTCTACCCAGCTCTAAACATGGCAGAGCGAAAGCATAGGGCAAAAATGACCGTAATCTTACAGAGATGCTGCACCGCCTATCCCTAGGCGATTTCAGTTATCAGCAGCAGAACTCCGGATCAAATTACGCGCAGTCTACCCCGTGGACGGAACAAGAACAATAGGAATATCAAATATTTCTTGAAACCCTTAGAACATGAGGCGCAAAACGCGAACAAAAGAAGCAACCAAGCGCAAAGCCAATGGCTGATCTCCCACACTCATGTATTTCTCTCAGTCCTTCAAAAAATGTCCAGGGCTGACCGGTATAAAAAGTCCCCGTACTCAAGATGCCCTGAACAGCCAGAGCACAGACAGTACGAGGAGATGAAATTGTTACCGTTGCCATACTGACTAGGGGCGAGGCTTGTCTGGCAGACCCACCATATCGGCATTGCTCTTACCCGGTGGAATCATCGGGTAGCAGTTTTCATCCCGCCGAACGCGCACATCCATCAAGACAGGGCCATCGTATTCCAACATTTCAGCGATCGCACCCGGCAGTTCACTCGGGTCATTCACCACCATCCCCTTCACCCCAAAGGCCTTAGCCAGCAGCACAAAATCCGGCATACCCACCTCCATATTGGAAGAAGAGTAGCGCTCACCATAAAACGTTTGCTGCCACTGACGCACCATCCCCTGCCAACCGTTGTTCAAAATCACGGTTTTCACACTGATGCCGTACTGAGCCAACGTCGCCAGCTCTTGCAGACACATCTGAAAGCTAGAGTCGCCGCTAATGCAAATCACTTGCTCCTTTGGCAGCGCTACCTGCACACCCATCGCAGCAGGCATCCCGAAGCCCATCGTGCCTAAGCCCGCACTCGATATCCACTGGCGCGGACCATTCTTTAAAAACTGAGCCGCCCACATCTGATGCTGACCTACATCTGTAGTGTAAAAAGCACGGGGCGCTTGCTTAGCTAGCTCTACCACCACCGACTGCGGCGAAATTTGGTCTGTGTAGGTAGGCACTTCCAGTGGAAAATCCTGCTTCCAGGTATCTATTTGAGTCCGCCATGCCTGCGTCTGCGCAGCATCGGGCGCAGCCTGATCGTCTAGCAGCGACAGCAACTGCTTCAAAACAGCTCGCACATCCCCCACGATAGGAACCTCAGGAACCCTGTTTTTACCCACCTCAGCCGGATCGATATCAATATGAATTACCTTCGCCCGGCTAGCAAATTCATCTAGCTTGCCCGTCACCCGGTCATCGAAGCGCGCACCGATGGCCACCAGCAAGTCGCACTGGCTAACTGCAAAGTTTGCATAGGCCGTCCCGTGCATCCCCAGCATGCCAACCGACAGCGGATGATGCTCATCGAAAGCGCCTTTCCCCATGAGCGTCGTCGTCACGGGCGCAGCAAAGGTTTCTGCAAGGGCCTTAATTTCGGCGTGGGCACCAGAGGCGATCGCGCCACCCCCCACATACAGCAATGGCCGCTCAGCCGCGCGCAATAGTGCGATCGCCTCATCCAGCTTATCCATATCTATAGAGGCATCAGGAGAGTAACCTGGAATATCTACATCCCCCGGCATAACAGGGATATAGTCAATTTCTTCAATACCCACATCCTTGGGCACATCAATCAGCACCGGCCCAGGGCGCCCCGTTCTAGCAATGTAGAACGCCTCAGCCACTATCTGAGCCATCCGATTCGGATCGCGCACCACATAGGAATGCTTCACGATTGGCAGCGTAATGCCGTGAATATCTGTCTCCTGAAAAGCATCGGTACCGATAGCCGCGCGAGTCACCTGCCCAGTCACCACCACCATCGGAATCGAATCCATCTGAGCCGTAGCGATGCCCGTCACCAAATTAGTCGCCCCGGGCCCAGACGTCCCAAAGCAAACACCCACCTGCCCAGTTGCGCGAGCGTAGCCATCGGCAGCATGGGAAGCCGCCTGCTCGTGGCGGACCAGAATATGCTGCAGCTTTCCCTCGGCTTCGGCCTTATACAGTGCGTCATACACGGGCAAAATTGCCCCACCTGGGTAACCGAAAATATGTTTCACACCGTGGCGGACTAGGCTGTCAATCAGCGCGTAGGCACCGCTGACACGTTTAGTCGCTGTCGAAGATTCCAACGTAATAGGGGAGGCCATAGAAAATCAGGATAAACGGTCAGCGAAAAGGGCAGCAGCTAGGCAAAACAACACCGCTACTACGAAATTTCACAGGAGCATTCAGGCTTTATTAGTTTAGGTTGTAGCCTAACGAACAACAAGATTGATCTGAGGTAGATTTGTCATCAATTCGATATCGATAATTTATCCACCGCGAGCCTACATCAAACCCACGTCCATCACCCAAATCAACTAGCCAGCTCCATCAGCAACACGATCAGCCGCATAGCGCCAGCTAAAAGCCGCATTCCACTCAGCATGCAGCACCCGTCTCAAACACTGAGCTGCCGTCATGGGAGTGCCTGCGCTTCTCGGCCCTTTCCAACCACCAACTTCAAACCCGCCAACGCTTCCCGGCTGCCCCCACAGGGTTAAATGGTCAACCGGCGGCTCCGCCACAAAATTCATATCACCGGCCCCAAGAGGAAGGCTCGTCAGGTGCGTAAACCGGTCATGGCTGAAGCGTGTCACCGGCACCCCTGCTAGCGGCACCCCCCAGCCATCAACCGCTATCAACCGAGACATACGGCAGGGAGTATTGCTCTGCTGCCACAGCGCTAATCCTCCAGCTAATCCCACCACGCCCGCACTAAAGCCAACTCCCACCATCGGCGGACAAGCCGCATCAGAAGAAGACAGCCACTCAGCATATTCCACCAAGGCCCGGTAAACCTCCATCGGCGCAATCGGCGAAGTCTCTAGCACCCTGTAGTTTACAAAGTCGGGCAGCGCGGCGATCAGGCCTTGGGTCAAGCTAGCGTCGTGAAACCCAGGGCAAATGACAACTGGCAGCCGACCGACCGGCAGCTTGTCTGCGTCATCACCGCGAACCAGCCGCGTTTTGCGAGATGAAAGCATGGGAAAAATTTGTTGAAACGTTCGGTTCTACCCATAGTCAGGATAAAAGGCTTACCGGTAGTCTGGACGTAGATACTTTTCTTACCTGTTGCAGTACACCGCTTTCATTGCAGCATTCCATGGGCGCAACCGATCAGCTACTACCAACTATCAGCGCCTTAGTCGCCCTGGGAGAATTTGCCCAAGACGAGCTGCTCCCCGCTGCTAACCATATCGATACGGTCAGCGATCAGCTACAGATAGAAGATCGCCAGCAGCGAGCCCAACGAGAATGGCAAGGCGCGATCGCAGCACTTACCCAGCTGCTCAACTATCACGCACACAGCGCCCGAGCAAAAAACATAGGCTCAAAGGCGAAACCCAAACGCTCCTCCCGCAAGCCCCGAGCGTTGGTCATATCGGGGCCAGTTCCTCTGCTAAACGATCCCGATCTACTACCAAACCTCTCTAACTGGACCTTTGTACCAGGGTCATCCGAAGACCATGCGGCTGCATTCAATGCGCTTTCTCCAGTCGAAAGAATTTTCCAAAAAACCCAAGAAAAGTTTGGCAGAAGACTCCACTCCCAAACGACTCGGCTACTTCCTCTACTCGAAGATGATCCGCTTGCGCAAGAGCAGTTTGTGCTGGTCATGACGCCGCTGTTTTCGCTGGTGCTGGTGCTGGGCCAAGACGCAGATGGAGAGCTGAGCTTTCAGTTTTCATTTATGCCGCAGGTCGTGACCTCGGTATGGCGGGTGCTGCGATCGCGCATTCTCATGATTCGCCCGCAGCAGCTAGAGTTCATCGAGCCGCTGGTCGAAAAATTTGCCCCACAGGCGCCCAACTATCGCATTGTCAGCCAGTTCAACCGATGGATGCTGGCCTGCCTACCCCAACCCACTCCCAAAAGCAGCCAGCCTGTATCTCCCTCCACAGACGATGCACCCGCCGTCGACCAACCGCTCTCAGATAGCGAACTTCTTAAGGCCATGGCCCACGAGATTCGCACCCCGCTAACCACCATTCGGACCTACACGCGATCGCTCCTCAAGCGCAGCGACCTCAGCGACCAAGTCATCAAACGGCTCAAGAGCATCGACCGAGAGTGCACCCAGCAGATTGATCGATTTAGCCTGATCTTCAAAGCGGTAGAGTTAGAAGCTGCCAGCCAAGCACTCAAGTCACCTCTAAGTGCGATCGCGCTCAACCAAGTCTTTGAAGACGCCATTCCGCAGTGGCAACAGGCCGCTACCCGCAGAAACCTCTCCCTCGAAGTCAGCCTGCCACCAGAGCTGCCCATGGTTGCCAGCGACCCCACCATGCTGCAGCACGTGCTCACTGGCCTCGTCGAACTCTTCACCCACAGCGTTTCCCCCGGCAGCCATATTCAGCTCCACGTCCTTCACGCCGGGGCTCAGCTCAAGCTACAGTTCCAATCACAAACCGACCCAAACCAACCCCAAGCCGCGCCAACCTGCACCCCGCCACCGCTCAAGTCACTCGGGCACCTACTGCTCTTTCAACCCGAAACTGGCGGCCTCAGCCTCAACCTAGAAGCGACCAAAAGCCTTTTCAGCGCCCTAGGCGCAAAACTCACCGTCAGAGAACGCTCTAACCAAGGCACCACCTGGACCGTCTTTTTACCCTTAGAAACCAGCGGTCTTCAGTCCTATCCTATTGTTTAGGCTCAGTCGTTTGGGGTTCTCTATCCACATGACACCACATGTGCAGCGCGAGATAAGAACGATAGGGTGCAAATCGAACTGCGGTGAGGGCGGTTTTTCTTCGCTTGCTGGTCAATCGCGTCAGCGTCTTGCGAGCAGTTACATCGCCCTCAGGCCAAATGTCTGCATCGCCAAAGTAAAAGATGCCCATCATATCGGCGGTCCACTGCCCAACGCCCCAAATCGTTTGTAGTCGCTGACCGCGTGCAGCATGCGTCAGCGATTCCAGCACTTCGACATCGAGCAAACCAGACGCTGCCGCTCGTGCAATTTCACCCATCGTTTTTGCCTTTGCCATCGATAGCCCACATTGTCGTAGCTGAGTGGGGTCTACGTGACAGCAGTAGTCGATTAGGCTGGTTTGCTCAGGCAAACTGTCTAGAACTCGTGCCCAGATGGTGGCAGCGGCCCGAAGCGAGAGCTGCTGACCAGCAACAGCACGGCACAGATGCTCAGCAAAGGGCAATTCCCGACGCGGCACCAGGGTCAACGGTCCATTGCGCGTGATCACACCTCCTAATTCAACACTCAGGTCCTGTGCAGTGACCAAAAAGCGATCATGAATCTCACCCGCTAACAGCATGAATAGTCGCCCCGACAACGCTTACCTTTACTGCAGGGGAACATAATCGAACCCGCTACCAGAGCGCGGCCCAGGGACCACCTCAACCAGCTGCGAAGGCTGATTGCGATCGCCCGTTGGCAAAAATCGAATCGGGTCGGTCGCCCCATCAATACTCAGACCCGAAGATGCCAGCGCCGCCGCCAGTCCGTCTCGGGTAGGCTGTTGCGCCAGCCCAGCAGCAAGCGCTTGCACCGCATCGTAGGTCGTTGCCGTACGCCAGTTTACATCCCCCCCCCACAGCTGCCGCGACTCACTGACAAAAGAACTCTGCTCATGACTCAAAATGTGCCACGGCACAGCAACGATCAGCCCCTGCGCATTTGCCCGGCCCACATCCAGTACCTTCGGGTTATAAAGACTGTCTCCGCCCACCATTGGCAGCGATCGCTGATTAACCGAAATAATCTGATTGGCCGCGTCTATCGTCGCCGTATTCAGCGCCAGCATAATCACCTCCGCGCCGCTCTCTTGGGCCGACTGCACAGCGCGGCCAGCGCTAAAGCCCGGCTCACTCACATCAAAATCTGCGACCACCTCACCCCCATTGCTGAGTAGCTCAGTGGTAAATTCTGACTTCACAGACTGGCTGTAAGCGCTCTCGCTAGTGTAGAAAACGGCTGCCTTCTGCTCATTCAACTCATTTAGCACATAGCGAGAAAGTGTAGCCGCAGCCAGGCGATCGCTCGGCACCGTGCGAAAAATGTACTCCCCAGCATCAGCAATCTTGACCGCCGTGCTAGTCGGTGAAATCATCGGCAGCTGACCCGCCTCATAAATCTCTGCGACGGCCAAGGTCGTCCCGCTGGAGAAGTGCCCCACTACCCCCAAAACATCAGACGCGTTTACTAATGCCTCAGCGACTTCTCGGGCCTGCGCAACCTCGTCATTGTCATCAATTAGCAGCAGCTTCAGCGGCGTCCCTGCAATGCCACCAGCTCCATTAATATCGGCCTGCGCCTGAGCCGCGCCCCGCAAAATCTCTTCCGCAGCGCTCACCGCAGACCCCGCCGGAACAATCACCGCCAGCTGGTAAGCAGGCGCATCACCAATTTCCGCATTGTTCAAATAAATCAGCGATTCTGGATCGTTGCGCTGCTCTGCAAGCGCCGCCGTAAACGCTGCCTTCGCCGCATCATAATCACTAGCCGCAAGCGCCTCCAGTCCCGCCTGCTTAGTCGCCGAAACTGAACTGGGCAACACAGAACGGCCCGCACTGCCATCCGCGCCCAAAACGTTCGCTTGGGGCGATCGCTCACCACCCCCTCCATCAGCCGTCTGCCCTGGCACCGAACCGGTACCCGCCCCTACTAACAGGCGAGACCTCAGCCACCAGGCCCCCACACCCAGGAGCGCAACCGTTAAAAATAGAGAGGCAATCAGAGCAGGTAGCTCATTTTTTTTTGCCATAGAATTTTTAGCCCCAGAATCTAGCCAGCATCTAGCCAGCCGTCAGCAACATGGCGCCCAACACTGCACTTGCAACATTACCCACGCCATACCACATGATACGGGATAGCTCGCTTCCAAAAACCCTATCACAAGCCCTACAGAATGCTCGACAGCAGCCGAAATATCAGCCGAAAGACCACTGCGATCGCCACCATAGCCCCGCCCGCCATCAGCGCAATTACCACAATAGAGACCAAGTCAGTTCCCCCCAAAATCGAATGCAGGGGTCTAAAAAAAGCCACCACGCCAAACGTAGCCCCAGCAATAATCACCAAGTCCATACCTTCAATCACCCGGCTAAACTGCAGCGCACCGAGCAGCACCAGCGGAATTAACCAGGCACCGCTACCCAATAGCCCCGTCCCTAGCAGGCTCAAAGACGCGATCACCAGCAGCCCACCTTCCACACCAGAAAATGCAGCATTCCCTAAAAACCGGCGTAGAGAAAACGGTTGAGCAGGCCGCGCAGGTGCAGACACCGGCGGTGCGACGCGTTTAGGAGCTGGCTGAGCACTCTGTTTTTGGGCAGATCTGGGAGTAGCAGCTGATCTAGGAACCGAGGGCTGGGCTGCGCTGGTCGGTGGGGTAGGAGAGTTGCCTGCAGCCACAGCAGGCTGGCTACTTGCTGCCATCTCAGCGAGAATTGCACTTGCAGAAGCAAAGCGATCGCGGGGATTCGGCTGCAGCATACGGTCTAACATGTCAGCGAGATCTGTAGATACCTGAGCGTGCGATCGCCACTTCCACCGGTTAGAAATGCTATCGCGCAGCTCATTCGATCCCTTGTCAGTCAGCAAGACCACACAGCTAGCCGCCAACGCATACAGATCAGACGTCTGATCTACCGTGCCATTCATAATCTGCTCAGGCGGCGCATAGTCCGGTGAACAAATTGTCGTTGGCCCTCGCTGCACGCCTGTTGGCGTTGTCACCTCCTTCACCGCGCCAAAGTCCAACAAAAACAGCCGTCCGTCCTGCCGCCGCATAATATTTGAAGGCTTCACATCCCGGTGAATAGCGCCGTGGGTATGGACAAAATCCAACACATCCAGCATGGCCTTCAGGACCTGCCTCACATCGCCCTCCGAAAACTTCCCCTGGGTTCGCTGAATTTTCTCAAGGTCTTCCCCGTCGATAAATTCTTGAACCAGATAGAACAGCTCCTCCGAGTGATTGTTCAGTGGATTGGTGACCAGCAGGGGGAAATAGGCGTATAGATTGGGAATTTGAGGGTGCTGCAAACCCAGGCGCTCTAGCACAACCGCTTCTTTTTCAAAAAGGCGTTGAGCGGTTGCCAGCTGCGGAGGCGTCAGCGTAACCGGCGGCTGAAACAATTTCACAACGCAGCGGCGCTGGGTCGGCGAGTCAAAATCTCGGGCCAAAAAAGCCGTACCAAACCCTCCTTTACCCAACAGACCCACCGGCAGGTAGCGCCCCCGCAAAATCAGCTCCATCCGGCAGGCACTGCAATATTTCTGCTTTAGCGGGTGAGAAACATTGGGATTATCGAGATCGGCAAAATGATTGATGGGAGAGGGACAGTTTGGGCGCGTGCAGTGCAGTTGCATAGGAGGATCAACAAAAAGCTCAACCGCTAGCGACCATTGTCAGCATCGACAGTTGCGCTGGCCTTACCAGGCACTTTAGCAGATGCCTCTTTGAGTGAGTCGGCCTTTACCGCAGCGCCAGTCGACTTGCCATTGGTTTTTCCGTTGCTTTTCGCACTTGCTCGCTTAAATTCCAGCTCCCGGTTTGTAAACTGGGGCAGGATCTCATTGGTAAACGCCTCAGCCGCCTTAGATCGATAGCGATTGGGATTGAAAATCACCGACAGAGTCCGCTTCACTTCAACAGACTCGATACGCGCCCGATGAATCACCCCCATCTGCAGCTCCTTCTCAATAGAAGAGGTCGAAGCAAAGGCAACCCCCAGACCAGACTGCACTGCATTTTTGATTGCTTCAATCGAATTTAGCTCCATCTCCACCCGCAGGCGCCGAGTTTCGATACCGCCCCGGGTCAGCACCTGGTCAATCACCTTACGAATCGTGGACTGTGAATCTAAGGTAATAAACTTCAGCTTATAAAGGTCACTACGAGCGATAAATTCACTGGTCGCCAGCGGATGAAACACCGGCATAATGAGCGCCAGTTCGTCTTCCGCATAGGGCGCAACCTCCAACGACTCCTGCAGCTCCGGCGGAATTTCACCCCCAATAATCGCTAGGTCAATCTGCCCATTTGCAACGCTCCATGAGGTCCGGCGAGTAGAGTGCACATGCAGCTGCACAGCCACCTCTGGATAGCGCTGGCGAAACTGACCAATCATCCGAGGCAGCAGATACGTACCAGTCGTCTGACTCGCCCCAATAATCAACGTGCCACCCTGCAGGTTTTGCAGGTCTTCGATAGCGCGGCAGGTTTCCTGGCAGAGGCTCAAAATGCGATCGCCATACTCCAGTAACAGATGGCCCGCTTCAGTCAGCTGTGCCCGGCGCCCACCCCGATCAAACAGCGGCACATCAAGCTGACGTTCCAAGTTCTGAACCTGCAAACTCACCGCTGGCTGCGACACATACAGACTATCGGCAGCCCGCTTAAAGCTTCCTTCAGCGGCGATCGCCTTCAGAATGCGGAGCTGATCAAGGGTAAACGGAAGGTCAGACATGACGGCATGGCCTGGCAAGCAGGCATCCAGTAAAGGTGAGAGTGGAACCTCTACGATAGCCCTCACCAGAGACTAATTGAGGATTCATGGAATAGCTCATCTGCTAAGGCTCTAGACATAGCGCCTTGTCAACATACCCCGTCATGAGCTCCATGAATTAATCAGGAGTATTACAGCAACTCTCCTGAATTTACCAGGTATTGCGAAGATTGCCGAAGAATGACCCTCACCGGCCCTGCAGTCTGGGAACACCCTTGGCTCGTTGCCATCCTCTATGATTAAGAAAACCGATAGAGAAAATCAGCCCGTATCAGCAACCATGCAGGTGACGCGTTAATGAAGCTCAATCCTAGGCAGCAAAAGATTCTTCGCGCCACCGTGCGACACTACGTCAGCACAGCAGAACCGGTCGGCTCAAAGTCCTTAGCAAAGGGATACAACCTGAAAGTGAGCGCCGCCACGATTCGCAACGTCATGAGCGTACTAGAAAACTCTGGCCTGCTGTATCAGCCCCACACCTCTGCCGGTCGCATCCCGTCGGATTCAGGCTATCGCACCTATGTAAATGAGCTGATGGCACCGCCCCAGCCACTAACGCGCCAGATGGAAACCGTGCTCAGCCTTGAGCTAGACCGGCAAGATCAGGCCCTAGAAAGCTTGCTACAAGAATCTGCGCAGATTTTGTCCCGACTCAGTGGATACATCGCGCTCGTGACCCTTCCGCAAATGGATACTGCCCTGATTAAGCACCTGCAGCTTGTACGGGTTAGCGAACAGCAGCTACTGTTAGTCGTGCTCGATATCTATCACAATCATTCCATCTTGCTGCGCCTGCCGAGCGAAGTAATCGGGCAGCGCAGCGACGATGACATTGACCGCGAGCTGCAGATTCTATCTAACTTTCTCTCCGAGCAGCTTCAGGGGCGATCGCTCCACGATGCAGAGCCAGATTGGTCTCATCTCGACCAGACATTTCAGCAGTACGCAGACGCCCTTCAAGGTGCGATCGCCGACCTATCACGCCGGTCACGAACCGTACCCACCACCCAAATCTTAGTCAGCGGCGTTGCTGAAGCCCTCGACCAGCCAGAATTTGCCGAACGTGAGCAAATTCGCAGCATCGTACAGCTCCTAGAAGATGGCAAAGAACTCCTGTGGCCCCTCATCACGGCCTCAGCGATAACCCCGCTGAGCCAAACCGCAATCCACAAAAGCACCCCAGGGTTGACCGCCCTAGGATTGACCGCCGCAGGCAAACGCCCCGTCGAGCCAGCCCTACAGAACACCTTCGCTGAAACCTTCCTTACCCAGCACGGACTCCGCATCTGGATCGGCGAAGAAAATCCTGTCGAACCAATGCGCTCCTGCGCACTGGTCACCTCTCAGTACGGCAGCGCACCCGGCCCCGTTGGTAGCCTAGGCGTACTCGGCCCCACTCGCATGCTTTATGAAAATGCGATCGCAGCCGTAGAAGCCGCCGCCAACTACCTAACAGAAACCGTCACAGGCACGCTCACAGGCGAAGCCCCCCTCACCTTCGAAAGCTAACGCCACAATCCACGAGAGCTAACGCCACTATTCATCCGGGTCATTATCGTCGTCAAGGCGGCCTGGCAGCGCCATCATCGCAGCCTCCACCGCCCGCGCCGCCGCCAAAATATCGCGCTCTTCCCCCC
This sequence comes from Cyanobacteria bacterium J06623_4, assembly GCA_038524545.1. Lineage (GTDB taxonomy): Bacteria > Cyanobacteriota > Cyanobacteriia > Phormidesmidales > Phormidesmidaceae > Phormidesmis. Next base: position 4,926 of record JBCBIK010000044.1, on the reverse strand, counting down.
CCAAGTACAGCCGGCCAAAGCTACCAATCGACGAAATTTGCAAAATATTGATAAATGCCGACTTCTCTGCCTCATTGGCAGCTAGGGAGGCATAGGCCGCTGGCTGACACTCCATCACATACAGCGTTTGCCCCGCCAAAATCATCTGTCCTCGCCGCGTCCGGTTAATCAGCTGAACATGATGCGGATCTAGGTTACGAATCACCTGACTCGACATCAGCTCAGGCTTTAGCGAGTCACTCTGCCGCATTCCCAAATAGCCCAGAATCGCCCTACCAGCCGCCTGCACCTCACCCTGGCTGCCATGAATTTCAAGCACACCGTACAAGCGCTCCACCAGTTGCACACCCGGACGAACCACCGCAGACTTCAGCGCCACATCTGTAATGCGATTGATTTCGATGCCTGGAGAGACCTCAATCCATAGGGAGGCATCGCCAGGAAGCGGCAGAAACCCAATGGAAACCGTACCTATGTAGGCCGCATGCTGAGCTTGAAGATTGTCAAGATAAACGTAGCTGCGAAGTTCTACACCCAAGGTTTTACGGTTGAAATGGTGACAAAGATGAACAAAATTAGGTCATTAGCTGACCAATATTCAGCCAAACGACGTAATGTTTTGTTTACGTTACTCAATGATAGGGGTTTGCCGAACCATTTGCGCAGTCAGAGCCACCGATCTGCAGTAAGCAAGAATTTTTATCCGTAGATTCACAGAACAGCCCAACGCTCTACATAAAGCGGCGATGAAAACAAAGCATCAATTTGATGAGAGATTTGAAGCTTGGCAGCAACGCTGACTTTTGTCTTTCGACTAAAAATAATTCAATGCCTTGCCAGGGGGGCGCTTGGGCATTTGTGCCGAAAATAAGTTCCATGTAATGAACATCACTCTAAAAGTTCGCTACTTCTACGCTCACAGGATTTCGGTCCTATCCGAAACAATAGTGAGTGTGGACTTCCTGAATTTCGTTACTAATACAATTAACTACTATGCATTCACTCAAAAATTCTCAAACTTCAGGCACTGAAGTCAATGTAGAACCTAATCCTTCCGCGCTTTTACCCTCAAAATCTCAACACGAACCCAATCGAGAACTCATGTGCTTGGTATATGCCGACGGCAGCGTCACCACGGTTGAGCCTAGCAAAACACATAACTAAAAACATTTAGGAACGGACCTTAAAAATAGCCGTGCTCAAAGCCATCCGCCAGCTCCGTCCCCTAGTCAAAACGCAGATACAGTCTCAGCTCACCACTACGCTGGGACTGTTTTTAACGCAGGGGTGCTCGGTATGCGATCGCCCCACGTTTTCTCCCTTCTGCACAGACTGTCACCGGCAGATTCAAGACCTTTGCTCCCCACCACGCAGCTGGGAACCCGTTCCAGAACGACCCTTTGCCATCAATGCGCTCGGCCCCTACACAGGCCCCCTCAAGCAGTCCATCCTAGCGCTCAAGTATCATAATCGACCCGATGTTGCCCGAGTACTCGGCGCCGCCCTAGGTAAACAGTGGCTCACCCAGTCATCTCAGCTGAGCACACTGCTCGCACCGCAAATACTATCTAGCAGCCAGTCACTTCAACAAACACTCTGCGTCGTACCTATTCCGCTGCACCCCAGCAGACAGGCCCAGCGCGGATACAACCAAGCCGCCTTGATCGCCAAAGCCTTCTGCCAGGTAACCGGGCTACCCATTTTGGTCAATGGACTGCGCCGCGTACAAAACACCCAGCCGCAGCACCAGCTCGGCCTGCTTTCCAGACAGGAAAACCTCAGTCAGGCATTTCAGATAGGTAGCAAGCAGTGGCCGCTACCGTCTCGGCCAAACGTACTGCTCGTAGACGACATCTACACAACAGGCACAACTGTAAACAGTGCCGCCAACGTCTTGGCCAGCGCGCAGATACAAACCATTGGCGTGCTCACCTTGGCGAGAGCCATCAGCGACTAAACCAAGCCATCAGGCCAAAAGCTCATCTTACAATTGAACTGTGGGCTCGGGCTAAGGGCTAAGGAGACTCTGCAGCAGGCTGGGGAAACCGGGACCTGGACTGTGTCAGGGCCGAAAATGCAGTGTGAGCGTCGAGTCCGGTGATTTGAGAAAACTGACTGGGCGTGAGGCTAACCGTCGCCGTCGCCTGCTGCTGCCATTGCTTGAGCTTTGCATGTGCAGCATCTAAAAATGGAACGCCTTTGCTCATAGGAATGGTGAGCCAGCTTTTTACCAGCGTTTCTACCAGCGCCAGCTCGACGAGGCCAGTAGGGTACTGATTCAACAAGTCGCCGAGATAGGCCTCGAAGGCTTCGGCTTCATGACCCATCAGAATGTAGCTATCAATAATGTATCGAACGCGTTGTTGATTGATACGCTGCTGTATTTCCATGAGCTTTGGGTTTGAACACCAAAAATTGGCGCCATAAAATGCATCCCTCGTGTCAGATCTTATCCCTTCAAGGTTCTAAGTTGAGGTTTGCTTTATATAGCGCAAACTGAACCCATGAGTAGGCAAAATTAACTAAGTTTAAGAATCTATTAAGGCCCTTTGATTAGAACTTTTTGATGACCTGTCGCTACGGGGAGAAAACGACCGATGGATGCAACCCTCTTGCTAAGACGCTGCCAACTGATAGATGAGCAGTGGCCGGAACCAGTAGATATCGCGATCGCAGCTAAAAAAATTGTAGCGATCGCACCGCACCTGCCTATGACCGCCGTCACAGAACTCGACATCGGCGGCCAGCTAGTAACCCCTCCCTTCGTAGAATCACACATTCACTTAGATGCCGCGCTCACCGCAGGAGACCCCCGTTGGAACCAAAGCGGTACCCTGTTTGAAGGCATTGACATCTGGCGAGAGCGCAAAGCCAGCCTCACCCAAGCAGACGTACAGCAGCGCGCCATCCAAGCACTCAAGCAGCAGGCCAGCCAGGGCGTTTTGTTCGTCCGTAGCCATGCCGACGTCAGCGAAGCTAGCCTGAGCGCATTAAAAGGGCTTTTGGCCGTCAGAGACGCCGTAAAAGATTGGATGACACTGCAGGTTGTCGCCTTTCCCCAAGATGGCCTGTACGGCCACTCGCCCGAGGGGAAACCCTCCAACGAAGCCCTAATGGAAGAAGCCCTCAAGCTAGGCGCAGACGTTGTCGGTGGCATTCCTCACTACGAACTCACCCGGGAAGATGGTGTCCGATCAGTCCACAAGATCTTTTCCCTCGCCCAGCAGTACGACCGCCTAATCGATATCCACTGCGACGAAATAGACGACCCACAGTCACGCTTTTTAGAAGTGATGGCAGCCTGCTGTCTGCGCAGCGGCATGAGCTCAGAAGTCACCGCTAGCCATACCACCGCCTTCGCCTCCTACAACGACGCCTACGCCCTTAAGCTCATGGGCATTTTGAAGCGGGCAAAGCTAAACTTTATCGCCAATCCGCTGATCAACATTACCTTGCAGGGTCGAACAGATACCTATCCCAAGCGACGGGGCGTCACGCGGGTAAAAGAGCTCTGGCAAAACGGTCTCAACGTCAGCCTCGGTCACGACTGCATCCAAGACCCTTGGTACAGCCTCGGCACCGGCAATTTGCTCGCCGTCGCCGACATGGCAGTACACATCTGCCAAATGACAGGCTTATCAGAAATAGACGCCTGCTTTGACATGGTGACCACTGGCGGTGCAAAGACATTAAATCTGCAAGACGACTATGGTATTGAAATTGGACGTCCAGCCAATTTGGTCGTTTTGTCAGCCAAGAGTCGCTACGAGGCAATCTTGCAACGAGCCACCGTCAGGTATGTGATCTCCCAAGGTCAGCTGCTTGTCGAAACGACACCGCCCAAAGTTACCTGGCCGTCTACTGAGCAGCCAGTGAGTAGCCAGCCTTGAAGGCGGGTTGGGATCGTGAGTGATACAGCACAGGCTTGTCCTGGTGGTCTATTATGAAGAAATATTTTCGCGGGTTTTTGCGCAGGCGGACCCCTTGGCTGACTCCTCATTCCCTCCCCCATGCCCACACCCAAAAAGAAATCGACCACAACCCAGTCAACTTCCAAGACAGCAGCTAAGACCAAATCCACCGGCACCAAAACCAGCAGAGCATCTGCCGCCAAGACCACCCAGGCAGCAGCCAGTACAAAATCTGGTACTAAGGCAAAGAAAAAGAGCGGCACAGCTCAGAAAAACGGCACCAAATCAGCCACCAAAGCCAAGAAAAAGTCTGCACCAAAAGTTCCCCCTCGCAAGCTCACCGCCTCTGAACTCAATGGCAAAGGCCCACAAGACACCGGCCCACAAGACACCATTGATCTCTCCGATACCAAGAACTTAATTCGGATTCGCGGTGCCCGCCAGCACAATCTCAAAGATGTCAGCCTTGACCTCCCCAGAGACAAAATGATTGTCTTTACGGGCGTTTCGGGCTCGGGTAAGTCTTCACTGGCCTTCGATACCATTTTTGCCGAAGGGCAAAGGCGCTATGTAGAGTCTCTCAGTGCCTATGCACGTCAGTTTCTCGGGCAGGTCGACAAACCAGACGTCGACGCAATTGAAGGGCTTAGCCCAGCAATTTCGATAGATCAAAAGTCCACCTCGCACAACCCCCGCTCTACCGTCGGTACCGTCACCGAGATTTACGACTACTTGCGTCTGCTGTATGGCCGGGCCGGACAACCCCACTGCCCACAGTGCGATCGCTCCATTTCACCCCAGAGTATTGACCAAATGGTAGACAAGGTCATGGAGCTGCCAAACCGGACACGCTTTCAGCTCCTTGCGCCCGTCGTCAGAGGCAAAAAAGGCACCCATCAAAAGCTCCTCTCAGGGCTCGCAGCAGAAGGCTTCGTCCGGGTCCGCGTAAACGGTGAACTCCGCGAACTCAGCGACAACATTGAGCTAGACAAAAACAAAAAACACGACATCGAAG
>JBCBIK010000043.1:0-29826 GCA_038524545.1 Cyanobacteria bacterium J06623_4 | reverse complement strand
AAAAGGCGGCACCCAGATTCGAACTGGGGATAAAGGATTTGCAATCCTCTGCCTTACCACTTGGCCATGCCGCCGATGAAGCACCAATATATCAAACTTTCGAGACATCTTGGTATAGCAGATGCTCAGTGCATTCGAACATCTATGATGCGAGCTGCTGTATGCGCCACTATCTACAACCTTCAGAAATATCTCAACAAGCAAATGGACGAGGTGTTTCTTCGCCTGCTCAGCTCAAAAGGGTTTGAATCATGCCGTTGGCTTGGCTAGCGTAGCCGCCACCAAACAAATTGAAGTGGTTGAGAATGTGATAAAGGTTGTACAGCACTTTGCGCTGACGGTAGCCTGCATCAATGGGTGAAACTGAGTCGTAAGCTTGGTAAAACGGGGCCGGAAAGCTACCAAACAGCTCAGTCATAGCCAGGTCGGCTTCTGGGTCTCCGTAGTAGGTCGCCGGGTCGAGAATGACGGGCTCCCCAGAGGCGGTGATAGCCGCATTCCCAGACCACAAATCGCCATGGAGCAAAGAAGGCGTGGGTCGATGGCCTGTCAGCAACCGAGGAATCGCGTTCATCAGTTCGTCGCGCCTGGCAAAGTAGCCACCTCGGTCGTGGGCCAGTTCAAACTGAGGGCCGAGACGGCGATCGCGCCAAAATTCGACCCAGTCTGCACACCATTTATTTTGCTGTGGCGTGGCGCCAATCGTATTGTTTCGGTGCCAGCCGTAGCCCTGCTCGCTGGTGACCTGGTGCATCGCCGCGAGCTGCTGACCCATCTGCTGCCAAGCCGCCGTCGCCCGACTGCCACCAAGGTCTATCCACTCCATAACAATGTAAGCCGACTGGTCGCTTATGCCACAGCACACTGGCCGCGGCACTCGAATCGTCTGGCTGGCGTACATCTCCTGCAGGCCATCGCGCTCTGCTTCAAACATTGCTAGTTGTTCAGCGCGATTCACTTTTACAAAAAAGTGACGCTGGCCATCGCTCACCCGAACGGACTGATTGATGCATCCACCGCCAATCGACTGCTGATGGTGGATGTGAAAAACCTGACCGGTCTGCTGAGTGATGTGCTCAGCGATCGCACCCGCCAAATCAGTGCTTATCGGCTGCGCCATCTCTAAGCAGCCTTCTCAGTAGGCGCATTATCGGGCGCATTATCAGGCATACCATCAGCGTCAGGCTTTAAGACCACCACACCATAGGCATCTAAAGGAAGGTATCGTCGTACCGCAGCGCGTACATCGTCGGCACTCACCTGACGAATGCAGGCTGGATAGTCTAACGCGTGGGCAATATTGCCTGTCATCGCTTGATAGTAGCCGTACAGACCAGCGCGATCGCTCGGTGTTTCACTGCCAAATACATATCGGTTCGCCACTTGGGTTTGCACGCGGGTCAGCTCAGTGGCCGTGATGGGCTCGTTGTGCAAGCGCTGAATGTGTTCGACGATGGCAGCTTCCGCCGCTGCCAGCTTCTCTATGGGCATGCGCGCCGAGATGTAAAACACGCCCTGATTACCAAAGGCCATGTTGCTCGCCGAAATACTATTTACCAGCTGACGCCGCTCTAGCAAGTCATCGGTGAGGCGGGAGGTGCGTCCCCGGCTCAAGATAGAAGCCACCACATCAAGCGGGTAGGTCTTAGCTAGCTCGCGCATTCCTGGCACCCGCCAACCCATCACTAGCCGGGCCTGCTGCAGCGCACCATCAATGTATTCACTGCGTGCGATCGCTGGAAAGGGCTGCTCCGGCTGAGACGACGGCGCTTTCTGTACTAGCTCTGGATTAGAGTGCTGGCGGTTGCTGCGGGTGATTGCCTGGTCGAAGCTTTCTTCCACAATGCGAATCAGCTCCTCTACGGGCAAGTTGCCCACGGCAACAGCCGTCATATTTTGCGGCTGATACCACGTGTGGTGAAACGCTCTCATTTGCTCAGCGGTCAGCTCTTCTACCACCCCGGTTGGCCCTAGCACAGGACGCCGGTACGGCAGCGTCTCAAAGCTCATTTCCATGGAGCGATAAAACGTCCGCCGCTGGGGACTATCTTCCGCCCGGCGAATCTCTTCTAAGATGATCGGTCGCTCGCGGTCGAAGTGGTCATTCTGCAGGCTGGGGTTCATCACCAGCTCCACTTGCAGCGGTGCCAAAGTAGAAAAATCTTGAGGCGCCGTGGTGATGTAGTAGTGGGTATAGTCCTGACTGGTTGCCGCATTCGTAACTGCGCCACGCTCTTCGATCAGCCGCTCAAACTCGCCACAGTCGATCTGAGGCGTGCCCTTGAAAATCATGTGTTCAAGGAAGTGAGCCATGCCGTTAATTTCATCGTGCTCAACCTTAGAGCCAATATTTAGCCAGATGCTAAGATTAACCGCATCAATGGGCATATGCTCTGCGATGATGGTGAGCCCATTGGGCAAGCGGCGAATCGTCGGAGAGATAGAATGAGCCGATTGAGACTCGTCTAAACCAGCCCGACTCGATGTTGCAGAAGAGGCCATAAAGCTTAAGTCTTTTCCTTTTATTGTAATGGAGTAGGTAAGAAACGATACCAAGGAGTATTGAGGGCTGGAGTGTTGAGGGCTATTGAAGGTGCTGACTGATCAGTCATTATCTGAAGCATTTGGGCACTGGCTATCTGTCTGAAAGATAGCTGATTTGTGTCAAGTTGTGCACCGGGTATAATCCAACACCCTGGGTTAACATGCGCTCGAAATAAGGTTATATAAGCTTGATGATGTAACGGTTAGGAACGATTCAGCCATGGGAACTTGGATCAAAGAAACAGACACCGCGTTTTATCTGATGGAGGGCGGTCACTACCTTTCCAAAATCTCCAAATACCCTTCTAAGCGAAATCCCACTGAAAAGGTCGTTAACATCGCTGGAATGAAAGCCTGGTTTACCCGGCCAGATGCCCCCCGTGGCATGACGGTCTCCCGCGGCGGGCCAGAGCCCAGACCCAAAACGGCGGCAGGCACAGCCAGCGGCAGCACTGTTACCACGCCCCCTTCAAACAGCTCAGCTGGGGCATCCCTCGGACCCAAGCGCACAAATAAGAACGGTCTACTGCTCATCAAGTCCTTTGAAGGGCTCAGGCTCAATGCCTACCGCGACGCCGTTGGCATCTGGACGATTGGCTACGGCACGACGCGAGCGGTGCGCCCCGGGATGACCATCTCTGAAGATGAGGCCGTTAACTTTTTGCAGCAGGACCTGGCTCGGTTCGAGAAGAGCATCAACGAAGCGGTGAGAGTGCCCATTAACGACAATCAGTTTTCCGCGCTGTCCTCGTTTACCTACAACGTCGGTCCTGGGGCTTTTCGTAGCTCTACGCTACTGCGCCTGCTCAACCAAGGAGATATCCGAGGCGCAGCCGACCAGTTTCCGCGATGGAACAAGGCGGGTGGTCGAGCGCTCGCTGGCCTGACCCGCCGCCGCAACGCTGAGCGGCTGCTGTTTTTGGGCGAAGATTTTCATAGGTATCTATAGACAGGTATGGATATAGATAGCGATGGGCTAGGTAGGTATGGGCTCACCAAATAAGATTGAACAAGGTAAGATTGAGCGGTTTTCGAGTAAGCAGCGTAAACCTCAGGGACGTAAAATGTCGCTCGTGCCCTACTGGTTTTTGGCACCTGCGCTGATTGTGCTGGTGCTGATGGTGTTTTGGCCCGCGCTGCAGGCTTTTCGCCTGAGCTTTATGGAATATGGCTACGATGTCAGGCAGCCGCCGGATTGGGTTGGCCTAGAAAATTTTCAGCGGCTCTTGAGGGACGACACTTTTTGGAAAACCCTGCAGAATACGGTGCTGTATCTGGTGTGTGTGGTCCCAATTTTAGCGATCGCACCTCTCCTCCTCGCCATTCTTGTCAACCAAAAGCTGAAAGGAATGCGCTGGTTTCGCGTTGCCTACTACACGCCTGTGGTGGTTTCTATGGTGGTGGCAGGCATCGCCTGGAAATGGCTCTACGCCGAAAATGGCCTGCTCAATCAGGTCTTTTCTAGCCTGACGGGCAAAGCCGTTGCTATTCCTTGGCTCACCAGCCCAAACTGGGTGCTCTTTAGCGTGATGGCCGTGACGGTGTGGAAAGGGCTGGGCTACTACATGGTGATTTACCTCGCGGGGCTCCAAGGCCTCCCGGCAGACCTCTACGAAGCCGCAGCTATCGACGGCTCCGATGGCTGGCGCAAGCATTGGGACATTACGCTACCGCTGATGAAGCCCTACATTTTTTTGGTGGCGGTGATTAGTGCGATCGCAGCCACTAAAGTCTTCGAAGAAGTCTTCATCATGACCCAGGGAGGTCCTCGCAACGCCTCAAAGACGGTCGTGTACTACGTTTACGAATCCGCTTTCAAAGACTTGGACATGAGCTACGCCTGCACCATCGGGCTCATGCTCTTCCTAATTATTTTGGGCCTGTCGTTTGTGCGATTAGCGCTCTCCAACCCCGCCGAAGAAGGCACTCAGCTGTAGAGGTTGTGTCCGCACTACTCACAATTTCTAAAGCGCTGCTCGAAGCATCGCCCTACATCATTCGCATTAGGCCCTGCTGACCCACCAAAATCTCTCTCAAAAAGCTCACAATGCCCACCCAGATGATGGGAGAAATATCTACACCGCCAATCGGAGGAACCAGCTTCCGTACCGGTACCAGAAAGGGCTCTGTGGGCCAGGCGATCACCGCCCACGGCAAAGTATTTAGCTCAATCTCGGGATACCACGTGAGAATGATTCGAAACAGAAAGAGCAGCGTGTAGAGCCCCAGCACCACACTCAGAATTAGGGTAGCGAGGCCGCTATCAATAGCTCCAGACATAAGCGCGTTTAGCAGATCTTCTGTTACCAGCTTAATACATCGTTATGACTTTGTATCGGGTTGGGTAGTCGCTTGAGCAGCCTGCCAGCCTACATTTTGGGAGGAAGGCGGCTGAAGAGTCTCAGCTTTTCAAGACAGACAATTGCCGATATTATGAAGAGTAATGAAAAGATGTTTCCGCTGCCCCTTGCGCTCAAGCCAAGGCATGATCTTATGACGCCCTCTTTGACTAACTTTATGCTCAGCCTGTTGGCGGGTCTCCTTATCCTTGTCATACCTGCGACGATTGCACTCATTTTCATCAGCCAGCGCGACCAGATCAAGCGCGGATAGAGCGGCGGTGAACCAAACGGTATAGAAAATTGGGCTGGGAGGGTAAGCGTTTATCCTCCCAGTTTTTGTGTCGCTGCTAGAATGAAGTCTTAATGCTTGCTATCACATGCTATGTATGGATAGCAGAATGAACATCCGTTCAATAGCTTAGCCACCTGTTTTTATCGGTCTTGAACGAAAGTCTTAAACGAACACGGAAAGGACAGATCAATCGGTATGTCCTGCGTGGGTAAGATGCTGACACATACGGCTATAGCGGCTATATAAGAGGACTCGGTTGTGGGTATTGGTACTCCCGTTTCACTATTAATCGGCATGATCCTGATTCTCGGCTCTGTGGGGCTGTTTTTCTTGGACAAAATCAAACCGACCTATGCAAGGGATTCCGACAAGGTCTACGCCGTGTTGATTCTCATCTCTGGCCTATTTGCGCTGACGCATTGGGACATGGGACCTGGGCAATCTTTTCAGCTCTTGCTGCTCTCGGGTATGCTCACCACCCTCTTTATTGAAAATGTCCGGCTGCGAGTGCCCAAAGAGGTATTACCGCCGGTAGACAACCGCCCGCCGCGCCCCCGCTACGATGAGCGGCCACCGGTGCGACGCGGCTACCGCGCTGAGCTAGACCGAGACCCCTACCACAATCGCCCACCAGCTGACTTACCGCCACGCCGCGCCCCGCGAGTACCCCCCGCCCAAGAAGCCGCTTGGACCAATGGCTATGGCGACAGCCGCCCCCAGCGCCAACCCTACGAAGAGTACCGTGAACCGGTCGGTCGACTGCAGCCTAGCAGACAGCCCGGTCCATCAATACCTCCAGACAACCGCTACTCTGACAACAGCCGATACGGCCAGCGCCCCCCGACTCCACGCCCGGCGAACCCTTCAGAAGGCAGCCCCGAAAGACCTCTCGACAGAGGCCCCGACCAAAGCAGAGACAGAAAGCCAGAAAGGGCTCCAGACAGACATCCTCTCTCCAATTCGGACGCCCCACTAGACCCAACTGAGCAGGCATCTCGTCCGCCATCATCTGCGGAGCAACCCAGTCGACAAACAAGCGCTCGGGAGCGTTCCACTAATGCGGAACGTGCGCTCAACGTGCGCCCTTACAGCGAAGCACCTAAGATCGACGACGATTACCGCCGCCCGAGCAAGCCTGAGCCGTCAGAATATTGAACCTGGAGCATTAACCTAAAGCACTAATCTTTGAGTGCACAGCGGTTGTAGACTGCGACATTTTCAGGTGTTGCAATGCTTTCGGGTAGCTGTGGGTCAGGGACAGGGGTTCCTGGCACCAGTGATAGTGGCAATACGCCTGCCCAGACCTCCAGGGCGTAGTCGGCTTCAGCATCAATGGGTGGGCCAGTGCGAATCTTGGCGGAAGCTTCTGTGATGGGTAGGCTCAGCACACAGGTCGCGGCGAGTTCCTCGGGGGTGGGCGATCGCACCGCATCCCATCTGCCTTTCATGACATGTTCAGTAAAGGCCTTCAGTGCGATCGCTTTCTCCTCCGAGTCGCTCACTATCTGCGCCTGACCGAACAAAACCACTGAGCGATAGTTCATAGAGTGGTGATAGGCAGAGCGAGCCAGCACCAGACCATCTAACAGGGTCACGGTGCAGCACACCTCAATGCCAGTCATCAAAGATTTCAGCATTCGACTAGCCGCAGCACCGTGAATGTAGAGGTGCTGGCCAATGCGGCCATAGGCCGTTGGAATGACAAACGGCTGATGATCGACGACGAAGCCAACGTGGCAAACCAATCCTTCATCTAAAATCTGAGTCACCGTTTCAAAGTCGTAGTGACCGCGCTTGGGCACCCGTCGCACCTGAGTTTTATGGGTTTTCATCGCAGTATTTTTCATCTCAAGCTTTTCCATAGGGCATGTTTTGATCGCAGACTGCTAACCACCTATCGCTGCGCAGGTCAGTGGCGATACATCTGCTAAAGTAATCAAAAAATTGGCAGGGTCCAATAGCCAATTTTTAAATTATTGACCAGTCCAATTTTTAGTGACTGATTCAAACCGCCATGCTGACACTCGATCTGAGATGCGATAAGAAGCGGCCACTACACCGGCAGATCTACGAGCAAATTAGAACGGCCATTTTGACTGGGAGGCTGCGAGCTGGGCAAAAACTTCCCGCCAGTCGCCAGCTCGCTCAGTCCCTAGGCGTTTCTCGCAGCACGGTTACGCAGAGCTACGACCAGCTCATCGGTGAAGGATACCTACACACGCAGACAGGATCTGGCACCTTCGTATGTGCTGAAATTCCGGACAATCTGCTGATGACGGCTCCCTCAGTCCGCTTTCGGCAAGGTTGCCTCCCTGCGCCAACGGAAAAGACCTTGCCACCACTGTCAGCATACGCGCAGCGCATTCGCACCCTTGAGCTGCCCACGGCCCCAAAGCAAGGTTTGATTAGTTTTCGCTACTGGCGGCCCGACCTGTCGCTGTTTCCTATCCAGCAGTGGCAGCAGTTAATCAAACGCCACAGTCAGGATGAAACAAACTGGATGACCTACAGCACAATGCCTGTGGGTCATCCTCGACTGCGTGAGGAAATTGCGACTTATGTTAGCCAGTCAAGGGGCGTTCACTGCAGTCCTGAGCAAATTGTGATTACCCAGGGTACGCAGCAGGCGCTTGGACTGATCGCTCAGCTGCTGCTCGAACCAAACGATACAGTGGCAGTAGAAGATCCTGGTTACCTCAGCGCGCGAAAGATTTTTCTGAGTCGGGCGGCTCGCCTTTTGCCAATTCCTGTAGATAGTGAGGGATTGATTATCCACGCTGCAAACGGCTTGGCGGCACAGACACATCAGCAACCTGCCAAACTGGTGTACGTGACCCCTTCCCATCAGTTTCCTACCGGTGCGGTGATGTCACTACAGCGACGTTTGGCACTGTTGCAATGGGCACAAGACACCCATTCCCTCATCATTGAAGACGACTACGACAGTGAGTTTCGCTACGCAGGGCGACCCGTTCCGGCGCTACAGGGGCTCGATAGCGCCAGCAGCAACCTGACTAACGCTCGGGTCCTCTACATCGGTACGTTTTCTAAGGTGATGTTTCCGGGGCTGCGACTGGGCTATTTGGTACTGTCGCCTGCGCTGGTACCCATATTTGCCCGGGCGAAGTGGCTGTGCGATCGCCAATGTTCTTGGCTACATCAGGCAGCGCTAGCTGACTTTATCGGCCAGGAACATCTCAGCAAACACATCAGACGCATGCGAACAGTGTACGGACAGCGGCGAGAAATACTCATTCAGGCACTCCAGGAATGCTGTCGGTCATTCAGACCTGTCGCCATTGAGGGCGACCCTGCAGGACTGCATCTGATGGCTCAGCTCCCCCTCGAGCAAACAAACCTCTCTAATCGGCAGCTGGTAGAACGAGCCAGGAAAAGAGGCGTTGACTTGTTTAGCTTGAATCGCTACTACTTGCAGCCGCAAGAAAACAACGACCGGTTTATTTTTGGGTTTGGCGGGCTAGATGAGGCCGATATCCGAGAAGCGATCGCTCGTATTCGCCCCGTTTTGCAGGGTGCGGTCGACAGCTAAAAACCAAGCCTAAGAGCGCACTGTCAACAGCTCACGCGCAGATTGGCCACTCACCGATCCCGAGAAAAAATTGCCCTGGCCATAATGACAGCCCATTTGCTTGAGCTGCCAGAGCTGATCGCTCCGTTCAATCCCTTCTGCCACGACGCGCAACCCCAGCCCTTCTGCCAAAGACAAGATAGATTGCAAAATCACCTTGTCTTGGCAGGGTGCAATGACAGTATCAGGGTCTGCAGGCTGCTGCAGATGCTGCACAAAAGAACGATCTATTTTCAAAACATCGACTGGAAACTGCTGCAAGTAGCCCAGTGATGAATACCCTGTACCAAAATCATCCAGGCTGACGCACAGCCCTTTCTGCCTGAGCTGCCTGAGGGTGTTTGTCGCCTGCTCAGGCTCATCTATCATCACGCTCTCAGTCACTTCCAAATTGAGCTGGGTAGGATCGACCTGGAAGCGGTCGAGCAGCCACTGCACATAGTCCACCACGTCTGGCCGACTGAGATGCGAGCCCGATAGATTTACGCTGACGTAGGGGGATAGCCCGCTCTCTCTCCAACTGATCAGCTGCTGACAAACTTGCCGCAACACCCAGCGGTCAATCGAGACGCTGAGGCCAATCTCTTCTGCTAAGGGCAAGAAGTCGTTGGGGTATAGCAGGCCCTGCTCGGGATGCTGCCAACGGACCAGCGCTTCAAAACCCACCGTCTGTGATGTCTCTAGATCCACAATGGGTTGATAGTGCACCTGTAGCTCCTGGCGCTCTATGGCCAGATGGAGCGATCGCCGTCGCTGGGCCAAAGCCTGTATTTCTCTAGCCATCTCAGGTTGGAATATAACCCAGGACGCAGATAGAGCCTGACGAGTAGATTGGCCACTGGGCTGAGGAGAAAGCCCTAGGCGCGAAAGCTCAAGGTAGGAAAGCTTGGGCGAAGCAGGCTTGAGCTGAGTCACAGCGACCCTGGCCTGTGAGCACAGCTGACTGAATCCGTAAGATTTTTTGGAGCCATTCGATACCGAGAGCGCAGCACCTAGCCGCCCCCGTATGCTGAACACCTGCGACTGGATAGCAAATGGCTGGGCGATCGCAGAAAGCACCCGCTCGGCAACAACCTCAACCTGACTGCAACTAGCCGTCCGCAGCAAGAGCGCAAATTCATCGCCACCAACTCTCGCGACGATGTCGTCCGGACCAATGCACTGACTCAAACGGCTTGCAACCTGCTTTAGCAAGCTATCGCCTACCGCCGTACCTACCTCATCGTTAATCGCCTTGAACTGGTCGAGGTTGAGCAAAAGCACGGCAATTCTGGCATCGGGATCTGCCGCTAAAAGCTTTTCGCCCGACTGGAAGAAGGTCTTGCGATTGGCAAGGCCCGTAAGAGAGTCGACTGAAAGCAATGTCTTGATTCGCTGATCTCTTCTGCGAATCAGGACGCTGAGGCGACGCACTCTAATCCACAAGCAGGCCATTAGCAAGCTCAATGAGCCCATGGCTAGCCCCACACCTACCGTGGGAGAACCCAGTGAGAGCGCATTTACCTGCCATAGCTCAGGCGCGTGTAGCTGGACACTCGTACTTTCTTCCGAGCGGGTGGTCGAAATAAAAGCAGAAAAGACCGTGGGCGCAGACTTTTTGGGGGCGGAGGGAACTGGGAATGTGTTCGCTAACAGATTTGCAGTTGGAGGCATGGACATAGTGTGTCAGCGAGCAAGGAGTAGGGCAACCAAACTAAACAATCAGCAAATGAAGAGACAATTTAAAGACATACCTTTTCAGCAAGCCACCCTCCTGAGATAGTCACTCAGAAAGTCACCTTCGTATAAAGACGCACCCGTAGACGGGCCAGTGCCAAAACACAAGCAACATCAGCCAATAGTCGTAAAGGAACCATCTTTACAGGACTATCCTGCCTAGTCAGCATGAACACACGCTGACCCTTTGAGGGGGCTTCTTCTACGAGGAGGGAGAAACGGGTGCTCGGAGAGGTGCTTGAGAAGGTATGGAGTAAGCGGTTTTAAGACAGATGCCGTCAGACTCAGCAAAATCTTTGGGCATCACAAGACGAAATCTCAACGAGAGAAATTTCAGTAAGCCCTAACGGCTCGGGCCATTTGGCATTCAATAAAAGCGTAGTGTGTCGGTCGTGTCGATGCTTTCAGGAACAGATGATGGAGAAACGCTTGAAACTGTTTATTTGCAATCGGTTTGCTCACCATCGGCTAGCTTACAGTTTTTAAAGCGCAAACTGGTCTCTACGTATTATTACGTAGAAGCGTACCTTCGTCAGGTGCCGTCACAAAAACTTACCAGATTGCCATCACCTATAAACCTTACTAGAGACCTAACAACGCTGTCTGTCTATATAACTGGTCACCACAGTCTCCCGCCGAACGATATCCTGTAAGGTGAGACTTATCGCCACCTCCATGCAGATCTATCTGGACTACAGCGCCACGACCCCGCCCCGCCCTGAAGCGATCGCAGCCATGAAATCCACCCTAGAAGCGCAGTGGGGAAACGCATCTAGCCTGCATGCTTGGGGCAACCGCTCAGCGACGGTGCTGGAGCGATCGCGCCTGCAGGTCGCTGCCCTCATCAACGCGCCAACTGCCGAGGACATCGTCTTCACAGCAGGGGGCACGGAGGCAAATAATCTGGCTATTTTTGGCATTGCTCAGCAGTTTTCACGGCCTCAGCACCTGATCGTCTCTGCGGTTGAGCATTCTGCAATTGCCAAGCCTGCTCAGCGACTGGCTGAGCGCGGTTGGCAGGTAACCTGGCTGCCGGTGAATGCGCAGGGTACGGTGAGCCCGAGTGACTTAGAAACAGCTATTCAGCCCAATACCGTAATGGTTTCGATCATTTACGGCCAGAGTGAAATTGGCACCTTGCAACCCATTGAAGCGCTTGGTGCGATCGCCCAGTCAAAAGGCGTCCTCTTCCACACAGATGCGGTACAGGTGGCTGGCCGACTGCCGATAGATGTGCAGCAGCTGCCAGTAGACTTGCTCTCCCTATCTAGCCACAAAATCTATGGACCTCAGGGAGCAGGCGCTCTGTATGTTAGGTCACAACATGTTAGGTCACAACGAGATGATCAATCTCACACCGCAAGCCTTGAACTCTCCGGAATACTGCTAGGTGGTGGACAAGAGCAGGGACTGAGATCGGGGACTCAGGCGATCGCAAATATTGCAGGCTTTGGAACGGCTGCAAAGCTAGCCGCCCAAGACATGCCAAACGAGACGCTGCGGCTGATTCATTTGCGCGATCGCTTCTTCAAACTCATGAGCGACGTTACAGCGCTTAACCCAACCGGCGACCCGCGCAATCGCTTACCCCATCACGTCAGCTTTTGCCTGCCGCGCGGTGAAGTCACTGGCAAAACCCTAGTCCGGCAAATGAACCTAGCAGGCATTGGTATTAGCGCTGGCTCTGCCTGCCATAGCGGTCAGCTCAGCCCTAGCCCCATCCTCAAAGCGATTGGATACGACGACGCAGCGGCCAAATCAGGCATCCGCCTCACCCTAGGCCGCCAAACCACCGAAGCCGACGTAGAGTGGAGCGCCATGGTGCTCAAGCAAGTTCTCGTCCGAGCGCTGCCAGAAACCGTCACGCTCTAGCAAACGCATCGCTGCATCGTCTTCTTTCACAGTCTTTCCGTCCTTTCTTTTGTCGCCCCCAAAACTCAGATGTCGATTCCTACCACACTCACCGAAGCGACCGAACAGGCCATGGTAGCTACCCTGGCCGCACTCGACGCTGGCTACACCCGGCTACAAGTTGAAATGGCTATCCCAGAAATAAAACACCAGCCGATTGCCCAGCAGTTTTTAGATATTTTTGAGGGTCAGCAGTTCAAGGTTTTTTTCCCTGATGCTGGCGCAGCCGCCCTAGCCCGACGAGACTGGAACAACCCCGACTTTGTGATTCGGGGGCTCGGCGAACTAGCCGACCCTGTCGATGCAGATGATGACAGCTATCTGATTGTCAATCCATCTTCTATCGAAGTAGAAACCGTCGAAGCGCTGTGCAATGCCGCCATCGATCAGCCCGTCATCCTCCTGAATCCTAAGCTAGAAGATGTCGCTATCGTCGGCATCGGCTACGCAGCTCGCCAGATCAGAGAACGGTTTCTCAGCCAAATCGAGAGCTGCTACTATTTACGTCCGTTCGAAAGCGCAGCCCTTTACCGGTGCTTTCCAGGCCCCTGGCAGCTATGGAAAGAAACAGCGCCCGACGAATATGAGCATTTTCAAGACCTCGACCATCGGCCTTCTGGAGAAGAGATTGATCGGCTGCTCTACAGCGACCCCAGCACAGAAGAGGGCAGCGCAGACATCGCAGCCGATGATGACTCAACCGGTCAGCGCAAAAGTGGTGGCCGAAAAAAAGGTCTACTGTCCGACCTGCAGCAATTTCTCCGCGCGCTGAGCCAGTAGCCGCCCAGTTGACAGAGTCTAATAGCAAGCCAGCATCTCGTCTCAGCCCCCATCCTCACACTTCTTCGCTCACACCCCAAGATGACTCCATACGCCATCCTATATGCGGTTTTAGTCGCGCTCATGCTATTGGGCATTATTGGCGCGTTTGTCCCGGCGCTACCGGGCATTGGCCTTATCGTGTCGGCAATTTTGGTGTGGACTCTGGCAAGCCCCACAGCCACTAGCAGCATTCCGCTGATCACCGCTGTGGTTGCCTTAGTGCTGAGCTTGGGGGTGGGCTACCTAGCGACTTACCTTGGCGCGAAACGGGTGGGAGCAAGCCGCTGGGGGCAAATTGGCTCTATTGTCGGACTGCTAATTGGCTTTTTGGGCTTGCTACCAGCGCTACCCGTGGGCGGTCCGCTACTAGGGATTTTGGTGGGCACCATGCTGGGGGCCTTCGTCGGAGAATTCCTGTATAGAAAAGAACTCTCCATCGGTAAGCGAATAGGATTTTCGGGCAAGGTCAGCTTGGC
Source organism: Cyanobacteria bacterium J06623_4 (assembly GCA_038524545.1). Classification (GTDB taxonomy): domain Bacteria; phylum Cyanobacteriota; class Cyanobacteriia; order Phormidesmidales; family Phormidesmidaceae; genus Phormidesmis. The sequence continues at coordinate 16,134 of JBCBIK010000043.1, read as the reverse complement.
GGTGGTGGTCAGCTCACTAGTCGGCACCTTATTGGAGGGTCTACTGGCCATAGCGGCTGTGATTGTTTTTCTGATTACAACTTGGCAACAGGCAGGACTCCCTACCTAAGCCGTTTCCCACAGCGAATCCTCGTAAAAACACCCCATTTTTCTGCCATAACACCTATCTCTTCATCGAATCTTGTCTGAAACGGGGCCAAGCGGAAACATATTCCTTATAAACCACATCTAAATTGGTAAGAGCAAGACGTATTATCACGTATATCCGTAAAAACACGGGCATACAGCGACGATATTTCACCTGTCTGGTCCTTACGCAAGAAGGGCGCAGGCTTTTTAGGAAAAAATGCAGTCGATCCCAAAGACTTCTCAGAAAATCTCCCGAAGACAACGGTCACGGAACAAGCAGGCGACCGCTTCGGCAAAACGCTTTTCCTCAGTAACCTCTGCAGCGGAAACTCAGCAGCACGTCGCCATTTTGGCACTTGGCGTTTCCATTTGGAATCGCTGGCGAGCGAGCGAACCTCTCACGGTGCCCAACTTGCAGCATGCAGACCTCAGCGGGCTTGTGCTAGAAAATGTCAACTTAGCTGGCGCAAATCTGCAAGGGGCAGACCTTAGCGGTGCATACCTCTACGACGCGGACCTTCAGAAGGCCAATTTAGAAAAGGCAACGTTCACGCGGGCAGTGCTGATTGGCGCCAATTTTCATGGAGCAAATCTTGCCAAGGCAAAGCTAGAGCATGCCTATCTCGCTCAGAGTGACTTGAGTAATGCAAACGTTACCGACGCATGCTTACAAGAAGCCGATCTCAAGATGGCGATCTTGACTCAAGCACGCCTATCGGGAGCTTCCGTCGCCGCCGCAGATATGGCTGAGTGCATCGATCTCACAGAGCTACAGATCAAGAGCACCCGCGACGGACACCTTGCCTACCTGGAGCTAGAGCCGTTGGAAAATCCTGCAATAGACGAGGCGCCGGTTGTCTTACAGCGCGAGGCAAGGGTTCTAGCGTAGGCCCTTCCCCCAGACTGACGAGCTCCAGACTGACGAGCCCCAGACTGACGAGCGCAACCTAAGGCCACTACACACTAGCCGGTTCGGGACTATAGCGTATGTTGGCTGACTTTAGCCGGTCAATGGCTTCTCCTAGGCGATCGCAATCTGCAATCAAACTAATACGAATGTAGCCCTCGCCGCCCTCACCAAAGGCAGTGCCAGGGGTCACCACCACCCCAGTTTTCTGCAGCAATAAGAAGGCAAAGTCAGCAGCGGTCGTCTCTGGCGGGCAGGGCACCCACAGATACATGGTCGCCTCTGGCTTGACCACGTCCCAGCCGAGGGAAGCGAGCGCCTTTGCCAAATAGTCGCGGCGGGTCAAGTAGCGCTGTTGAACCGTCTCTAAGTAGGTATCTGGCAGCTGAAGGGCCGTTTCAGCCGCCGTCTGTAGCGCCGAAAAAATACCGTAATCTAGGTTGGTTTTGAGCGTTCGTAGGCCTTGAATGACATGGCGATTGCCAACGACAAACCCCACTCGCCAGCCCGCCATGTTGTAGGTCTTAGACAGGGTGTGAAACTCGACGCCGATGTCTTTGGCACCGGGAATTTCTAGCAGGCTCGTCGGCTGATAGCCCTCGAACGCTAGCTCCGCGTAGCAGAGATCGTGAATGAGCAGAATCTGATGACGACGGCCAAACGCCACTGCCTCTTCAAAAAATTCGCGGGGAGCAGTGGCTCCGGTCGGATTGTTTGGATAGTTAAAATACAGAACCTTGGCACGCTTGGCTAAGTCTTCTGGAATATCGTTAAAGTCTAGAACCCAGTCATTCTCTGGCTTTAGCGGAATCGTGTGAATATCTGCGCCCGCGATCGCAGGACCTCGGAAGTGAGCCGGATAGGCAGGCGTAGGCACCAGCACCACATCACCTGGGTTAATGTACGCCATCGCCAGGTGACCTAGCCCCTCTTTTGAGCCCATTAGGGGAAGCGCTTCGCCATCGGGGTCGAGGGTCACGCCGTAGCGGCGATGGTACCAGCGGGTAATCGTGCTGCGGAAGCTGGCGGTTCCTTCAAAAGGGGGATAGCCGTGATTTTTTTCGTCGCTGATAGCTGCGATCGCCGCCTCAATGACCGGTTCTGGCGTCGGCCCGCCCGGGTTTCCCATCCCCAGATCGATCAAGTCGACCCCTTTTGCCCGGGCATTCGCCTTCAGCTCATCTAAGCGGGCAAATACATAGGGGGGAAGTGAACCGAGTCGGTCCGCAGGCTGTAACCAATCTAGCGTCATTGAGCTACCTCTTTCAGGCACTGGGTAACAGATCAGAACGCCGCTCTAAATATCCCGAAATGTGGGCTGAGCGAGTCTGTCCTGTCAAAAATAGAACACGTAAAAAATACAATACAGCTTCAGTCAACATCTCGTCTTTCTTTCCACACGACTGTACAGGCACTTTTTGTCTACAAGGCACTTTTTGTCTGCAAAGCGCTATAGGTCTGCAAAGCGCTTTGTATCGAAAGCACGGGCAAGGGCTCAATAAAGCACTCTCGACACCAAAGCTACTGGACCGAAGCAGGCTGTAGCTGCTTGGTCACCGGTAGCTGAGCGCCGGTCGGCGCGGTCGTTGAGACCATGGCGGCCATGACCTGCGCGGGCTGCACTGGAAAAGGTAAGTGGTGAATATCTGAGTCCTTTCGGCAGGCAACGGTGGCAGATTGCTGCAGCTGCGCTACGGTGAGCTGCTCCATACCCATATCCGCCAGCGTAGCGGGCAACCCCACTTCACGGTAGAACTGCAGCAGCTGTTGGCGGGCGGTTGCGGCCAGTGTGCGCGGCTCAGGTCCCATTTCTTCTAGGCGCAGCTGCACGAGGATGCCGTAGGCCACTTTTTCGCCGTGTAGGGTGCCATGGGCCGCGACGTGGGTGAGCCCGTTGTGCACTGCGTGAGCCGCGACTGTACGGCACTGGGCGCCGCCCATGCCACCAATCACGCCAGCCATCAGCACCGAAGCATCTACGACTTCTCGCCAGTCTTCGCTGCCAGGATTGGCCAGCGCCGAGACGGACTTTTGGAACAAAATATCGCGCAGGACTCTGGCCTGCTGCACTGCGCCGATCACCATGGTGTGCGGTGAGTGACCGCTGCTGACAGAGGCTTCGTACCACTTGGCGATCGCATCACCAATACCCGCCACCAAGGTGCGCGTGGGTGCCGTCAGCACCAGGTCATAGTCCAATACGATCATCTCGGGACAGGTCGGCAAGGTCACATCGTACAAAAAGGCCCCCGCGTCCGAATACACGTTTGACAGGGCGGTCCACCCTGCGCAGGTGGCGGCTGAGGTGGGCACCGTTGCAACGGGTAGCCGCCGCTGGTGGGCCACGAGCTTGGCCGCATCTAGCGCTTTACCACCGCCCACGCCAATGATGCAGTCTGCCTGATGGGCCGCTGCCGCTGCATGAAGTGCGCTCAGCACAGTCTCGCTGCAGTCCTTTTGGTAAGTGGCGCGCTCTGCGGTCAGGTCAGTCAGAGCCGGTGCCAAAAAAGGCATGGCTACCGTTAGAGAGCGATCGCCCCCAATCAGTAGTGGCCGCTGACCCAACCGGGAAAACAGCGCTGCGTTCTTTGCTAAGACGCCACTGCCGCGAACGACCTGGGCAGGCGCAATATTGAGAATTGGGAAAGTGGGTACTGCCATAGGACTTTCTACTGCCTATTTTTCGGACGTTTAGTACTGAATAGATTAACGTTTGGGACTAATTTTGGATTGATTCTAGAAATTTACTTGCCGTAGCGCGTTAGCCAGCCGCCTGATTTGCCTTGGCGAGCTGGTCAGGGTAAATCTCCACGACGGGTGATTTCTCCTCTGGTGTGGTGCCTTTTCCGGGGGTGACCGCACCAAGATATAGCAGCTCCGAAATGCCCGGCTGATGCACAATTGCCCGCGCCCGAATCCGGGGCGTTTGCTGGCCTGGCCCGCCGAGGCGACTGGGCTTGAGCAAGTTGCTAGCCGCTTGCTGCAGTGTCGCCTCTAGCTCATCTGCCGTAATCGAATTGGGCACTGCAATCACCACCTGAGACGATCCCGAATCAAACACAGTCGTATAGGGGACTGCGCCCTCAACAATCGTTTGCGTCAGCGGCTGAAAGCTCAGGCCAAATAGCCCAGCGGTTAATACACCCATAAAGCCGGTCGCACCCACCAGGCGAAACCGAATTCCCCACTGCAGCACAAACGCCAGAGCCGTCAGTGCAGCAAAGGCCAGTGTACCAATGGCGAAGTACTGAGTCGCAATTAAAAACTGTTCGGGGGTGAGCATAGCGTCATCGGGAGCCGCAGGGGCAAATGTTTCATTGCAAAAGTGTCCATTAATTATAGGGCTCCTCAGCGCCCCTGCCTTGCTGGTGACTGGGTGGATAGCCCCAATCAATGAGAGGGCTAACTATAAAAGGCTAGTCGCAAGGAACCGATCAAACACACTGCCTAGCTCAACCCGCACCCCCTACCCAATTCGCCATTGCTGTGTCTCAACCTCCTCGCCGCTGGCTGATTTTTTGCACCTTGGGACTGTGCCTTACGGTGGGCAGCAGCCTTTGGCGCCTTTCCCGAGCGCATCAAAACACTCAAGTGCACCCGCTGGTCGATCCCTTACCGCAAGACCCGTACCTGCAAGTCTTTTTCAACCAGTCTGAAGCCAGCGTGTACGCGGATCCCTACCGCCAGGTAAACCGCCACGGTGACGACCTAGAGCAGGTGATTGTTACCGCGATTGATCAGGCTGAGCGGTCTGTAGATGTGGCTGTGCAGGCGCTAAATTTGCCTGTGATCGCTCAGGCCCTCGTCGACAGCACTCAGCGGGGCGTACAGGTGCGCCTCATCTTAGAAAATCAGTACGCGCAGCCCAAAGCAGAACAGGCAGAAGCTTTACAAATTCTTAACACCAGCACTGTCCCCAAGCTCGACGACACCGCCGATGGCTCTAAGGGCAGTGGCCTCATGCACCACAAATTTTTAGTGATTGACCAGCGCTGGGTAATTACGGGCTCGGCAAACTTCACCCTATCTGGCATTCACGGCGATAGGGACGCGCCCGAAAGCCGGGGAAATGCAAACATGCTGCTCAAAATTGACAGTCCATCGGTGGCTCAAGTCTTCACAGACGAATTTGACCTGATGTGGGGCGATGGACCGGGCGGGGCTCCCGACAGCGTTTTTGGGCTACAAAAGCCCTACCGCCCGCCGCAGACGCTGACATTACCCGCCAGCACACTCACGCTCCAGTTCTCGCCGGTCTCTACCACACAGCCCTGGGAGCAAAGCGTCAATGGCCTCATCGCCCATACCCTTAGCCAGGCCAGCCACAGCGTCGACATGGCGCTATTTGTCTTTTCAGACCAGAAGATTGCCAACCAGCTAGAAACTCAGGTCAAGGCCGGCACAGCGCTTAGGGCTCTGATTGATCCAGGTTTCGTATACCGAAGCTACAGCGAAGCGCTAGACATGCTAGGCATTGCCCTACCAGACCAGCGCTGCCAAATAGAAGACAACAATCACCCCTGGGCTACGCCTATCGAGTCAGTTGGGTCGCCGCAGCTGCCCGAAGGAGACAAGCTACATCACAAATTTGCCATTGTCGACCAAAATACCGTCATCGTTGGCTCTCAAAACTGGAGCCACGCGGCAAACACAAAAAATGACGAAACCCTCATGGTGATTCGCAATCCCACCGTAGCGGCCCACTTTAACCGCGAATTTGAAAGGCTGTATCGCGCACCAAACTTGGGTCACACACCTGCTGTACAGCGAAAAGCAGCGGCTGAAAGGCAGCGATGCCCGTGACGACGCTAGCCTAGCTTCGTCTGTATAACGCCTTGTCTGTATAACGCCTTGTCTGTATAACGCCTTGTCTACATAACGCCTTGTCTACATAACGCCTTGTCTATGCAATTTTGAGCTGATGCGTGATGAGTTCGGTCATTTTGGCGGCGCTATCGGTGGTGGAGAGGCGGCTCGCAGCGGCAGACATGGCCTGCATCTGCTCGGGATGGGCGAGCAGGTCGCTTACTAGGCTCTGCAGTCGCTGAGCAGAGAGGGCGGACTGCTGATGCAGCTGGGCTGCCCCAACCGTGGCGAAGGCTTTTGCGTTGTAGGTTTGATGGTCTTCGGCGGCGTAGGGGTAGGGGATGAGGATGGAGGGGGTTGCGGTGATGGCTAGCTCGATCAGGGTACCGGCTCCGGCCCGGCTGATGGCCAGGTTAGCCCGCTGAAAGAGCGCAGCCATATTGTCATAAAAAGGCCGGTGGACGTAGTGCGGATGGCTGAAGCTATCGGCGTCGGGGTCGTTCTGTCCTGTGAGGTGCACAATCCAGTTACCAGCTTCTAGCCAGGCAGGGGCCGCGGCCCGCACCATCTGATTGACTGCGACGGCGCCTTGGCTACCGCCGACAACGACGATCAGGGGCGCTCCGGCGGGAATATCGATGTCAGGAAGGGCTGTCTGGTTGGCCGTTTGGACAGCTGCTAAAAATTGCGATCGCACTGGCGTACCCACCACCACCGTATCGGCCTTGGGCAAATGCTGAACGGCATCTTCAAACCCTAGGGCCACCGTGGTGCACCAAGGACTAAGCCAGCGAGTCACCTTGCCCGGCAGCGCGTTCGACTCGTGCAAAATAGCCGGCAGTCCCAGAGAGCGAGCCGCAATAATAGCGGGCGCTGCAATATAGCCCCCGGTGGTAAAGACGCCTTGAAACTGGCCTCGCTTCAGCAGACGACGAACCTGCGCTGTAGATTTGGCAAAGCGGGCTAGCAGCTTGAGCGTGCTCAGACCCAAGCCCCCTTGGACGCCGCCCATTTTTACAGTGTGCAGCGGGTAGCTCTCTGGAACCAGTGTTGTTTCTAGGCGGTCGGGCACCCCTAGCCATTCGATGGTGTAGTCGCAGCTGGAGTGCTGGATGAGCTGTTGGGCAGTTGCGATCGCCGGAAACAGATGGCCGCCCGTCCCGCTCGCTGCAATCAGTAGCTTTGCAGAAGGCTTAGGCTGAGCACTTGCCACATCATCAGATTGGTGGCTGGCAGATTGACCATTTTGCTGACCCTCTGCTCCGGCGCTGACGGATTCGGTACTGACTGACTGTGCCGATAAACCTTCACCCATAAAACTGCCCTCTCAAACGGTAATAGCCGGTCAAATGCCGTAATAATACAAGTCTCAGGGTACCTTTGTTTAAGGTATTATCTGCCAACGATCTAAACTAAATTGACTGAATCAACCACCGCTCACACCGCTCAATAAGTGAGCAATTGGCTTTGCTAGCACCCCCGCATGGGACAAAGCCGACAGAAAAGCCCTAAAGCTGACAAGCCCTTAATAAGAAGGAAGTGCAAATCCATGACCCACCGCCGACACTGGCTGCATCCCCAGCAATTGCTTACCCGGATAAAAGGTCAGTCATTTGCATCGGTCGCACTTTTGGGGCTAGCGCTAGGCCTCGGCGGCGAAGCCATAGGCATGCGACCCGCCCCAGCGGCCTCTCCAGACACTGCCCCAGCAGCACTCACCACAGCCATCAACCAAATTGGAGCTGCAGCCTCTGCCGGTGACCTCTCTGCAGTCATGGAAAGCTACAGCCGGAATTTTACTAACGAAGATGGGTTTACCTACGAAACGCTAGAAACGGCCCTACAGGACCTGTGGGAACGCTATGACAGCCTCACCTACCGGGTGGAGCTACAGTCTTGGGAGCCGGTCGCAGGCGGCTTCGTGGCCGAGACCGTCACTTACATCAATGGCACAAAGACCCTAAACGGACAGGCGACAACGCTAGAGTCGGTCATCCGCTCCGAGCAAACTTTCGAAGCGGGCAAAATCGTCTCCCAAACCACCCTTTCTGAACGCAATCAGGTGACCTCTGGAGCGCAGCCGCCTACGGTGTCAGTAATTTTGGCGGAGCAGGTAGACGCTGGTGAAACTTACGACTTTGACGCCATTGTGGTTGAGCCTTTGGGCAACCGGTATCTGCTAGGCGCGGCGATCGAGGAAGGCACGACGGCGACGGACTTCTTTACCGGTCGCCCTGTGGAGCTAGAGCTGCTCTCAGCGGGCGGGCTCTTCAAGATTGGCGAAGCGCCATCCACGCCTGACAGCCGCTGGGTCTCGGCACTGCTCGTTCGTGAAGATGGCCTGACCGTGGTCACTCGCCGACTGCAGGTCAACTGAACATCACTAAACACCGAGAAGCGCAGTCTGAGCGGGCCTGTTTTCAGGCTGCGATCATCGCTGACTGTAGCAGACCTTTAAACAGTGCGAGGCCATCTGTGCCACCGAGGGCAGGATCGGCGGCTCGCTCTGGATGAGGCATCATGCCGAGGACATTGCCTGCGGCATTGCAGATACCGGCAATGTTGTGCAGGGAGCCGTTGGGGTTGCCTGCTGCGGTGGGCTGGCCGCTGGTGTCGCAGTAGCGGAAGAGTACTTGGCGGTTGTCTTCTAGCGATTTGAGGGTGTCGTCGTCGGCAAAGTAGCAGCCTTCGCCGTGGGCGATGGGCAGGATGATTTGCTGGCCCTCCGCGTATCCTTGGGTCCACAGAGAATCGCTGCGCTCGACGGTCATGGGAATGCGATCGCAAATGTAATGTAAGTCTCGGTTCCTCACCAGCGCCCCTGGCAGCAGCCCCATTTCGGTCAAAATCTGAAAGCCATTGCAAATTCCCATCACCGGCTTTCCCTGGGATGCGTGGTGCAGGGTGGATTGCATCGCGGCTGAAAATTGAGCGATCGCACCACAGCGTAAGTAATCTCCATAGCTAAAGCCGCCCGGCACAACTACCACGTCGACCCCGGCTAGGTCGCTATCTTCATGCCAGATCATCTGGATAGGCTGATGCAAAATGTCTTGCAAAATGTAGGCGATGTCGCGATCGCAGTTGGACCCAGGAAAAACAATGACGCCAAACTTCATAGATAGAATGCCTTGCGGTGTAATGACCTTGAGGAGATAGCTGGTAGGGAATGACCTGTAGGGAGTGACTTGCAGTCGTTTGACCGGCTTTTTGACCGGCTTTTAACCTAGGCAACCGCCGTCTCAAACACTTCAATTCGGTAGTTTTCTATCACTGGATTGGCCAGCAGCTGGTCGCAGATTTTATCGAGCTGCTGCTGGGCGCTCTGCTCACTCTCTGCCGTCAGCGCTAGCTCAATGTATTTGCCAATGCGAACTTTTGAAACATTGTCGTAGCCCATGTGGCTGAGACCAGAGCGGACCGCCGTCCCGGCTGGGTCGAGCACAGAAGGCCGCAGGGTCACATACACTTTGGCCTGGTACAGTCGAGCATTCGCAGATTGCGCCACGGGAGTTCTTAGGCAGGGCCTTAAGCAGGAAAGGACATGTGAATCCTACCGTATTTATTCTCCCTAGTTTCGGCGGGGTCCCTTAAGCTGTAATGAGGCGTCACGTTTGAACGAGGTCATGAAAAGCCGCCGGACCCGGAACCAAACCCAAATATTTGAACTTCTTAAACAGCTCGAAGAGGCGATCTCTGCCCAAGACCTGCACGTACTGCTGAAACAACGTAACCTCAGCATGGGCCTTGCGACGGTATACCGGGCGCTGGAGTCGCTCAAGCTAGAGGGCGTCGTGCAGGTGCGGACGCTGCCCAGTGGCGAATCGCTCTACAGCCTGGCGCAGACCGATACCCATCACCTCAACTGCGTTCGCTGCGGCAACTCAGTTGAAATGGCCGAGTGCCCGGTCCACGGATTAGAAACCCACCTCACCGAATCCCACAATTTTCAGATTTTTTATCATACGCTCGAATTTTTTGGGCTGTGCGAACGCTGCCAACGCAATCAGCCCACTGGGGAAGATTCTCGGGAGGCAGACTCTTTGAAAGATTCGCGCGCGGCCACAGGCTGAGCGGTAGACCGACCCAAAAAGCTCATCGCCTCTTCGCACCAGGCAATCCAGGCGAGCTGCTGACGAATGCCTGCCCGCAGCGCAAGATATTGAAACTGGCTCTCCCGCGATAGCTGAGGCATTTGGGCGTACTGCTTTTCTACGGCTTGGTAAGACTTCAGCCGCTCTCGATGCCGCTGGGTGTAGGCATCTAGGGTTTCTAGCAGGGTTTCTGTGGGTACCGTGTGCCCCACCGACAGCTTGACCAGTAGGTCAGACTTGAGCGGTGCGATCTCTTCTTCGGTTTGGGCAATCCAGGTCTGCAGCTGCTGACGACCGCTGTCTGTAACGGTGTATAGCTTTTTGTTGGGTCGATTTTCCTGCTCGATCTTCTCTGAAGACACGTGGCCCTCTTCTTCTAGCTTGGCCAGTGCCTTATATATCTGCTGGTGGCTCGCACTCCAAAAGCACTCTACCGATTTGTTGAAGCGCTTTACCAGGTCGTAACCGCTACAGGGTTGGTTGAATAGCGCGGCCAAGATTGCATAGGGAAGGGCCATGCTCATCACAAAGAATATTCAACTATAGACATAGTGTAGGGGAATCAACTGGTGAATGTGTAGATTTTGCGCTTCAAATCAAGATTTGAAGACCGGTTCGAAGCTATGACCTACGAATAGCGAATCTGCAGCAGTAAACGGCGGCCCTTTTTCGGTGCAGACAGCCGGTGGAAGCAGGAGGGATCTTGCACAAAGCCAAAGCCCGCTTTGCCTTCTATCGATAGCTCACTGTCTGTGCCGTAGTGGCTCAATACCTGCTGGGCCAGCTGTGGGCTCGCGCCATAGCCAAATAGGGTGTGAAGCGGCTTTTGATTGTGCGATCGCGCTATCATCACGTGCGCACCAGACTCGGCATCGACATCGGTGAGGTAGAAGTAGGTGGTCATAAAGTTGTAGCCAGCTACATCGTAGTGATAGTTCAGCGGCGGGTAGCGCTTTCTCTGCTCGGCTTCTGGCATCGCTACCGCAAACGTCCAGGTGAGGTGAAACGTCAGCTTTGTGGGCCAATACCGCAAGTAGCGCCGGACAATACTGAGCAGCGCCGGGTCTTCAGCCAGCGTCTGAATCAGCGGGCAGTTTTCCGGCTGCTGTACCAATCCTCTGAAGCAGTAGCGATCGCCCCTCAGTCTCCCAGCGTCTACCTCATTGGCGTAAAACTCACCGTCGAAACCGGGCTCAGTGCAAACCGCGTCACAGGCAAAGGTATAAATCTCAGCAACCTGAGAAGGTGTGAGCGAAAACCCAAAGCTCACCCCCCGCTCGCGCAGTTCACGGGCGTAACGGTCAGGGTCGATACCTTCGAATAGGGAGGTCGATCTAGGATGCAGCCGTTCTACGTAGGCGGCAGGCTGTAGCTTTTGAAGATTGTTTTGGTAGACACTGTAGGCAGCTCGAAACTGCCGAAATCGACCGAGTGCGCGGTGCAAGTCACCGCTCCGCAATCGAGTGCCGATGCGGTTCAAAGAGGTAGTATCCATATCGACATAGCCGAACAAATAGGCCAAAAAGAGCAGCGCAAAAAAGTGCTCATTCACCCTGAGTAGTGAGTAGCGATTAGAGTTCTAATCGCACTCTGAATCTGACGATGCAACGATGCAAGCCTATCTAACTAACGTTCTGACTGGTGACTTTCTGGTGTCTTTTCTGATGCGTCAGCAACGAGCTACAGACCTATCCAAACGAGATAACCCTTCTTTTATTTATCAGTCCTGCTTCTATCTTTTACGCACTGAACGGTTTCCAACTTGAAGTTATGGCGAAGATCCTGGTGGAAGAAGATAGTTTTAGCGAAGGCTAAGAAACGATGGGTGGAATGTTAAGTAACCCCGAGCGGATCGGCCAAGCTGGAAGCATTCGCAGTACCCTTTTGAAAGATTTTTGGTAGCGCATGAATGGTTCAGCCAGAGTTTGGCTGTCGGGCACTACCGCAAAACTTCAGAGGCGTACTTTCCCATGTCTGACTCCACGATTGAATCGGTATTGCAGGAACAGCGGGTATTTGACCCCCCTGCCGCGTTTTCACAAGCGGCGAGAATTCCGAGTATGGCAGCCTACCAAAAGCTATACGACGAGGCCGCTGCCGACCCGGCTGCTTTCTGGGCCAAGCTGGCCGACACGGAGCTTGACTGGTTTGAAAAATGGGATACGACCCTCGACTGGCAGCCGCCGTTTGCCAAGTGGTTTGTCGGTGGCAAAATCAACCTTTCTTACAACTGTTTGGACCGCCACCTGAGTACGGATAAGCGCGACAAAACGGCGCTGATATGGGAGGGGGAACCCGGCGATGCTCGCACGCTCACCTACGCGGAGCTGCACCAAGAAGTGTGCCAAATGGCCAATGTGCTCAAAGACATGGGTGTGAAGAAGGGCGATCGCGTGGGTCTATACATGCCGATGGTGCCGGAAGCGGCGGTGGCAATGTTGGCCTGTGCCCGGATTGGCGCGGCCCATACGGTGGTCTTTGGTGGGTTTAGTGCGGAGGCGCTGCGCGATCGCCTCAACGATGCCGAAGCCAAAGTCGTGATCACAGCAGACGGCGGCTTCCGCAAAGATAAGCCCATGGGCCTCAAGCCCGCCGTCGACGATGCCCTTGCCAACAACGCCGTCCCTTCCGTCACCAACGTTCTCGTTATACAGCGCACTAAGCAAGAGGTTGGCTGGACCGAGGGCCGCGATGTGTGGTGGCACGACGTCAAGCCCGGCGCCTCTACCGACTGCCCCGCCGAACCGATGGACAGCGAAGATTTGCTTTTCATCCTCTACACCAGCGGCACCACCGGCAAACCCAAAGGCGTCGTTCACACCACCGCAGGCTACAACCTCTACACCCACATGACCTTCAAGTGGGCCTTCGATATCAAAGAAGACGATGTGTACTGGTGCACCGCCGACGTTGGCTGGATTACGGGCCATAGCTACATCGTGTATGGCCCGCTATCGAACGGTGCAACGACTGTGATGTACGAAGGTGCGCCTCGCCCTTCTAACCCCGGTGCCTTTTGGGACGTGGTCGAAAAGTATGGCATTACGATCTTTTACACCGCGCCCACGGCTATTCGCGCCTTCATGAAAATGGGCGATAAGGAGCCCAATGCCCGCGACCTGTCCTCCCTGCGAATTCTAGGAACAGTCGGCGAGCCGATTAACCCGGAAGCTTGGATGTGGTATCACCGGGTGATTGGCGGCGAGAAGTGCCCCATCATTGATACCTGGTGGCAGACCGAAACCGGCGGCTTTATGCTCACGCCGCTGCCTGGCGCAACGCCGACTAAGCCGGGCTCTGCGACGAAGCCTTTCCCCGGCATCCTTGCCGACATTGTCGATGCGGAGGGCAATCCGGTCGGCGCTAATGAGGGCGGCTACCTAGTCGTCAAGCATCCATGGCCCAGCATGATGCGCACCGTATACGGCAACGATGAGCGCTTCCGCCGCACCTACTGGGAGCACATCCCACCCAAAGATGGGCAGTACTTTTACTTTGCGGGGGATGGTGCCCGTAAGGATGAGGACGGCTACTTTTGGGTGATGGGTCGCACCGATGATGTGCTAAATGTGTCGGGGCATCGGCTTGGCACGATGGAGATTGAGTCGGCGCTGGTATCGCATCCCTCGGTAGCAGAGGCTGCGGTGGTAGGACGCAAGCACGATGTGAAGGGGCAAGATGTGTATGCGTTTGTGACGTTGGATAGTACGGTTAGCCCTAGTGATGAGCTGAAGGCTGAGCTGAAGCAGCATGTGGTGAAGGAGATTGGTGCGATCGCCCGCCCTGGAGACATCCAATTTACCGATGCACTGCCCAAAACCCGCTCCGGCAAAATCATCCGTCGATTCTTGCGCAACCTGGCTAGCGGCGAAGAAGTCGTCGGCGATGCCACCACCATGGAAGATCAGAGCGTGCTAGAAAAGCTGCGGCAGGGCTCCTAGTGCTCTGTCGTTGCTATGAATTTTCAGTCAGTATGATCCAAACAAAGATGCGAGCAATCTCAAGAAACATGGAATTTCATTCCGTGCTGCCGAAAGTGCGTTCTTTGACCCATTGGCTATCCTCTACGAGGATCTGAATGTTGAGGGAGAAGTTCGGTTCATCCTGATTGGCAGAGGTGCGAACTACAATCTTTTGGTCGTGGTTTTCACCTCTCGTGGTGATGACACTCGCATCATTTCTGCTCGCCGTGCCACTCGTTCTGAGATAAAAGATTATGAAGGATGAATACGATTTCTCGAAAGGGAAAAGGGGTGCTCTGCTTTCGTCAGAAGGCAAAACGCTACTTCATATTTACATCGATGATGAGGTTATGGAGAGCATCAAAGCAGGTGCTGAGAAAGCGAACGTCGGGTATCAGACATTCGTTAACGAGTTTCTAAAATCTCACCTGAGCAAAGAAGACTCACAACTCTGTCAAACTAACCTACAGAGCAATACTCAGCAGTACGTTAACGGTGCTGGTAAGGTCTAGGCCCAAAATCGCCCGCCCCGGAGACATCCAATTTACCGATGCATTGCCCAAAACCCGCTCCGGTAAAATCATCCGTCGCTTCTTGCGCAACTTGGCTAGCGGCGAAGAAGTCGTGGGTGATGCAACGACTGAAGCGCATGGCGTCGGCAAGCGTAAAATGAAAATAAAGCGACTTCTGGATTAGCGTTGACATGAAACACTCATCTGAAAAGCGACGGTTTGCGATTTGTGTCTCCAATGAAAATTGTGATGACTTGCAGATTCTAAAGATCTACCAGGTCTTACCAGACCCAGGTGCTGCTGAGGAAAGCTACATACACGTTGTTGATGATTCTGGTGAAGATTATTTGTATCCTAGTAGCTGCTTTGTAAACGCTGACTTTCCAGAGATGCTGACTCAACAACTCATTGCTGCTGTGCCATCTTTGGCATAGAAATGTTAAGCAACCTGACTTTTCAACGTTAATCTAGCTCACTACGGAAACGACCCTACCCAAAATCCGGCATTCAATGGTGAAGACACCGCTTAAACCCATCACACTCACGGAGTTTTTACAGCTGCCGGAGTCGAAGCCTGCCAGTGAATATATAGATGGCCAAATCATTCAAAAGCCAATGCCAAAAGCAGACCACAGCGGCATACAAGGTGAGTTAGCTTCCATTATTAATGCAGCTCTAAAACCCAGTAAAACAGGCCGGGCATTTCCTGAACTGCGTTGTACCTTTGCAAATCGTTCGATTATTCCTGACGTCGCAGTTCTACCTTGGGCTAACATTCCTCGTGATGAAGCCGGCAAGCTATCTGGAGAGTTATTTACAACGCCTGACTGGATGATTGAGATCGTGTCGTCTGGTCAAAATCAAACTAAGGTGGTTGAGAAGATTTTGCATGCGTTAGGTCATGGGACGCAAATGGGTTGGCTGATTGATCCGATTGAAGAATGTGTTTTTGTATACACTTCAGATTCTAAAGTGCAGCTTTACCAACAGGCTGAGCAACAGATTCCTGTTCCGGATTTTGCTAGAGCGCTTGAGCTAACTGTCGGGACTTTGGTGGGTTGGTTATATGAGTAGAGTGCCCCAAGCTAAAGAGACAGCGGGCGTGATCGATTGCATGCGTGATTAGAATAGAGGCATGAGGTAAATTGAGTTCGCTGGATATGTCTCTCTCACGGTTGGGTGTTTCGACTGGTCAAGATAGTTTGTACGAGGCGGACTTCTATGCTTGGACTCAGCGACAGTCTTGGCTGCTGCGGAATTGTCAGTGGTCACAGCTGGATGTAGATAATGTGATTGAGGAGATTGAGTCCTTAGGGTGGCAGCAAAGGCAGGCGCTGCGGAATCGTTTGGCTATTCTGATTGGTCATTTGCTGAAATAGGAGTATCAGTCTGAGAAGCGCAGCCGCAGTTGGTTTGCCACTATTAATGTGCAGCGGTTGGATATTAGCGAACTCAGTGCAGATAATCCTAGCCTGAAGCCCTATCTTGCTGAAGCTCCAGAAGCTGCTTACAAGAAAGGGCGGATGCTAGCGGTAAAAGAGTCTGGTCTGGCTTCCAAGACTTTCCCGGATACTGTTGCTTATTCACTAGACAATGTTTTGTCTGAAGAATTCTATCCGGGTGAACCGACTGATATGGCTAATTTTTAACTACTGCAGCATGCGTGAGCGTGCTCATGAGCGAACGAATACGCCTAGGCTCTCTAACTTTTGCGGGTCGTCTTC
>JBCBIK010000042.1:0-30068 GCA_038524545.1 Cyanobacteria bacterium J06623_4 | reverse complement strand
AAGCGTTGGTGGCGCGCCAAACGGTAAACGCCTGGCTTTTCAGTAAGATAGTAAGTAAGTAATCACTGCATTATGAGGACGCGAGCTTTTGAGTAATCCCCTAAAAGTAGCGGCTGAAAAAACAGTCGCACAGACCCCCGATAACACGCAACCGGTAGCGGAAGCAGCACCAGAAACGCCTCGCCTTCCCACCACCGATGACGAGTTCAAAACACCTGTAGACGAAGCCGCAAAAGCATTGGCACTGGTGATCGCAGAAGCCGCTGATGACCGTAAAGCTGGCAACATCACCATTCTACAGACAGGGGATATCTCATACTTAGCGGATTATTTCGTCATTGTGACGGGCTTTTCAAATGTTCAGGTCAGGGCGATCGCAAACACTATCGAAGCCACCATCGAAGAAAAGTTCGACCGGCAGCCCCTCAGAACCGAGGGCATGAGCGAAGGACGCTGGGTGCTCAAAGACTACGGCGAAGTAATAGTCCACATCTTCATGCCGACCGACCGAGAATACTACGATTTAGAGGCTTTTTGGGGTCACGCCGAGCGAATCGAATTTATCCCGACCTCACTGAACAGCTAACGAACAGCTGACGAACGATCAACCCTTTCGCCCAGCGCCGCGATCGCCGCTAAAATGACGGCGCCGGGCACAGGGTTCGCGCTTGTCCGAAAAAACACATAAGATAACAAAGACGGCACGCGACCACCTGTAAGACCACCTGCTGCAAATTGATGAACGGCGATATCAAAAAGAGTTCCCTTATTGCCCGCTGCCCAGTTCCAGCCGATCAAATTCCCATCAAGGAATACGAGAGCATGAGCGAGTCATGGTTCTACAGCTGGGGCGCTCGTGATCTAAAAGGCTTCATTGTGCCTATCGTCAGTCTGTGGCTGGTGAGCTGGCTCTTGGTAGGCCCAATGGCGGCTATCAGCTTCGTCCCGGCGAAAGTGCCGCCAAAATTCATCATTAGTGCTTCTTTGGGTGCACTTCTGTTGCCGACGCTGGCACTCGTACAGCTCTATACCGGCTGGCGCCATGTGTGCGATCGCCTAGCGCAGCAAGCCGTGGCCTACGAAGAATCTGGCTGGTACGACGGCCAAGTTTGGGAAAAGCCAGACGACGTATTTAACCGTGATCGCCTGATTGCCGACTACCAAGTCAAGCCTATTCTCCACCGCCTACAAAAAACCTTTGCCATCATCTGCGGCATGCTGGCCTTCAGCTTAGTCACCTGGCAGTTTGTCTAGCGCTGTGTCTTTCATCCCCCTGAAACATCATGAATAGGGTCACTCGTTCTTCTGCCGCCCTACTAGAAATCCAGCTACTGCGCGAAGGGATCGTCGAATCGACCCATAGAGCCCATGCAGTCGCTTGCGATGAGCGTGGCCGGGTACTCGCCAATGCA
This sequence comes from Cyanobacteria bacterium J06623_4, assembly GCA_038524545.1. Classification (GTDB taxonomy): domain Bacteria; phylum Cyanobacteriota; class Cyanobacteriia; order Phormidesmidales; family Phormidesmidaceae; genus Phormidesmis. The sequence goes on along the minus strand of JBCBIK010000042.1, from coordinate 28,656 downwards.
GGAGACCCGGAAGCGGGCAGCTTTATTCGCTCTTGCCTTAAGCCCTTTCAGGCACTGTCAGTCACATCCACCGGCACCCTCGACCATTTTCATCTCACCGAAAAGGACTTGGCCATTATGTGCGGTTCGCACAAGGGAACCATTGCGCACGCCCGACAAGCCTTCAACATTCTCTGGCGATGCGATGTTGAGCCGGTGGCACTACAGTGCCCCACCCCCACTGGCAAAAATACTCCCCTAGCACACAACTGTTCGGGCAAGCACGCTGGAATGCTCGCCGTCTGCAAAAAGCGCGGCTGGTCTTTAGATGGTTATTTGCAGCGATCGCACCCCGTACAAAAGCTCATTATCTCTAAGCTATCTGAGCTGCTAGGTATGCCCGCCGATGAATTTATCTGCGCCCATGACGACTGTGGCGTCCCAACCTACTTAATGCAGCTGAGCCAAATGGCCACACTATACGCCAAGCTCGCCTCAGGCAAAAGCCTGGAAATGGAGCGGATCTCCAGGGCGATGACCAGCTATCCGGGCATGGTGTCTGGCTCAGAAGGGTTCGACACCCAGCTGATGGAACTTAGCGAAGGAACGCTAGTTAGTAAGTCCGGCGCAGAAGGCATTCAATGCATCGGGCGTGTTGGTGAAGGCATGGGCATCGCCATCAAAGCAATCGATGGCTCCAAACGCGCGAAATACGCAACTGCCGTGTACTTGCTCAAGCAGTTTGGCTGGATTAGCCCTGACGTCTCAGAAATCCTCTCTGAAAAGTTCATGCAGCCCGGCAAATACACAAGGCTAGATGTCGTCGGAGAAATGTCGCTCATCTGAACCTCTGTGTGAGCTTTGCGATTAGCTTTGAAATCGTGCTTGCTAAAGTTTCTCTAAAATAAACACACACAACTGAGGTGTAACCCGCTATACTTGTTAAGCACTAAAGCGAGTGCATTCATCGCGGGGTAGAGCAGTCTGGTAGCTCGTCGGGCTCATAACCCGAAGGTCCATGGTTCAAATCCATGCCCCGCCACCAAAACGATAAACGGCCAAGCGCCTGAAGAACATATCTTCAGGCGCTTTTGCTGTTGAAAACTGCAACGAACACCTTCAATTTTTTCCTTAAATTACAGAATCAGTCAACTGCTCCATCAGCAAAAATACTTACATGGTGTAGTCGAATACATCACATATGCACTCAATGAGGTTAGGTAATAAATATCACTATGTCGTGAGTACAATACCCGCAAAACATTAGCCACAGTGTTGTTGTGCAGAGTGCATTTCTACCCAAAAGTAAGACAGATTCAGACTCAACGCTAAAGTTGCCCAGCCGATTCCCTAAAGGCAGCAACATCGACTTTAGCCTGACCCTGAGAGGCATTGTTATAGTAGCCGTCTTACTCAACCACTATGTCGACGACTTCATGACACTAGAGGGTCATGATATTGCGAACACGATGGTGTCAGTATTTTTCGTGCTCAGTGGGTACGGGATATCTGCATCACTGCATAAAAAGCTTGGAGAGCATCTTTCTGTAGGCGCACTGCTTGGTTTTTATAGAATTCGGATAGCGAAGGTCTTTCCGCTACTGTGGGTTGCGCTCTTACTGGAATCCCTCGTAACTAATCACGTCTTTTCTATTGCTGACTTTTTGGGCTACAAGCTGACAGAGCACTACTGGTTTATTTCCTCATTGCTAGAGTGCTACCTGCTGAGTCCCCTGCTATATCTATTGCTAAACTACAAGAAAAACATAACGCTAGCGTTAATGACGCTTCTGTTTCTGGTTTCAAACCACGCTATCGGACAAAATCCTGAACTGAAATCGGCCCTAATGAACTTTCACCTGACAGGATTTCCGTACATGGAACTGTACTTAAGCAACATTTGTCTGTTCTTTGGAGGCATGTATTTCCATCAAATAGGGCGTGTGCGCCAACCCTCTAATAGTCAGAACCAACAGCAGCTGGCCTCTCATACAGATGCCCAGACTGGCCAAAGATCTACAGGGTATCAGTCCATTTTGTTCATTCTGCTCTTGCTAAGCGCTTTGGGCTATATCTTCTTAGAGCGATTTTTTTATTCAGGCCTGCCGTTTATTGGTGGACCGGTGTTGCTGTCTGTGCTCTCTTTTTACGCTTTGAGCATGCGCTGCACACCCAACTTTTGGCTAAGAAGCGGGTTTATCTATGCAGGACGGCATTCTCTCGCTTTATACCTCTTACATATGCCTTACTTCTACTTCCTCGAAAGAATAAACATTATTTCAATTGACTCACTGACTAGTATTGCGATGTCTATCGCACTGCTTCCACTGTTCTTCGGAATAGCATTGGTGATAGAAAAACTGTCTAATACTCTCTCCAACCGACTCATTGGCGCTCGGTTGTAGAGACCTAGGTCTACTCGATCTATGATCTTGTATGTGCAGGGCGTGTCATTAATTCAACCAAGTTATAAGAGCCAGGAGATAAGCAGACTCAACTTGAATATCATCACGCGCGGTCCTTACACTTTGATTTTCAGACTTGAACGTTGAAAACAGAGTGATTCAAGACCAGATATGGGTTCCTGCTATCTAGGACAATCTAATTATGGACGGTCTCAGAAAAGACGCCTTGACACCTTTGCGCGTGTCAACGCCTATTAGTCAAGCCATAGAAGCTGTTAGCACTGCCAGCGCTAATAGGGTCATTATCGTTGACTTTGACGAAACTTTATTCCTTCGAAATTCGACTCAAGAATACCTTGGCTCGCTGCATCCTCAACCCGTCGGCAAGCTTTTTCTATCTGTTATCAAAAGGATAAAGCCTTGGCGCTGGCTACCAAAAGAGTTTCGGACCCGCGACGTTTCTCAGGATTGGTTCTTGGTCGTTTTTGCAACGCTTTTGTTCCCGTGGACACTATTGGTCTGGCGTTGGCGAGCACCAAAGCTGGCACAAGCCCACTGCAATCGACGACTCGCTCAAGCAATCGATACAAACCAAGCTGCACGTACCGTTGTCGCAACCCTAGGATTTCGCTTCATCGTCGCGCCCTTAGTTGCGGCTTTGCCAATGGCTGCGGTTCATAAGCCAGGCTTTAAGCTGATTGCTTGTCGATTTTGGCGTGGTGCGGCTGATCGAGCAGCTGGCAAGTTAGCTATGGTAAATGCAGAAATGAATGCCGCGGAGGTGGCCAACGCTATTGTAGTCACCGACAGTGAACAGGACAGGACGCTGCTGTCTGTAGTTGCTAAGCCCTTCTTGTTGAAGTGGCCCGGTGCAGTCTGCATACCGGCGCTGTCCCATGCCTATTTACCGCTGCTCTACTCCGAAAAAGTAAAACATCCTGGGAAAGACCATTTCTTCCGGCGCATCATGATGTGGCACTGGAGCGTGTCAGTCATTGCCTACAGCGCGCTTAGCCCTCATCCAATCTTGAACGCGATCGCACTTTTCCTGCTGATAGTAAGCTATTGGTGCGTGTACGAGATTGGGTACCAGGAAAATGACCAAATCGGCGAACGACACGAAAGCCGTCCGACGCTTTCTGAAAACTACGCCAGCTACAAGGCCCGCCTAAACCTCAAGTCGCCTTTGCCCTGGTGCTGGGCACTAGGCTTCACCATGCTGGGATGCCTGTTGCTGGTTATCAGCCAACTGTCCGGTCCCCTGTTTGCGACGGATGCTGGCTTCTATAGCCTATGGTCAGCCAGTGCTGAAGCAGCTAACGTTCGGGCAAGCCTCTGGCCGGTATTGATGAAAGATATTGCGCTCTGGCTAATGTTTCTCGTGGCGATTCGCCTATCCTTTTGGACCTACAACCAGTTCAATGAAAAATCTCGGCTGTGGATCTATTTTTTTTTACAAACTCAGCGACTGTTTGGATTTAGCTTACTGCTTGCCACCAATACGGTGGGCTTTGTATTGCTGATGTCTCTGGCGATCGCTCGTTGGATGCAGTACTGCATTTATAGGTGCGGGGGCGATCGCTGGCAGTTTCCAGTCGATGTTGCTTATCTTTTCCTATTTACAACGCTGCTGTCAGGACTGGCTATTTCTCACCCGGACCCCGGTCGCCTATGGACCTGGCAAACTGCGATCGCCTGCGGATTTTGCATCCTCAAAACCTCTCGAAAAACCTCAAAAGTTCTGTCGACTTTTCGGGTTTTGGGCAGTCGGCGTCCCACTGCCGCGCCTTCTTCTACATCTCCTGCGCCTCCTGCAACCACACGAAAGCTTTCTTCAAGCAAACAAAAACATCGCTAGCCAGCTAACCAATGGCCCCAGCGCAAGCGCAGGTAAAAATGAGGCAATTCGAATCTTACTCACTTCTAGTAGATTGAACCCTAGCCCTAAAATGATCACTCCGCCCATACCCGTCACCAGCAAAATATTCGGCGCGGTCGTCGGGTCCGGAATGAGCTGAGAGAGACTGCCCGCCAGCAGAGACAAGCCCCCCTGATAGATGATTATCGGCACGATAGAAAATCCAACGCCGATACCGTATGTTCCCGTTAGTGCAATAGAGACCAGCCCATCCATCGTGCCTTTGACAACTAGCACCGTGCCATCGCCCAATAATCCATTGTTGAGACTGCCCAAAATGGCCATGGGGCCAATGCAAAACAGCAGGCTAGAGGCGACAAAGCCTTCTGTGAAACGATTGCCGCCTCGAAAACGCCCTTTCAGCCAGTCTCCGACAGCGACCAAACGGGCCTCCACTTCCCACCATTCTCCCAGCAGCCCCCCTATCGCCAGCGATATCAGCGCCAAAATCACGCCATCAATACCCCCTGCGCTGGCCTCTGACAGCGCTCCCGCCATCGAAATGCCAATGTAGAGCGTCATCAACCCCACAGCTTGTGTAAAGATAGATTGCATCTTGGGAGAGAGGCGATTTTGCAGCAATAGCCCGCTACCGGTACCCAGTAAAACCAGCACAACGTTGATCCAGGTACCGCTCGTTTTTGCCCAAAACGTCAGCATCATAAGCTAAAAAAAGCGAGAAATAACCAGAGGAAACACAAACATGTCATCGGTGAGCCTGCTCAGCGCAAAAACCTACGAAATCGACGCGCTATCACACTATCTAGTAGAGGTATTAGCTCCCTTAGGTGGCATAGAGCAGTTTGTAAGTCCAGGCGATCGCGTCCTCCTGAAGCCTAACCTGCTCACCGGATCGCGCCCGACTAAAGAATGCACTACCCGGCCTGAGCTAGTGTACTGCGTAGCCAAAATGGTACAAGCGGCTGGTGGCAACCCCTTTTTGGGCGATAGCCCAGCCTTTGGGAGCGCCCGGGGCGTCGCCAAGGCCAATGGACTCCTCTCCTGGGCTCAAAAAGCCGATCTGCCCATTGTAGAAATGCACGGCAAGCGCTACGCCATAGACAACCCAGACTTCGATAATTTTCTCCTATCGAAAGAAGCCATGGACGCCGATGTGATCATTAACCTACCAAAGGTAAAGTCCCATGTGCAGCTGACTGTTACCCTAGGCGTGAAAAATCTGTTTGGCTGCGTGCCCGGCAAGATGAAGGCTTGGTGGCATATGGAAGCCGGAAAAGACCGCCAGCGCTTTGGCACGATGCTGGTAGAAACGGCCAGGGCCATTTCGCCTGAGCTGACCATTATTGATGGCATCATCGGGCACGAAGGCAATGGCCCCAGCGGCGGCGAGCCCAGAGCTTTAGGTGTCTTGGGCGCCTCAGCCGACGTCTTTGCGCTAGATAGGGCCATGGTCGACATTTTGGGCATCGCGCCCGAACAGGTACCCACTCTCGTAGAGTCTCAACGGCTAGGACTGTGCCCAAATCTAGCTGATATCGACTTTCCTCAGCTGCAGCCCAGCGAGCTACACCTGGCAGATTGGCGGCTTCCAGAAAAACTCATTCCCATCGACTTCGGCGCGCCAAGGGTATTGCGCTCTACCTTCAAGCATCTATACATTCGATTTATCAAAGAACCAATGTCGGCCTATGCAACTCGCTAAGCGTAAAACCCGCTGAGTATTAGTCCCAACGGGCTTGTAAGCACATCTCTTTAAAGGGCGTTAGCCTTTTAGCCTAGGATTTACGTCCTTTGCCATTCCCTTAAACCCAGAGAGGCTAGGTCCTGGCATCCGGCGACGAGTACGGATAGGTGTCAGCAAATAATCGGTGGCGAAGTTCTGCGGTCCGCTCACAACGTTGCCGTCACCATCCAACTGTTGACCTTTAGACTCAGCTGCGATCGCAGCCACAATCAAATCCTCTGCAGAAGGTTTCGCAGGAGCAGCAGGCTGAGGGACTTCAGCCACTGTTTCGGGGGCGGCATCGTTTTTCTTTGCAGCAGTCTTCTTACCTTTCGCAGCTTTCTTTTTAGGAGCTTTCTTCGTCTTCTTGTTAGTTTCAACAGGCGCGGCAGACTGAGCCTTGTCACTCACTTCTTCTATAACGCCCTTTGTCTTATCAGTGGCCTCAGCAACCGTCTCTTTTGCCTTTTGGGTCACTTCTTTGGAAGCCTCTTTTGCAGTCTTCGCAACCGTTTGCACCGCACCTGTCACCGAAGCTTTTACCGCCTCAACGCTTTCTTCAGCAGCGTCGTCAAGCTCCAGGAAATACTTCTCTTTACCAACGCCAAGGGTCTTACCAATCGTCTCGAATATCCCACCAATCATGGCAATTCCACCAGTTATAAATCCAATAAGCTCTAGCCGTTTGCGGTTCAGCGTTGGCTCTTTCTAATTATTGATTTTGTTCGTTATTGAGCGCAAGACAGCGTTACGTCTATTTACAAAAGAACACATAGTTAGAGTCCCACGAACAAACTAGCCCCGCTTTCTACCTCCCCTTGAGCGTTTTCTCTACGGGATTCGAAAGCAGGGCTAGCAAGTAAAAGTGGAAAGACCTTTCAGACAGGATCATGAGGCCGTCGAAAGCCGGTGACTTCTGGCCTAGTCTGCAGCAGAGATCAGCTCTCGCTTGCTCTCCGTCTTCGAAGAGCTGACGGCAATTTTGCCATCTTCAGCCACATCTACGACTGCGGTATCACCATCCTGAATGCGTCCCGAAAGAATCTCTTCAGCCAGGCTATCTTCCAAGAGTCGCATAATTGCCCGGCGTAACGGTCTTGCACCGTAGCTTGGGTTGTAGCCCTCTTCCACCAGCCTGTCCTTAAACTTCTCGGTGACCTCAAGCGTAATGCCTTGCTCTTCAAGACGGCTAAAGACTTCCTTGAGCAAGATGACAGAGATCTCTTTGACCTCATCCTTCGTGAGCTGACGGAAGACGATAATCTCGTCAAGTCTGTTCAAGAATTCTGGACGGAAGTACTGCTTCAGCTCTTCGTTCACCAGGGAGCGAATGCGGTTGTACTGTGATTCTGCCTGGTCGGCTTCCAGCTCAAACCCGAGACCGCCACCGCCTTTTTCAATCACTTTAGAACCGATGTTCGACGTGAGAATTAGCAGCGTGTTCTTAAAATCTACCGTGCGGCCCTTGGCATCAGTCAGACGACCATCCTCCAAGATTTGCAGCAGCATGTTAAACACATCTGGGTGAGCCTTCTCGATCTCGTCGAATAAGACGACGGTGTAAGGACGACGGCGCACCGCTTCTGTGAGCTGACCACCTTCGTTGTAACCGACATAGCCCGGCGGCGAACCAATCAGCTTAGAAACCGTATGGCGCTCCATGAATTCGGACATGTCAAGGCGGATCATGGCCTCTTCTGCCCCGAAGAAGTAGGTCGCCAAGGACTTGGCCAATTCCGTTTTACCGACGCCCGTGGGACCTGAGAAGACGAAGCTCGCAATGGGTCGATTTGGATTTTTCAGGCCAACGCGAGCACGGCGGATGGCTCTAGAAATCGCTTTGACCGCTTCATCTTGACCAATCAGGCGCTGATGGAGGACATCTTCCATGTGCAGCAGCTTTTCAGACTCGGACTCGGTCAGCTTGTTGACCGGGACGCCTGTCCATGAGGCCACAATGTGCGCGATGTCCTCTTCGGTCACCTTAGGAGAATCTTCCTTAGTGCTCTCGGCATCTTCTGACTTCTTGGTCTGGGCGATATTGCGAATTTCGGTTTTGATTTCCATTTCGCGATCGCGCAGCTCCCCCGCCTTATCAAAGTCTTGAGAACGAACGGCATTGTCCTTGTCTTTCAAGACCTGACGCAGCTCCTTATCAAGTTCTTTGGCAGCAGGCGGCAGCTGAGAATTTAGCAGGCGCACTCGAGAACCGGCCTCGTCGATCAGGTCGATAGCCTTGTCTGGCAAGTAGCGGTCTGAGATGTAGCGGTCAGAAAGCTTAGCCGCAGCATCTAGGGCCTCATCCAAAATTCTGAGCTTGTGGTGTTGCTCATAGCGATCGCGCAACCCATGCAAAATCTCAATCGTTTCATCGACGCTGGGTTCGCCCACCATCACCGGCTGGAAACGCCGCTCTAGGGCAGCATCCCTTTCGATGTGTTTGCGATACTCATCTAGGGTCGTCGCGCCGATACACTGCAGCTCTCCCCTAGCCAGCGCAGGCTTTAAGATATTTGCAGCATCAATAGCGCCTTCTGCAGCGCCTGCGCCAATTAGCGTATGCACCTCATCAATCACCAAGATGACATTCGCCGCTGCGCGAATCTCATCCATGATTTTCTTCAGGCGCTCTTCGAACTCGCCCCGGTACTTGGTACCGGCAACGAGCAAGCCAATATCTAAAGTGACAACGCGCTTATCTTCGAGGATGTCGGGGACATCGTTGTTGCCGATGCGCTGGGCGAGTCCTTCTGCGATCGCAGTTTTGCCCACACCCGGCTCACCGATCAGCACAGGGTTGTTCTTCGTTCTGCGTCCCAAAATTTGGATGACGCGCTCAATTTCCTTTTGGCGACCGACCACGGGGTCAAGCTTGCCTTCAGAAGCCATCTGGGTCAGATTCGCCCCAAATTCATCAAGTGTGGGCGTCTTGGTGCGGCCTTGACTGCTGCTACCACCAGAGACTTCAGCTGTCTCGCCTAGCATGCGAATGACCTGAGTGCGTACCTTAGATAGGTCTACTCCCAAATTTTCTAAGACGCGGGCGGCAACCCCTTCACCCTCACGAATAAGCCCTAAGAGTAAGTGTTCAGTACCGATATAGTTGTGCCCTAGCTGGCGAGCTTCCTCTAGCGATAGCTCGAGAACGCGCTTAGCCCTGGGCGTAAAAGGAATTTCGACGGCAACGAAGCCAGAGCCTCGGCCAATAATTTTTTCAACCTCTATACGAGCGTCTTTAAGATTAACCCCCATGGATTTTAAGACTTTTGCAGCGACTCCGGTGCCTTCACCGATGAGTCCTAGAAGAATTTGCTCGGTGCCAACAAAATTGTGACCAAGGCGACGAGCCTCTTCCTGAGCAAGCATGATGACCTTAATGGCCTTTTCTGTAAAGCGTTCAAACATGGCGGTTTTCCATCACCTGCTGCGGTCGGGTTACTGCTGATTCTAACACAGCAAAATTTCGGAGAGAGGGGGCGGTGTTCACTACTCTCAGAGGAAATCAAGAGGGAATCACGCTATTTTCTAACGGAAAAATGTAGATCTTAAAAATCGACTGTTCAAAGGTTGTTTTTACCTCAGAAAAGCGATCAAAAGAACAGAATTTAATTCAGATATCTCTTAAAAGTAAATGTTAACTTCTTAATAACCAATTCGGTTTTCCCTATTCAGCATGCGCACTCAATCTCCTGTATAAAAAGGAGTCTGGCTGTTTCTAGTGTCGCTAAATCCCCACTTCAACTGTTGACCAATACAGAGATGCGGTTTTTGCGAATTGTCTATGTGGGTTTTGCAAAGAATTTGTACTTTTTAGTCTTTAGTAGGTGCCCAATCGAACGCTGGCGGTACTGAGTGAGCTGCTCAAAGCAGACATCATCCTGCAGTCCGCTCCGCCATAAAATTTGAGCATTCTCACCATCTGAGTAATATCGCTTACGCTCGCCAGCCACCTTGAACTGAAACTTTTGGTAGAGCTGAAGTGCTCGCACATTTGAAGCGCGAACTTCGAGGGTAGCGTGGGTAAGCCCGCGCTGACGCCCTCTCAGCAAAAGTTCGCTCAGCAGCAGTTGACCCAACTTTTGGCCTTGCTGTGCAGGCTCGATGGCTAGGGTTGTAATGTGCGCTTCTTCGAGGATGGCCCACAGGCAGGCAACCCCCAGCAGCGAAATATTGTGGGTCGGTAGCTGCTGAGTTGAGCCTTTGGGAGAGATATCTGTGGTAGGCGCCTGCGCGGCTAGCGCATCGGTCACAGTCTTAAGAGACCGGGCAAGCCGTTGCTCAATAGGCGCCGCGGCAAGGGCGCTCACTAAAACCAACAGGTCGCTTTGGTTACTCTCGAGTTCTCGCTGGTAGCCGGAGCGGGTCCACAGACCGCCCAGACACCGCTGATCTAGCGCTAGAACAGCTGGGATATCAGCTTCTACCAGAGGTAGGCAGGCCAGATAAGGCAGCGACAAAGACAATGAGCAACGGTTCCTTAAGCCCTTGCTAACACTATAGAACGTCGGCCAACTGTACACTGAATATGTCTGACAAATCTCTACGCCTTCATCCCCACTTTCAACGCCCTATGGTTTCCACTGTCTCAGCTGCCCCTCAGGATTCGAGCACTCAAGCTTCAAGCCTGCAATATCTAGCGGCGGTTACCGCTGATACCTCTCCCAACCAGACCCTGCTGCCGCTGACTGCAGCCGTCAGTGAAAAGGACCATTTGGTCGTGGGAGGCTGTGATGTGGTGGAACTGGTAGAGCAGTTTGGATCGCCGCTCTATATATTAGATGAGCAAACGCTGCGGCAAGCCTGCCAGCAATACACGCAGGCTTTCCAAACGCACTACGGCGGAGAGTCGCTGGTCGTGTACGCATCGAAGGCTTGGAACTGCCTAGCAGTGTGTGCGATCGCTATTCAAGAAGGACTAGCCATCGATGTTGTCTCTGGGGGCGAACTCCAAACTGCGATCGCGGCTGGGGCAACCGGTGAAAAGCTCTACTTCCACGGCAATAACAAGTCTCTCGAAGAGCTAACTCTGGGTCTCGAGGCCGATGCCCGCATCGTCGTAGACAACTGGCACGAGCTGAAAACGCTCAACCAGCTCGCCCAAGAAACAGGCCGGCGCGCGACGATATTGCTCCGGCTGACCCCAGGCATTGAGTGCCACACCCACGAATACATCCAAACCGGTCATATCGACAGCAAATTTGGCTTCGACCCAGAGCAGCTCGAAGCCGTGTTTGACTTTATCTCTCAGCAGGGCAGCGGCATTCACTGCATCGGCCTACACGCCCACATCGGGTCACAAATTTTTGAATTGCAGCCCCACCACGACCTAGCCGGCGTCATGATGCGCTGGTTCCAAACGGCGAGCCAATATGGCATCACCATTCAGGAAATAGACATTGGCGGCGGCCTCGGCATTCGCTACACCGAATCAGACGATCCGCCGAGCATTGATGCTTGGGCCAAGACGGTGTGCCAAAGTATGACAGCGGCTTGCCAAGCCAGCAACCTGCCGCTACCAAAGCTGCTGTGTGAGCCCGGGCGATCGCTGATCGGCTCTGCCTGCGTCACTGCCTACACCGTCGGTGGGCAAAAGACCGTCCCTGGTATTCGCGCCTACGTATCCGTCGATGGTGGCATGTCAGATAATCCTCGGCCCATCACCTACCAGTCTGTATATCGCATACTGGCAGCAAACAAAATGTCGGCACCCTTAAGTGAAACCATGACGGTCGCAGGCAAGCACTGTGAATCGGGCGATGTGGTCATCCACGGGGCGAGCCTACCCACACTCACAGCTGGAGACATCCTTGTGGTACCAGCAACCGGTGCTTACAACTACAGCATGTCTTCGAACTACAACCGAGTTCCCAAGCCCGCTGCTGTACTTGTGGGCAACGGACAGGCCGATATTATTTTGCGCAGAGAAACCTACGCGGATCTGGTACGCAACGACTGCCTGCCAGCAGCACTACAGCCTTCCTAGGCTAGTTGCATAGACTGGCTTTCTAGACTGTCTACTATAAAAGTTTGGCCAAGCAGCGGTCTCGAACAAGCAACTTACCGACTGTCTTAATAGAAGGGTGATATTGCTTGTCATATCGGGCATCGTTAGTGACGATAGCGCAGTAGTATACGGTCATCAATCGATACGGATTAGACGTAGATAAACGCGACTGGGGTAAAACAGGTCTGACTCTTGTACCGCACCATCATTGATATTGGTTTAGTGTTTGCACTGGTTTACATGGTGCTATCGGTGATCCGCGATCGCCGCACGATGTGGATGGTGCAGGGGCTAATGGTTTTGATGGCAGCCACACTGCTCAGCGGCGTGCTGGGCTTGGTAGTGCTTCATTTTTTGATGGAGAAAATTTTGCTAGGGGCCTCTGTCTCTCTGGCCATCATGCTCGTTGCAGATTTCCGGCGTCTGCTAGAGCTGCTGGGTCGCGGTGAAGTGGCTCAGCTCTTTATCGGCCAAGAAAATCACCTGTCGACGGCCAATAGCGTGATCGATGAACTCGTTGAAGCAGTCAAGGGGCTCTCCCAAAACCGCACCGGGGCGCTAATGATTTTGGAGACTGACGAACCCATCGAAGAAAGTGATTTTTCGGTGCCGGGCGTCAAGCTCAACGCGGTCCTTTCGCGAGAGCTTCTGCAGACCATTTTTCAAACCACTACGCTGTTGCACGATGGCGCTGTGCTCATTCGCGGGTCAAGGGTGATTGCGGCGGGGGTCATTTTGCCGATTTCTGAGCGAGATGCTTCGCGGCAGCTTGGCACCCGGCACCGCGCGGCCATGGGCATTACCGAGCGGGTAGAGCAGTGCCTGTGTGTGGTGGTTTCTGAGGAAACGGGGTCCATTTCGGTCGCTGAGAAGGGCTTGTTAAATCGGCCCCTGACGAGCAGTAAACTGAGGGAATTGTTACTTGCGAAGTTTTCACCGTCGGGAGATGGTGATACCGTTGCTCCACAGCTACGCAGCCTAGGTCGGCGGCTCAGCCTCAAAGGCATTAACCTGTTGAGCAACCTTAAGCGTAGGCTGCCTAGCCCCACCCCTCAGGAAAAGAAATGACGGCTAATTTCAGTGTCTCTGCTGCACCTTCGACATCTCAACTGACACTGCCAGCGGATTTGGATAAGGCGCGCATACCGACGCACGTTGCGGTGATCATGGATGGCAACGGACGGTGGGCGAAGCAGCGCGGATTGCCTCGCGTGATGGGCCATCGCAAAGGGGTCGATACGCTCAAAAAACTGCTGCGCTGCTGCCGAGACTGGGGCGTTCACGCGCTGACGGCCTATGCTTTTTCGACGGAAAACTGGGGCCGACCGACGCGGGAAGTTGAGTTTTTGATGGCGCTGTTTGAGCGTGTGCTGCGCCAAGAGCTAAGGGAAATGATGGAAGAGGATGTGCGGATAGAATTCGTCGGCAATTTGGCCGCGCTGCCAGAAACCCTCCAAAGAGAAATTGACCGCGCTGTCAGCATGACCCAGCAAAATCAAGGCATTCGGTTTTCTGTGGCGACCAACTATGGGGGCAGGCAAGAAATTTTGCAGGCGTGTCGGGCGATCGCACAGCAAATCAAAGCTGGCCTTCTAGACCCCGAAGACATTGACGAAGCCCTCTTTAGCCGTCACCTCTACACCTCAAACGTCAGCGATCCTGACCTGCTAATCCGCACCAGCGGCGAGATGCGCATTAGCAACTTTTTGCTGTGGCAATTGGCCTACTCAGAGTTTTATGTGACCGACACGCTCTGGCCAGACTTTGACACCGACGAATTTCACCAAGCCTTGCAAGCTTTTCAGGGGCGCGATCGCCGCTTTGGCAAAGTCAAAGAAGGAGATGCCCTGTAGCGATTGGTAACGTTTTGCCCCCGGCGAGCGACTTCGTGCCAGTATTTCGGTATATCGCTCACTCCGAACTCGCGTCCACTCTCATTTCGGCAGACGATGATGTTCCAAAGCGCTGCGCCCCAACTCACCCAACTCAAAAAAGCGACCCAGATAGATCAGGTGTATCGCGTTCTGCAGCCTGAACCCCTCCTCACTGCCGAGCAGCTAAATACCTTTTACACCCCAGAGATTAACGTTGTCCGCGGTGGCGACAAAATGGAGCGACTGCAGCTAGGTCTAGAGCGGGCCTACGCCGACCGCCTGCACTTCAAAGCCTGCGTCATGGGTCATCGAGGCGTCGGCAAGTCCACCGAAATTTCTCGTCTCCTCACCCAAATTTCGGACAAGTTCCAGCCCATCCGCTTCAGCGCCGTCGACGTCTTAGATCCTGGCAGCTTCAAGCCCCTAGACGTTTTGCTCCTGATGATGATGGAAGTCGCTAAGCAGACGGCCAGGCCCATCAGTGAAGGCGGCGCCAATCATCGGCCTTCGGATAGGCGGCTCCAGGAGATCTGGGATTGGTTTGCGACAGAAAAAGAAACCCGTGAACTCGCCCAGGAAGCAAGCACCAAGCTTGCAGGCGGAATCGGAGCTGGCACCGATTCACTCTGGCAAAAGGTACTAGGGCTATTTGCAACCCTAAAAGGTGAAATGAAGTTTGCCTCAGCTCGCAAAAAAGAGGTGATTTCATATCGGATTACCCGCCTAGATACCTTGATAGAGCTAGCCAACAGACTGCTCGATGAGTGCAACCTGTTGCTGCGGGAAACAACAGGCAAGCAGTGGCTAATTGTTGGGGAAGATTTTGACCGGGCGGGCATTCCTAGCGCACAAATCGAAGATCTTTTTATCACCTACGCCAATATCTTTCAGGAACTGAGGTCGCATCTCATCTTCACCCTGCCCATCAGCCTCTACTACTCTGCCAAAGCTGCCCGGCTGCCCTTTTCTAGCCATCAGAGCTTCGTAATTCCCGATACGCCCATGTTTGACCCAGAGCATTTGCCCAACGAACGGGGACAAGGAGCTGTCGAGAGAGCCTTGGCCGTGCGCATGGATCTAGGCCTGTTTGAACCGACGTGTCTGCCACGGCTGATCGTTGCCTCGGGCGGAAACTTGCGCAATCTATTTAGCCTGGTAAACTACGCCGCCGATGGCGCCGCAATCAGAGGTGCAGCCTTGATTAACAAGGCGGATGCGGATGCAGCGATTGTAAATCTGCGCAGCGACTATGAACGGCGCTTGGGGCAAAGCCCGTACGATGCACAAAACGTGGGTTACGAAGACAAAGCAGCTCTGCTAGTGAGAATCTATCATGGTGAGAAAGGAGCTCAAATGACGAATTCGACGCTCTACTCCTTGCTGAACGCTCGCGCGGTGCAAGAATTTAACGGGCAGCGCTGGTTTGGCATTCACCCTTTGGTAGTGGATATTCTGGTTGCGCAAAAGCACTTATCAGAGGACGCTCTAGGTGGCACGTTCTGAGGCCCAATCTCCTAAATCCGCTGAATCTACTGGGTTCGCAGAATCCGCAGTGGGTAGCGCCGAAATAGATAACATCGTCACCAGCACCGGGACCAACATGGCAGATGATAACCAGGGCAGCGTAGAGGCTGTCTGCCAGAGGTTGGCACTGTGGGCGGGGCGAGAAGGGAGCGGTCTGGCCCGAGTAGAGTACGCTTCGGAGTTTTCGCGTCAGACGGTGCTACAGCGACTGTCGGCGGAAGGGATTGACTGCGTAGAGATTGACCTACCTGTCTGTGAAACAGCAGCTGAGGCCATTACAGCGCTACGACAGTCGCTGATGTCTGCATCGGAGCGTTCTGATAGGGTCGTCTCTATCTCTGGATTTTCAAAGGCCTTTCAGTCTCAGGCGTCTTTGGCAGATTCTTTGAGAACGCTGAACTTTAACCGGGAGCCGCTGACCGCCTTTCCGCTGCGGCAAATATGGTGGATGACCCCAGTCTTACTTGATACCGCGCTGCATGCCATGCCAGATATGCACGGTTGGTTTAACCCGCAGCTGACGCTGACCCAAGTGGTGCAAGCGTCAGAGAGTACGCCTTCTACCTTTTCGCTACTCAAGCAGAGCAGCGAGCAGCTGCTACAGAGCAACCTCGAAGATGCCCGGCAGCGGAGTCGCCGACTGCTAGACGAACTAGAAGCGGCTCGTGCCTCTGGCGCAGAAGCGCTGTCTTTGGTCACGACCTACTTGCTGCCCGCCATGGAAGCGATCGCAGAAACGAGCGGCAGATTACTCAAGGGGCTTACCCGTCAGTATGCTGACCTGTTGCAACGCTTTTACGCGATGACAAGCACTGAAGTACTGTCGGCGCTGAGCGGCAAACGCGGACCAGAAGAACAGGGAATTGGCCTAGCCCGAAATCTAGACAAGCTAGTCATTGTGTTTTACGTGCAGGGACTGTACGCCGAGGCAGAACGTCTCTGCATTCGAGCGATCGCCCTTAAAACAAGCGAACTGGGTAGCCGCCACCCTGAGACTCTCCTCACGCTTAACAATTTGGCTGCTATCTACAGCGCTCAAGGACGCTACGACGAGGCCGAGCCTCTCTACCAACAAGCTCTCGATATTCAGCGCACAGAACTGGGCGATCGCCATCCTGAAACTGCCGCTAGCCTCAACAACTTAGCCACACTTTACAGCGCTCAAGGACGCTATGGCGAAGCCGAACCCCTCTACCACCAAGCCCTCGACATTCGCCGAACAGAACTGGGCGATCGCCATCCTGAAACTGCCGTTAGCCTAAACAATCTGGCTGAAATGTACCGTTCTCAAGGCCGCTACAGCGAAGCCGAACCCCTGTATCACCAGGCTCTCAACATTCGGCAAACAGCATTAGGCGATCGCCATCCCACCACTGCTATCAGCCTCAATAACCTCGCATCGCTATACGAATCCCAAGGGTTTTATGCAAAAGCAGAACCTCTCTTTCAGCAAGCCCTCGACATCCGACAAACAGAATTGGGCGATCGCCATCCCGACACTGCTATCAGCCTAAACAATTTAGCCGGACTGTACGAATCTCAGGCGCGTTACAGCGAAGCTGAACCACTCTTTCGCGAAGCGATGATCGTTTTAACCCAGCAGCTAGGCCTATCCCACCCCAACACCCAAACCGTCTTGCGCAACTTCACAGGATGCATCAAAGCAGCCATCCAGAACACCAAACACCATCAGCTATCCGATCATCCGTTTACACAAAAGCTAATTCAGTCGATTTTAGAGGCTGGAACAGATGGGACTGCGGCGGTCGAATAAAACTATCCAATCAGCCAATGCCTTCAATAATGGGATGGAAATAGAAAGAGAGACCAATCACGGTGTAGGTGGCTAAAAGCAGCGTCCCTTCTAGCCAATTCGAGCGGCCATCGCTGCTGATAGAGTTGGCCACCAAAACCGCGACCACCACAGACAGCAGCTCAAAGTTATTAAAATCCAAATCCATGGGCTGACCCATAAGCGCGCCAATAATCACCAGCAGCGGCCCAACAAAAAGCGCTATCTGCAGGCTAGAGCCAACAGCCACATTTAAAGACAGGTCCATCTTATTTTTGAGTGCGACGGTGACCGCCGTAGCATGCTCCGCCGCATTGCCAATCACCGGCAAGATAATCACGCCGGTAAATAGCTCGGAAAGCCCTAGCTGCTTAGACGCAACTTCCAACGTTCCGACTAAAAACTCTGACTCAATGGCAACGGCTAGCGTAGCCGCGAGTAAAACGCCTATCCATAGGGAAAGATTTGGCTGGTGGTCGGGGCTAGCGTCAGCTTCTGCGTCTGCTCCATCAATACTGACAAATTCCTCTTCTGCGACCCCCACATCGTAGAGGTAAGCATGGGTTTTCATCGAAAAAAGCAGGGTCAGCGCATACACCAGCATTAAAACGACCGCGACAGCAACTGAAAGCTTTTGAAGCGTAGGTTCATCAATACTGGGCGTGGTGAAATCTACAGCGGTGGGCAGCAAAATAGCAATCACCGCCAGATTCATAGCGGATGCATTTAGCCTGGCAATGGTCTGTTGAAACTTTTGCTCTTTGAACTTGAGGCCGCCCAGCAGCATCGATAGGCCCATCACCAAGAGCAAATTGCCGATGATAGAGCCTGTAATACTCGACTTAACAACATTTACGAGCCCAGCACGCAGCGCAAAAATAGCAATAATCAGCTCTGTGGCATTGCCAAAGGTGGCATTCATCAGACCGCCCAAAGAAGGTCCTAAGACGACGGCAATCTCCTCAGTGGCCGTGCCCATCCACCCCGCCAGAGGAATGATCGCCAGAGCTGCTGTCACAAATACGATCAACTCACTCCAGCCAAGAAAATGGGCAGCAATCGAAATCGGAATGAAGGCAAGCAGGCCGTAGAAGATTATATTTTTGACAGACATTTAGGCGCTTCGGAATGTTTACATAGGTTACCCGGCAAGGGCACTCCCATCAAAATATGTTGGAATGAGCGGAGTACGAACAACAGACAAAAAAGCCTTGACGAAAGGTCTGGAAGAAAAGTTTTTGAGAAAGCCTTACGGGGGGACTATGAAAATGCTACTGAAGGGATTAGCTTTGCTGGTTGGGCTACCAACAGCTGCGATCGCACTCTTTTTCTTTTGGGCCAGCGCCAGCACCTCAGATCCGCAGACCTACGCATCGACAACTGATTACGACGCGCCCTCTGCCATGCCCAAGGATAGCTATACCATTGTCAGCTACAACATTGGCTACCTCTCTGGGCTAGCAAACAACACAACCGAACAACCAGACGAAGCATTTTTCAAAGCCAATCAGCAGCAGGCGATCGCAGCGCTCCAATCCGTCCAACCCGATATTGTCGGCTTGCAAGAAGTAGACATCGCCGCCAAACGCTCCTACGAGGTGAATCAAGTAGAAGCTTTGGCCAAAGGGCTCAGCATGGGAAAGAGCGCGATCGCTATCAACTGGGACAAAAACTACCTGCCTTTTCCGTACTGGCCACCCACCGCACACTTCGGCAAGATTCTCTCTGGGCAGGCCATCCTCAGCCGCTACCCCATCGAGAAAAACCGCCGCATCGTATTAGAAAGGGTCGCCAAAAACTTCTTTTACAAAGCCTTTTACCTTGATCGCCTTGCCCAAGTGGCTGAAGTACAGCTCGGCGAGCAAACGCTGATAGTGATTAGCATTCATCTAGAAGCCTTTGCAGAAGACACGCGAGTAAACCAAACGCGATTTGTGCGATCGCTCTCAGAAGACTACGCACAAAACTACCCAGTCATCGTCCTCGGCGACTTTAACAGCGCTCTAAATCGAGGAACCTTTACTACTGCCGCAGGCGAAGACCTCGGAGAAACGCAGTTTTCCATCAAAGAGATGACCGCGTCCGACACATTCGTCGCCGCCACACCCCAGTCAGACTGGGCGGGCAAAAATGCAACCTTCCCATCCAACAAGCCCGAATACAAGCTGGACTATATCTTCTACACACCCAGCACCATCGAAGTTGTAGACACTCAAGTGCTGAGCACAGCCGCCGAAGCGTCCGACCACCTGCCCCTCATGATGGAATTTCGGCTGAAGTAAGTCTTTTAAGTCAAACGCTACCTACGTTCGAGTGCGCACCTTTTTGAAGGGATCTTGCTTAGCAATCCACTTGAGAAATTTTTCCATAGCAGGATGGGACCTGAGCAAATCGGCTGAATGCAAGTTAGCAGCTAATTCTTTGTTGGTAAACAAGGCGTGCACCTGCTTGTGGCAAGGCGGACAAATATCAATCGTAGGACCCAGGTCTTGTCGATGGCGTTTGTTTTTACGCTTCGTATGCTGGCGCGGAATGAGGTGATGCTCAGTAAGCTTCGGGCAGTCACGCCGACACAGCTCACAGGTTTTCATCTCATGTGGGTTCATTAGAGAAAGGTGGATAGAGAAAAGGGTGAGACAAAATTCGGGCGTTAGCAAAGTATCTGCACACCGCCCTGTCTTCATTTTAATAGGGTGGCAGAATCTCTTGCGATCGCCCTGATAGCTCAACAAAGCTGAGCGAAACATACCTTGGCTGCACTCACCTGCACTACTCCACCCAAACCCATGACTATCTCCCTAAAACGACTGCAGTTTACCTGGCGTTTGCAAGCTTTTAGGTGGTGGATGTTGGCCTGCTTTGTCAGCATTCCGATCAGTGCGCTGCTGCACAGACTGGTTGGCAATATCCTCTTTTCGGCTACAGAGCGGCCATACCTGCTAGAGGCTATCGGTAGCTACTACAGCTATTCTGGCGGACCGCTTTTTATCAACGGCATTGTATTAGGCATTTGCCAGTGGCTAGTGCTTCGGCACTATTTCAGGCGAGCTTCCGGCTGGCTGGTGAGCAGTATTGTTGGCAGTGCGATCGCATCTACCCTCTATTGTGTTAGTGCCTTCGGACTCCACGCCCTAGCAAACGCCTACCCGTGGCTGTACGACGTTCCGGTCATTGGCTATCTGCACTGCTTACCAGCTGCCCTGGGTCTAGGGTTAGGGCTTGGATGCATGCAGTGGCTGTTCTTTCAATACCGGTTCATCCAGGGTGCCAATCACTGGATTTTGGCTGTTTTTTTCACTCAGTTAGCCGTTGAACTCACTAAGCTCGTCTTCACACCAAATAGTGACATCTTTTCAGCAATACTCTTGCAAACGGCACCGAGCATCTTACCCTCTCTACTCACAGAACTGCTCGGCCTCGTTTTATTAGGCCTGATACAAGGTGGCCTCACTGGCTGGGTGCTAGCCAGCTTCGTTGCCAGACAAAAACGCGCCTCTATCGCTATTCTTTGAGCCTAGCGCTGCGGTAAACTTCGGCTACGCACTCCGCAGCCCATCTCATGTTCGGCTTATGTTCGGCCTTGCCATTCACACTGCCAGTCCTCAGCTGGGTCTGATGCTACAGGGTAGCACCGCCCAGAGCGACCCCATACAACGCCATCATGTATGGGACTTGGGGCGAGAGGTCTCTAGCCAGCTGCATGCCAAGATGCAGACATTCATTGAGCCCTACAGCTGGCAATCGGTCAATTTTGTGGCTGTGGCAAAAGGCCCTGGCGGCTTTACGGGTACTCGCATCGGCGTAGTCGCAGCCCGAACCCTGGCACAGCAGCTAGAGGTCCCCTTATTTGGCGTACCGACCCTAGCCGCCGTCGTTGCCACAGAGTTTGCCAAACCGCCGACCGACCATATTTTCGCAGTCTCGCTACCCGCCAAAAGAGGCGCTGTGTATGGCGCAATATATAACTCAGATGAGGCGCTGATTTTGAAAGAGACTATGGCCACCGCGGTCTTTGCTCAAGCTGAGTGGGCACAAAAGGTAGAGAGCCTAAAGCTGCAAGATCGCCCTGTACTGCAAATGCAACTGAAGGTAGGCGAAGGATTCGCCAAGACGGTCATCGGCGTGATGAATTTAGCCCAAGCAGGCTGGCATCAGGGGCAGCGTCCGCTGTGGCCTTCCGTCATGCCGTTTTATGGTCAGCACCCAGTGCAGGCGAAAAGTTAGAGGTTGGTCAGCGCGCATCAAATCGTTTCTGGCTGCTTGTCGTCACTGGGTACCAGCAGCGAATCGGGTGTTGAAGATTGGGAGGGTTGATCCGTGGCCGCCTCTGACAGATTAGGCACGGTCACCGTCACTTCTGATTTGGCAATCGTTGGCAACTCAACTTTCTTTGAAAAGCCCCAGGCAAACAGGCTAAAGATAAGACTCACCATGACCCACTCTGGCGGTACCCAGTCTGGATTTATCACCCGCACGATCAGCCGGATCCCGACGAAGGCAACCGTCACAAACCCAGCATCTTCTAGGTGCACATAGATTTCGAGCCAGCGAATGAAGAGCCCTGCCATAAACCGCAGCGCCACGATGCCAATCGTGCCGCCCAGCAATACAATCAGCACGTCTTTCGAAAGGGCGATCGCAGTGGTCACGCTGTCGAGAGAGAATGCCAAATCAGTCAGCGCAATCGTGGGAATTGCCTGCCACAGAGAGCCAAATTTTGGCCCGTGGTTTTCGCCGTCTTCTTCTTCGCTACCGGCAAAGTGCTGATACACTAGCCAGAGCAAATACACAGCCCCCGCAATCTCGAACTGCCAATACTTCAGCACCCATCCAGCCGTCAGTATGAGGGCGACCCGCAAAACAAACGCCGCGACTAAGCCAATGTTCAGAGCCTTTTTCTGTAGTGTCTCTGTATCTAGCCCCTGGGCGATCGCAGCTAGGGCGATTGCATTATCTGCTGATAGCACCATCTCCAACAAAATCAGGACGGGCAGCAAAAGTAACGTATCTCCCCCAAGCGTAGGAGATAATTCGAGCAGGCGGTCTAGCATAAATTAGCGAAGGGACACATTCCCCACATCCGTCTCTTTCTAGAATAGATCGAAAGCTGAGGGCAATGTGGCTTCGGATTGCCGCCCTATCACAAGCCTTTCACGAGCCTTACTAGCCTTACTACAAGAGTCAGCACCTGTGGTCACTCCCCTTCAACAATCCCTTCAACACTTTAGAACTGAATATCCTTTAGGCAGCTTCACAACTGACCTCATTTCTATTCACGACGGGCAGTACGTGGTGAGAGCAGCGATCGCACTCCAAGGAGAGACCTTGGCCACCGGCCTAGCCAGCAGCGTAGATGTACATATTGCAGAAGATAAGGCACGCGATCGCGCCCTCGCTGTATTGGGCATTTTTCCGGACCAAACCACCGCAACATCAGACGCATCAACCCCACCGCCTCAGTCGACCACGCCACCGCCTGCCACGCCCGAGGCTTCACCTTCTACAGCCGTCTACGACACTGAGAGTGCAGCAGTCAGTTCCGTGCCAGATCTCTCCTCCGCAGAAGAAGCCCCAGCTGAAGACAGCGGTCCGCCCATCGAAGACATCACCGAAGAGCCGATGGTTGAGCCAGTGAGCAAACCCTCCCCTGCCACCATCGCCCTCGAAAATTTCAACACTAGCGCCACGCCGGTCGACCTCTCTGACGTGATTGCCCAGACCGATGTAGAACTCACTCGACTCGGATGGACCAGCACTCAGGGACGTGAATACCTAGAAAAAACCTATGGCAAGCGATCGCGCCAACAGCTCACCGACGAAGAGCTGATGAGCTTTTTGCTGTACCTCGAAGCGCTATAAGTCGAGCAAGGGACCAACAGAAAGATCGCCAAAAGGCGTCAATAGTAAGGCAGGAAAGGCACCGACTCCGTAGCATCAAACTCAAAGCAGTGGCGTCCTGCTGGATGTTGCCACCGTTCGGAAACAGATCGTCTCAGCGGATCGTTTTCAGAAGCCGTCGCAAAGGTCGCACACAGCTGATAGGTAGTATCGCTCAGGCGAATGTACTCATACGGCTCGTCCGTCAGCGGATCTTGCCTTATCTCAGCGCCGCTGACAGTAGACGGAAGGGCTTCAGGTAGGGAGGCTAGCTCACCAGTGTTCGTCCCTCTCACCTGCGTTTCCAGCTCAAAAGCGATATCTTGCAAGTTCCTCAGTCGCTGACGGTCCATCGCAATCAACCGTTGATTGCCAGGCGACCCCAATAGCCAAAATGCAGCCACCACAGCAGCCACCACAGACCCCAACGAAATGACAGCAAAGGCCTGATCGGTAAATTTATGGTGCTCGTTTATCTCTTGGGTCATCTTCTCAGTCCCTTGGGTGTGCGCTGTAGCCAGTTGAAGTAGTAGCGTAAAATGCCGAGGCTAATCACTAAGACCACCGCACTTTTCAAGACAAATCGAGGCGTTATCTCCCCCCGCAAAAACGACCCCAAAAAGAAGATGAGCGTCCCAATGGCAATCAAAGCCACCACCAGCAGCGTGAAGTAAGTCAGCCATCTGCGCACCGCTGAAAAATTCTTTTCTCGATAGCGAGCCAGTTCTTTATTGATCACTCGCATCACCCACAGATAGATCGGATAGGCCACCAGCAACCGTGCCAAACTAAATGCCAGCTGCGTATAGGGATCGCCAAACGTCTCTTGAGTCGCATCTGGGACGACGCGATCAATCCAGACAAAGGCAATTTCTCCTAGTGCCTGCGTCCACAGACCCAGCATCGAAAAAGACAGCAGGTAGAAAAAGGCATCTTTAGCCAAATCTGCGCTGCTAGCGGGCGGTAGCGGAATGGGTACCCCCGTCAGCCGCTCATACACCTGAAAAAAGGCTCGCTCAATCTCTCGCTGGGGCCAGCCAAAGCGACGGAGTAAATGGCTAATAAATTCATCGGAGGCGCCGCGATCGCGCGCACTCTCAATAAACGCCACAATCTCGGAAGCACGGCCAGGTCCAGCTTCTTCAGTCAAATTTGCCATACCTGCTCAAAAATAAAGAACTGCATCAATCGCCGTTGTACGCTGTACAATCTGATACCACATAGGTTCACAATATTACGGAAACGCAGAGAACACACCACGCGGACCGATTTACTGAGAAAATACCGACACCACAAATGCCTAATGGATTGAAGCATTTGCGGCGTGTCGCACATCCGTTAAAGGCGGTCTCAGCAACATTAACGCTATTGAGAGAAACCGGCGTAACGTAACAGACACTACAATAGCCCTCCTACGTCCATACAGATTTCGAATCTCCATGAACATATCTCCAGACAGCCAAACCGCGCCCCGACTCAGAGTCAACGCCATGTTCTCGGCAGCAGAAGCACAAGCTCTCCACAAGCTGCTCAAAAAGCTCACTACTGACGACTATCACCACCTTGCAGACAGCGAAGCAGAAGCTTCTACGCTGATTGAAGCCGCTAGCAAAATGAGCCGTCAGCTCACCGCCGCAGAGCAAATACCCGTCATGCCCGCCTACGATGATTAGCCAGCCGATGAGTCAGTCACTTGCGATCGCACCTTAGCAATCTTCGACCGAATATCCTCAGCCTTCGCGAGCAAATCCGCCTGGCTCATCTCCGACTGATCTCCTGATGCCAGCCATTTGAGCTGAACCTTTTCCGACTCAGCTTCCGCATCACCCAGAATCAACCCTACAATCGCGCCGCTTCGGTCGGCGCGTTTGAACTGTTTACCAAACGCACTACCACTGAGGTCAACCTCTACTGAGTAGCCATGCTGACGGAGCTGATTGGCCAGCTGCACCGACTGAAATTCCGCCTTCTCCCCGCGAGAAATCAGATAAATATCGAGCGCAGGGGTCGTATCGTAGCGTCCCATCTGCTCCAGCAAAATAATCAACCGCTCCAGGCCCATCCCAAACCCAATCGCGGGCGTATCTGGGCCGCCCAGCTGAGCGACCAACCCATCGTAGCGGCCACCACCACAGACCGTTGCCTGCGCCCCCAAGTCCGACGACTGAATCTCGAAAGCCGTGTGGGTGTAGTAGTCCAACCCTCTGACTAAGCGCGGGTTGATATTAAAAGTCAGACCAATGTTGGTGAGGTATTGCTGAACCGCGTCGAAATGCCGCTGCGAATCATCGCTCAAATAGTCCAGTAGGCTAGGCGCATCGGTTACGATCTCCTGGGTTCGCTTGTCTTTACTATCGAGGATACGTAGCGGATTGCGCGTGAGGCGATCTTGAGAGTCGGCGTCTAGGTCATTTTTGTAGGGAGTGAAGTAAGCCACCAGCGCGTCGCGGTAGGCCTGTCGGTCTTCGCCACTGCCGACCGAGTTGAGGTCTAGGGTGAGGGCGGTGAGGCCTAGGGCATTGAGGATTTGGGTTGCGATCGCAATAATCTCTGCGTCAGCCCTGGCATCTCGGCTACCCAATACTTCCACATCGAGCTGGTGAAACTGCCGCTGCCTACCCGCCTGAGGCCGCTCATAGCGAAATGCCGGTCCTATATGCCACAGCCGCTGCACACCGCCCTGAGCGTATAGGTTGTTTTGAATAAACGCCCGCACTAGCCCTGCCGTAATCTCAGGACGCAGCGCAATGGAGCGCCCGCCCCGATCCTCAAAGCTATACATCTCCTTGCCAACCGCATCGGTTGCTTCGCCAATGCCCCGAGCAAACAGCTCTGTCTTTTCAAAAATGGGCGTTCGAATTTCGCGATAGGCCGACTGTGCCAAAACATGACGCGCTAAGCCTTCAATCTTCTCCCACATAGGAGACTCAGATGGCAAAATATCGCGCGTGCCGCGAATAGCTTGGATGCTGCTCATAAACGGAAATAGGTTAGGCGCCCGAAAAGTTAACGCTCAAAAAGTTTAACGCTGCAAGGAACCGATAGGAAACAAATCCTAGCCGCAGGTCACTTTTGAACCCGTTGCTGGCAGCTATGCCTGCAGTGACCCTTCGGGCAAATGGCAACAGTTCAGCTCATCAATACACACCTTGCCTGACTGAAGTGCCCAGCGCACTAGCGCAACTCGGTTGCCTGTCGCGGTCTTATTGAGCACGTTGCTCACATGGTTATCAACCGTGCGCTTGCTAATTTCTAACCGCTCTGAAATTTCTTGATTCGTCAGCCCGGCAGCAATGAGTTCTACGATTTGCAGCTCTCGCTTTGACAGACTGCTCTCCGCCTCGTCGATAGAAGGGCTTTTCTGGTGGCGACCGGTCTGTGAAGCTTGAGAAGCTGACATGGGCATCTATCTGTAATTATGCTTAGTAATCATTGTAATCAGTCTAATCACCACCATGTCGGATATTGGCAGTCTTAACAGAATGTTTTTCTCTTGGAAGCGTAACCTGCAGCGCCATGCAGTGTCTTTTGCAATCCTCTTTGGCGTTGTGCTCTTCAGTGTCACCGGCATCCCCGGCGGCAGCTTAGCAGCCAGCATACCCACACCAGCCCAAAATTCAGCAGCAGTCCAGAACATGGCAGAAATCCGTGCAGAAGGCACAGAGAGCGTCCAGGCAATTACCGACAGCGCCGATATTGCCGCAGAAAAGGTCGATCAGTTTGCCCAGGCCTACATGCAGATTCTGCAACTGTTGAGCGATCGCGAACCCGAACTGCCCGCCGCCGAAACCACTGCCGAAGCCCTCAAAATAGAGCGCTCCATCGAAGCAGAGGCCGTCACCATCATCGAAAGCACCGGGCTCACGCTGCCAGAATACATGCAGATACTAGGCCTAGCCAGCCAAGACAGCACCTTCCAAGACAAAATTCTAGGCCGCATAGACGACACAGCAGAAAGCAACTAAACCATCAGCAGCGCACTATCTGCATCACGCTCAAGTACGCTGCCGGTTTATCCCTGCCAATTTCACGCCCGTCGATTCAACCCTACCGATTCATCGCGGTTGCACCTTCTCGGTAACCCAAGCGCTGATTGAGCAAGCCAGAAATCAAAGATGCGGGCTGCTCAGGATGCGGCCAAGCAAAAGCATGGCGAAAGGCTGCTGCCTGACAAGCTCTGAGCCCATCAAAACCAATCACATCATGGGTCAGCAGGTTTTCGTATTCAAAGGGCAGCCGCACGTTGTGCAAGCCAGCATTATCAGTACAGATAGCGATATCAACCCCCGCGTCGAAGCAGCGATTGAATACCGTCTTGAGCTGACTAATCTCTTCCAGCGTGCCCGTCTGCAGATAGGTCGTCGGGCAGACCTCTAGGCATTGTCCGCGCGCTGCGACCTCTTTGAGCAGCTCAGGATAGCGCAGCGGAATCTGAATGCCATGGCCAATTCGCATCAGGTATGGCAGCAGCTCAGGGTAGCAGCCGTCCTTCGTCTCATACAGATGACCCGTCGTCTTCAGGCCCAAATTTTGCGCCTGAGAATACAGCTGCTTTAGCTCATCAAGGTTGTAGGCCGCATCTCCACCGGCAATATCGATGCCACACACATACTCAGGATATTGAGCAGCGAGTTCCAAGGTTGCTCGATTGATTTCGTAGGGCAAGCGCGAGTGCATACAGAGAATCTGCTTTGTCACTACTGGATATTCGCTCTGCTGGCTAGCCCGGCCCACAACTTCAATAATTTCAGCCATCTCATCAATGCGCTGAACTGTGCTGAGGGCGTGCCCGGTGCGGTAGTAAGGGGTATACCGCAGCTCCAAATAGGCCAAATTCTCAAAAATATAGGCCCCGCGAATCAGACGGTAAATAAAGTAAGGTAGCGCCTCTTTGGTTTGAACGCTTTCTACTAGGGTGTGCAGCTTCAAATACTCTTCGAGGGTGTCTTTGGGCTGCGTGTAAAACTGCTCAAAGGCCTGATAGTTTTCAAACGGGTCAGATAGATCGGGGCGATTGCGCTCAAAATATCGCCACAGGACCCGAGGAACAACGGATCCGCCTAAATGTCGATGTAGCTCTGCATATAAGCTCATTCTGAATGTCCTCTGCTTAGTAATTACGGTAGATGTCTTGCAAACCCTTGTGAGATGTGGATAGGTCTATCGCGTACACGAAAAAGGCCTAGCTCGGAAAATCAAAGGGAACTGGCTGGTTAGAAGTGACCTTAATTAAAGGAGTTCTTATTAAAGAAAGGCTTGATAAGCGGTGCGATCGCACCTACATCCGATGGCAGTAACTAGCGGCCTCAAGCACAAGTCTGTCAAGACAGTAGGGGGCAAATAGCTGAGGGCAAATGACAAACAGGACGCAAATAGTTAGCGATCACCGCAACATCAATTAAAAAATCGACAAGAATACGGAAACTAATGTTTTCTTTTCTACATCATAGCCAACCATTTTGCGTAGGGGGGCTGTGACCCCTCAGGAAGGTCTACTGAAAAGCATCAATGATTGAGCTGATGTTAGCAGAGCGTCAACTTTTATTGTTGACACTTCACTCCCAGCTTGGCGATAATTGTTGTTTGTTTGAAAACTCTA
>JBCBIK010000041.1:0-30118 GCA_038524545.1 Cyanobacteria bacterium J06623_4 | reverse complement strand
GACACACAGACCAAGGCTATCGACAACATCCAAAAAGTTCGCCTAGAGCACCTAAATACACAAACCAAAGCCGTTGAAGATATTCAAGCAACTCGCCTAGCGTTTCTTGAGCGTCAGACCAAAGCCGTCGACAATGTGCAACAAGCCCGCCTCACAGGCCTAGATATCCGTAACAAGGGCATTGTTCGCTAAAAGTCATTGCATCTACTAACCTTCTCTCCTCACCATCCTTATCCTAGAGTTTGTCCGAGCTAGGCTCCTAGAATTGACAAACTCTAGGATTTTTCTTCGGTGTAATGAGGACCGTAGAAATCTCGCTAAGGCGACCAATCCCGCTAAGATATAAGGAGCGTTTTACATAACTTCACTAAAAGTCGCATAGCCATGGGTTTCTTTCGCCAATACATCGCACCGCTCTTTATTGTGCTTATTTTCGGGCTTGCCTTACTGGCCACGAGCGCTCGCATCTTTCTGCCGAGCGATATGATGGCACCAGCCCCTATCGAAGAACCGGTTTCTGCGCTGCCAATGCCCTCTACGCCGATATCAAGCATGTAAATCAATCAGGCAAGCAGTAGGCAAACTGATGGCTGAGCCATTCCCCATCCCAAACTATCGCCTTGAGGCGGGCTCCACCTTAGATCGGGCCCGCCTCGTTAAGTTTATGCGACGGGCTTACCGGGACCTCGGCGCCTCTGAAACGAGCAGTCACCTGGCCGACACCGTCAGCCGTCACTTCAACGCCGAGTCAAAACTGTGGTGGTTGATTGGTCCAGAAGCTGCGATCGCCCACGCCCTTCCCGGCCTGCAACGCCATGAGCCCGTGGGCTGCCTGTGGCTAGGTGAAGCCATCGACCAGCGCAACGGCCACAGGCAGGCCTACACTTTTTTGCTATATGTCGATAAGGCCCACCGCCGCAAAGGGCTCGGCACCGCCCTCATGCAGCATGCCCACCGCTGGGCTAAGCAGCAAGGCTACGGGCAAATAAGCCTGCAAGTCTTTGAAAACAATACGTCTGCAATCAGCCTGTACAGCAAGCTGGGCTATAGCCCACAGGCGAGGTGGATGTCTCTAGATATTTAAAGCATTATGCTGAAGCTCCACAGAGATACTCAGTGACGTCACGGCGTTTTACATTGGAAACTTCGAGCCGAACAGTCTTAAAAACTAAACTCAAAAATTAAATCAGCTAATCTGTCGAAATGGGTTCTACTCATGCGTCACTACAGTAAGGCAAACAAAAGCTACTTCAGAATAGTTCAGTTTGCTGCACGCACTGTAGTCACCAAGAAAACCTATGCAATACGCCGTTCTGGTATACGAAACCGCAGAAGATTTTGCCAACCGCGAGCAGGCCATGCCAGCCTATCAGGCATATTCTGAAGCACTTAGCAAAGCAGGCGTTTTAACGGGCGGGCAGGCCTTGCAGCCCAGCCATACCAGTACAACTATTCGCATTAAAAACGGACAGCGCCAGGTTCAAGATGGCCCTTTTGCGGATACCAAAGAGCAGCTGGGTGGATTTTTTATCATCACTGTGAATAACTTGGATGCTGCCCTTGAATGGGCAGCGCGTTGCCCAGGCGCCGCCCATTGCGCCGTTGAAGTCCGCCCAATTGTCACAAACAACTAGATCCATCTGCTGTAAACACCTCACGCAAGCAATGAAACTTTATTACTTTCCCCCTTCTAACAACTCTCGCCGCGCCCAGGCGATCGCGTTTCACCTCGAACTCCCCGTTGAATATGAACTCGTCGATCTCCAAGCAGGCAAGCAAAGAACCGATGATTTTTTAGCGCTCAACCCAGCTGGCCGTATTCCTGTTCTCCAAGATGGTGATTTTGTACTGTGGGAATCGAACGCGATCGCACAATACCTTGCTAGCAAAAACCCTACCTCACTCTGGCCAGATGACCCACAGTCACGGGCCAGTGTCACCAGCTGGCAGTGCTGGGAAATGGCTCACTTTTCTAGAGGCACACAGCCGCTGCAATTCGAGCGTTTCGTCAAACAAGTTCTAAACCTGGGAGATCCTGATCCTCAAGTTGTTCAACATGCCCTCGAAATCTTTCATAGAGAAGCCAGCATTCTCAACGCGCATCTGGCGCAGCATGCCTACCTGGTAAATGACACCCTTACTATCGCTGACTTCTCTGTCGCTAGCGACCTCACCTACGCTGTCCCCTGCCAGTTCCCCCTAGAGAACTATCCTCACATTCGAGACTGGTACGCCCGTATAGACAGCCTGCCAGCCTGGCAAAAAACCGCACCGCAGCAACCATAAGCTACCTCAACATCAGGTCACAAACAAACATGGATACATCTTCAGCCGCAGCTCTCATCGCACGGAATGCTTACGGGCGACTTGTCGCCTACCTAGCCGTTCGACAAAAAGATATTACTGCAGCTGAAGATGCCCTAGGAGATGCCTTTCTCAAAGCCCTCCAAAACTGGCCGACCCGAGGCGTGCCAGATAATCCTGAAGCCTGGCTGCTCGTCACCGCGCGGCGACGGCTTATCGACATGGCCCGGCGCAGTCAAACCCAAACAAAGGCACTCGCTTTACTCAATCTAGAAGGCTACAGCACACCCACTACGCTCAACGAAAGCGACCTGGTTTTTCCGGATGAGCGGCTAAAGCTGCTCTTTATTTGCGCCCATCCTGCCATTGACGACAAGTTGCATACGCCGCTCATGCTACAGACTGTTTTAGGTCTAAGTGCCGCTCAAATTGCCTCTACTTTTTTAGTGGCACCCACCACAATGGGTCAAAGGTTGGTCAGGGCAAAGGCAAAAATACGAGACGCTAAGATCCCGTTTGAATTACCTGGCGAAAATGTCTTAGAAGCGCGATCGCAAGCCGTGCTGCAAGCCATCTACGCCGCTTACAGTGCGGGTTGGGACAGCGAGCTAGTCACCACCAACTCAGGCAGCGATTTGAGGCATTCCAATCTCACCCAGGAAGCCGTTTGGCTTGCCAGACTATGCTGTCAGCTCATGCCAGACCTCGCAGAGCCAAAGGGACTACTTGCACTCATGCTGTACTGCGAATCTAGGCGGGCTGCTCGTCGCACGAGGAATGGAGCCTACGTACCGCTCTCTGAGCAAAATACAGCACTCTGGTCAGCTGCTCTTATTGAAGAAGCCGAACACATTCTCAAGCAGGCGTCACTAAAGCAAACCGTTGGTCGTTTTCAGATCGAAGCAGCTATCCAATCCACACATGCCCGGAGAGCTATCACTCAAGCTACAGATTGGCAAAGCTTAGCTCAGCTTTATGAAGGCCTGTTGCAGTTATCCCCAACGACTGGTGCTTTTTTAGGGAAAGCCGCTGCAATTGCTCATATCAATGGACCAACATACAGCCTTGAGCTACTCGACACATTGCCTAGCCAAACTATTCGAAATCATCAGCCCTATTGGGCACTCAGAGCCGATTTACTCAGGCAGTCAGGTCAATTCGCGCAGGCAACAGAGGCCTACACTCAAGCAATCGGACTGACAGAAGACCCAGCTATTCGAGAGTTTCTTCTTAGTCAATCACAGAGGCTGAATCACTGAGCGCAGACCATTGCAGCCCGCAAAACAAACAGCTCCGCTCAAACTCAAGTCGGCCCGCAACAGCCAAAAGTCTCCATTGAAAAACACTACCGATAATTATTGAACTGCAACGCCATGGGCCAGTCTTGTTCTTTAATCAGTCGCATTGCTTCTTGCAGGTCGTCTTTGCTCTTAGCAGAGATGCGGACAGCATCGCCCTGAATAGACGCCTGCACTTTCTTCAAGTTGTCTTTTATCAGCTTGGAGATCTTTTTTGCCTCTTCTTTTTCGATGCCTTTCTTCAGCTTAATTTCTTGCCGAACCCGGCTTCCGCTAGAAGATTCAATCTCTCCAAATTCAAAAATCTTCATCGACAAGTTGCGCTTGGCAGCTTTGGTCTGGATCAGGGTGTGCACAGCCCTTAGGGTCATGTCGCTGTCGGTCTCGACATCTATGCTATTTTCCTTGAGCTCTAGCGATGTTTTAGTGTCTTTTAAGTCGTAGCGACTCTTGATTTCGCGCCGGGCCTGATCGAGAGTGTTCACCAACTCCTGACGATCAAAGTCACTCACTACGTCAAAGGAAGAACTGGAAGCCATAGGGGTCCTAGGGTCAAAGTTATTAAGGTCAAGCGACCATGCATAGTCAGGCTTGATGATAACGATAGATAGCGACTGAGAGCAACAGCCGTAGCAAGGCAAATTTCAAGGATTTGGTAAAGATTGCGCGAACATCACCATGTATGAGCCCTTATACCAGCGCAGACTGGCAGCTAGCGACAAATAAAGACACAATGCTACTAATACTGACTGCCCAAGAGAGCGATCGCAAAACAGGCACATTCAAAACATAAAACAGCGAATAGCTAACACGCGACACCAAATAAACAACGGCTGTACCCAATACCTGCTCAGCCGGAACCGCTACCACAAAGGCCATCAACGCCGCCGGCGCATACAGCGCAAAAGACTCCCAAGAATTTTGATGGGCCCAGGTTGCTCGCTGAGCGTACTCCGGCAGCTTATCGAACATGCCTCGCGGCGCGCCCATCTCATAGCCCACCTGAAACCGCCCAGCTGCCACTAACAAATAAGGAAAATAAATCAACGCTGCGGCAGCGACGATACTGCACAGCAAAACATTACTCGGAGAAACAAACGGTAGCGAGTAGAAAATATCCACGGAGAACGCAATTAGAGAGTCAAAGAGCAGCTAGAAAGCTAAACAAAAGTCACCTGGCAAAGTCGAACACACCGGCTTAGTCGAAGTAGAACAACGTCACAATTTTTCGCTGTTCTTCCGCGTCCTGACAGGTTTTCAGCAGCGTCTTACTATCGTGAAAGGCAAAACAAATCAGCTGCTGGCACCGGCCAATAATTTCCTGATTGCACATGGAGCTTGCATCTGCCAGCGGCAGCATGTCATTAGCTGAATTTTCTACCAGATTTGTCACTAGCTCCAGCTGTTCGCGAGACTCGCGAGGCTGTTTTTTCAAGCTCTGCGGCAAAATTACGGTCAAAAGATTGGGGTCGGCCTTCATGGCCCCTCGGATGGCGGCAGAGTTCGTACCGGCCGCGCCAGAGGTAATGAGGCGATTACCTCCTAAGACAAGGGCGTAGCTCATCAGCTCAATAAGGCGCTGATGGGTAATCGGAACATGGCGCGATCCCAAGATAGCAATGCGCTTTGAACCAGACTGCTGAATAGTGGCCAGCTCTTGTAAAAAGTCGTCTACCTTAACAGATTCGAGTGGATTTTCGACGGACTGACTCAATGGCTACCTCGGGGAACGAGAAGATCAGGAGATGAACGATTATGCAATCTTACCAAACCGCTGAAAAATTACCTACGTCACCTAACCTACGCACGTCAAAACGCTCAACTAAGCCAAGATAACTCGACTGACCCAAACTGACTGACCTACGCCGTCATCGCTGGGCTTAGCCCCAACGCCTCCATGACTCGCTCTGTATCAAAGTGCTGCTCCATCAGGTGGCCAATGCACTCTACTTTGATCGGCTCGTGTAGCCTCACCTGATCAAAGGCTTGCTCAATCATTTCGACCGTTGTCAGCGTATCCAAATCCACAGATAGGATGGGCACTTCAACATCGTTTGCCCGGTCCAAAATATCTTTACGAGGCGCTAGTCTGCCGGTTAGCACCAGGCACTGGGTAGAGCTTTCTAACGCAGCCATCTGAATATCAAAGCGATCGCCCCCCGTCACCACCACCATGTTGTGAGCCCGGTTGAAGTAGCGCAGTGCAGAATTGGCATTCATCGCACCAATAGAAATTTCCTCGACCATCATCTGGTCGATGCGCTCTGGCGTATTGAGAATGTCCGCCTTTAGATGATGCACAAGCGCTTCGACACTGACACTGCGCATGATGGCTGTCCGCGGCAAAATGCCAAACACCCTGATCTCGTGGCGCTCAAGGCACTCGCGCACAGCAGACTGTGCCATTGGCATCAGATCCTCTGGAACATCATTTATCACGACACCTAGCAGCTTATCGCCCAGCTTTTGCTTAGCGGCGAGCAGCTTATCTACCACCAAGGCAGAGTGATAGCGCGCTACCAAAATAACTGCAGCTTCACTCATCTGAGCCATATCCGGTAGCGATAGCCCGAATAGCGACCCTTCTTCTAAGTTTCCAGGTCCTTCAATGAGCAAAATATCTTCTCCTTTACTCTCCAAAACGCCTTCAACCTCTGAGCGATAGATGAGCTTCTCTTTTGAAAGCTGCTGCTGAATCGTGTCTTCATCGAGCACAAACAGCGTTGGCCTGACACGATCATCTGTCAGGCTTAAGGTTTGAGAAATGAAGCGAACGTCCTCGTCGAGGTTGTCGGTGCTTTCGCTCGGGCAGGTGCCAATTGGCTTGGCATAGGCAATATCTAAGCCCTGCGATCGCAGCTGCATTGCCAGCCCCAACACTGTGGCAGACTTACCGCTATATGCTTCAACCGACCCAATGAGTAAATGCTTGGGTTGTCGGCCTAATGACTGAGTCACGCCTTCACTCCTTTCGACTTGTCGCGCCGGCCATCTCCCCTGGGTGAGAACGTTGCCTTCGGCTTGTGTCTTATCCTTCCAATTATTCTGACACGTTCGCTTACAAGCCGTAACAAAAAAATCAAAAAAGCTGCCTGCGCTCCATCACATTTGAGAGCAGACAGCCATCTACATCAATTGGCATCTTTTAGGTTGTCAGCGCTGATTTAAACCAGACGCGTTCAGAAAACACACTTATTCGTCAATTCTCAGCAGCTTCCGGTAGAACGCTTTGTCGAAGTCAGGCTCCTTGTTTTGGTTCATCGCCACGACAACGCTAATCAAAAAATCGACGAACTCAAAGGTCGCCATCGTAATCTCGTAGGTTAGCTCTGCATCGCCATCAAACTGCATGCGGCAGCGAGTGAGATCTGCAGGCAGCATAGACACATTCCAAGTTGCCAAAAATGGAATGCTCCCCGACCCCTCAATTTTACGCTCGCCTTCGATGTTGCCCTGTTTGTACAGCCCGATGGCATAGGGCAACGCGTTTCGTTTTTTCCCCTGGTAGTAGGGCAAATATACGCTGGCTTCTGGCTTAGTAGCAGGCTTAATCGATTGAAGAGACATGGGCTGCAGTAGACGTACAAATAGAGAAATGCCTTGAGAGAGAAATGCCACATCAGCAAATATCCTCGCCCTAGAATGCCCGCCCGTTAGTCAAGTTGCTCATGCGCCGTCCGTCGCCCTTGGCCAAAGCTGTATCGAGAGCACCACAAGAGGTTATGGTTAAATTGAAAGGAATTGTTAAGGGATCTATACAAAACGACACATGGCAGATTTCGTTGAGCCGGTTGAGCCTGAGTTGAGCTTCGAGGATGAATTCGGCTTTGATGGGGATCTATTTGAAGGGTATGAAGGTCGGCGACTAAAAGCCGCGATCGCACTAAGCCTGCTATGGCTAGTGACGGCTTTTTTGCACAGCGTGCAGTGGGGGCATGCGCTAGTGCTCATGCTCACAGGAGTGATGAGCATTCACGCCCTGCGGGTGATTTTGGCAAAGCCGAAATCACCGCCAGAGGCTCTGCCTTCGGTGCAGCAAACCGCTTCGACTTTACAGGTCACAGCGCCACCGACCTACCCTCACATCTCTCTGCTCGTCGCGGCAAAAAACGAGGAGCAGGTTATTGGCAGACTGGTCCAGTCGCTGCTCACCATTGACTACCCCCAAGACTGCTACGACCTGTGGATCATCGACGATTACAGCACAGACACGACTCCTCACATTCTCGACTCACTTGCCAGGCGTCACGACAATCTCAACGTCATCCACCGGGGGCCAGAGGCTACTGGTGGCAAGTCCGGCGCGCTTAATCTGGTGTGGCCGCAAACAAAAGGAGAGATATTGGCCGTTTTTGATGCGGATGCGCAGGTTTCAAAAGACTTGCTACGACACGTCGTGCCGATGTTCGACGCTGAGCAGGGCGGTGGGAAAACGGGCGCTGTGCAAGTGCGCAAAGCGATCGCCAACGACCGTACAAACTTTTGGACGCGGGGGCAAAAAGCAGAGATGGCCCTAGACTGCTATATGCAAGAGCGGCGTATTGCCATTGGCGGCATTGGTGAGCTGAGGGGCAATGGTCAGTTTGTCCGTCGTAGCGCGATCGCTCAGTGTGGCGGCTGGAACGAAGAGACGATTACAGACGACTTGGACCTGACGATTCAGCTACACCTGCAGCAGTGGGATATTGGCCTGCTGTTTGCTCCGGCGGTGGGAGAAGAGGGGGTGACCAGTGCGATCGCCCTTTGGCACCAGCGCAATCGGTGGGCAGAAGGGGGCTTTCAGCGCTACCTAGACTACTGGCGCCAGCTCGCCAAAAATCGCCTCGGCTGGCAAAAGTCCATCGATATGGCGGGCTTTTGGATGATTCAGTACATGCTGCCCGTCGTTGCTCTGCCCGACCTCATCATTTCTCTCATTCGCGGTCAGCTGCCCGTCTTTGGCCCAATGACGACCATGGCAGTGATGATGTCTTGCATCGGCATGTTTACTACGCTGCGCCAAGCAGAAGAAATGTCGGTGGGCAAAGCGGCGATACAAACCTTGCGCGGCTCTGCCTACATGCTCCACTGGCTGGTTGTCATCGGCACCATGGCCATGCGAATTTCGGTGCGACCCAAGCAGCTCAAGTGGGTGAAGACGGTTCACGGCGCGAACGCCTAGCCACTCCTTGCACCCGCACGATGATGCACACTAACCCGACCGATAGGGCAATGCCCACAAAGGCAATCGGCACCACCGCAGACTGACGAACCGCGATCGCACACAGCGCCCAAACGGCCACCATCGGAAATGCCGCATCGTCGTACCGGAGGGCTACGGTCGCGGCAAGGCCAGCGCTTACGGTCATCATTACGATAGTCCAAGCGATCGCGCCCGTCGACAGCGCCGAACTACCAGCCTGGACCGTCACGGTCAGCGCGGACGCCACGTTTACTACTGCTGCCACCGTAATCCAGCCAAAATAAACGCTGAAGGGGGACTGAAAGAGCCAGCGATTTTTCCGCCTAGGGATCACCGTATCGGCACGCGTCCTCAGGTAGGCATTGGCCAGGCAAAACAAAATGCCAAACATCAGCACCACCGACAGCCAAAAGAGCGACAGCAGAAAAACATACACCCACACCATCTGCAGCAGGCAGGCACCAATCAGCCACTGCGCAGCCTGGGCGATGTCTGCTTGCTGACGCTGAGCGGGCAGTGCCTGATACAGGCTAAACGCAATCAGGCCGATGTAAATCAGCCCCCAAATAGCAAACGCGTACCCCGCAGGCGTGATCAAAACATCGGAGAACGTCGTATTCGAAATTTGACCGATGTTTTGCCCCGCAGGCGGGAAAAAGTTAGAGAGGGCATTGACAGCGATCGCCATTACAACCGCCACCATCGTCAGCCACTGTCGGCCAATTTGACCCATCGAATTTTGCATAGCATCACCCATCAAGACAGCTGCTTACGTAGCAAGCGCTCTAATGCACTAATGCAGACAAAATGCATACAGACACCTGCAAATCGAGTTGCTTTATTTGAACCGAGGTTTCAACTTTCAGGGCTACCCTCAGCAACTCGACGAAGCTATACAT
This sequence comes from Cyanobacteria bacterium J06623_4, assembly GCA_038524545.1. Lineage (GTDB taxonomy): Bacteria > Cyanobacteriota > Cyanobacteriia > Phormidesmidales > Phormidesmidaceae > Phormidesmis. The sequence goes on along the minus strand of JBCBIK010000041.1, from coordinate 20,435 downwards.
CAATTTTATTCGTAGCTGCCTACGTGGGTAGCAAATAAAACAATTCGCACTAAAGTGACATAGAAAAAACAGACTATCTGCCAACCAATACTGCCGACAAAGCTTTGCTCTGCCTAAACGCTTATTTTTCTCTCTGCTTTGCTTCTAGGGACCTCATCCTAGCTTTACTCACACAGCGCAGAATCTGAAAGAGTCGTTTCTAATGCATCGTTAATAGTTTTCAATTGTTGTGTTCCTTTACTAGAACCGCGGCGCTGCCTTGTCTTGCTGACTCATGTATTGAGGATCGCTAAAGTCAAAAAAGAAATGATTGAGTAGTGCATTTTTACTACTGTAAGGCGTCAGCAGCATAATCGGTAGTTTAAGCAATGTTTAGAAAACAAAACTTGCGTTGCGCTGATTAGTTTGCCTGAAAGAAATATTCACGGGTAAAGCTGGGCAGCTTAGCTAAGGTGGAGACAAGATATCCATCATCCTTTCAGCCTAGGAGTGCCGACATGGCCAATACCTCTAATCTCTCTTTTGACCGATCTTGGGGCCGGTTTAACTGGACGGCCTTTGTGCTACTTATCGTCACTTTTTGGCTCAGCAGCAGCGTTCTTTTAGACTTTTTGTTCATGCCGATGATGTACGAATCTGGCATGATGAATGACCCTAGCTTTGCTAGCAGTGGCTACAGTCTTTTCTGGCTGTTTAATCGGGTGGAGCTGCTGTGCGCAGCGACGGTCCTGACAGGATTGCTGGTGCTCAGACAGCGTCGCAGCCCATTCGAGGTAACGGTTAGTGGTGCCCGTAGCCGGTGGGCTCTGCTACTGGGCAGTTTGCTGTTTGCGATCGCACTCACCTACACCTACCTGCTCACCCCCCACATGAGTGCCCTCGGCCTCAACCTCAGCGGCAATATCTACGAGCCCATGCCACAGGCGATGCCGCTCATGCACTTGGCTTACTGGGCACTCGAAGTCCTCAAGCTGGTCGGTGCTGGCTTTATGATGCGCCTTTGCTACCGCGATATCTCTGGGCAAACCGCTTGAGCCCCTGCAAACACGCTCTCTTTCATAAAACCAAAGCACCCGGTACAGACCCACCTTTAGCTGAGCTGTATCGGGTGTTTTTCTATGTCAGGGTCTTAAATCAAGGGCAAGGCAAATTTGATGGCGTCATGTTTTCTGAACAACACTCATCAGTGAGCCCTCTATTCAATTTCACGCTCTGGCCACAATAACCGCACAGACAGTAGGCCAAAGCCAATGGCGGCAATGCCCTTTATCAGTTTTTCTGGAAAGATGAGGGCAGTGCTGCCGCCGAGCAAAACGCTGATCAAAGAGGCCAGCAAAAGGGCGCTAGCCGTGCCGAAAAAGACAGCTTTGGGAGAGGGAGAAGATCCACCGAGAGCGATCGCAGCCAGCTGACTTTTGTCTCCTAGCTCAGAAACAAACACCGCCACGAAGCTCACTAGAAATAGCTGTAAATCCATCGCTACCCTTGCCCGACAATATCTGCGACTAGTCCAATCGTAATCAGCAGCAGCAAAATCCCCGCGCAGATATCCAGGGTCTCCTCAGAGACTCGCTTGGCAATCCACTGACCTAGCAACACACCTATCAAGCTCGTCGCTACCAGTGCCGACCCCGCACCCAAAAATACCGTGACAGGAGCCTGCGATTCTGCGCTCATCAGCAGCGTCGTCACCTGAGTCTTATCCCCTAGCTCGGCCAAAAATATGGTCAGAAAGGTCGATAAGAAAACAGCCCAAAAACCGCCCTTATTCTCAGCAACACCGCCACCAGCCTGCAGATCATTCTTTTTTGCGATCGCCGGACCATCAGCATGGTCAGCCTGAACAAGGGTCACCTTTTCCGATGCCTCTAGCTCCAAAGAATCTAAATCGGGCGCAGTAGGGTCAGAAGAGGTCACAGTTGTGCTGGTTTCAGATTGCTTTCATTATCTGTGACAGTTGCCACATCAGACAAATAATCGGGTCTGCAAGCCATTCGCCACTACGTTTCGGCGGGGTCTGCCTCGCCAGTGATTTCGATGACGACGCTATCTATGCCTACAGCCTTGTAGAACCGGTCCATTTCAGGGCTTTTGTTACCGTAGATGCCAGATATCTGCTGCTCGCAGCACTCTATGGCAAAGTCGTTTAGGTCGGCGGGGGCAATGTCGTACAGCTGCTGAAAGGTATCGGGCTGTACCCGACAAAAGTTTGGCCGCGTGTCATAGATACGGCAGTTGCGTTTAGCTTTGTCGTAGTTGATGCACCAGCCATCTTCACCGACGAGGCTCATATACAGGGCTAGCTCATCCGGCGATAAGTAATCGTTTAAATCGGGGCGGTCTGCTGGATCTAGCTGACAGCAGGCGCCGCAGTTTTTAACACATTGCCAAGTTGCCATAGTGTCTAATCGGTAACTTTCAGATATTAGCCATCCGCCATACACATTTCATCGTAGTCGGCGAGTAGCAGCGGCCTAAAATCGCTGAAATACCCTGCCAGTAAACGGATCCCTTAGCTTAGAATTTTGTAAACAAAGCTTAACCTGGGCTCCCTCAAGCAGGTACAATGCTGTGAAGTGAAATTACTGACATGTAATTCGATAAGACCTGTTCGGAGGATAAAAGGCTTTGTTAGATAGTGCTCTTTCTGCGGTTAGTAGTATTGATTTTGTACTGATTGCTCAGCTTACCATGCTGGCACTGGTGGTCATTGCAGGCCCTGCCATTGTCTTCTTGCTAGCGCTTCGAGGCGGCGACCTGTAAGCCGTTTTCTTCGGATATTTTCGCACTCAGTTGCTTCAGCTAAGTCTGTCGCGAAGTAGTGCCCGCAATATGTCTTTCCAGGATCGGAAAATACATTGCGGGCACTTGTCGTGTCAGCTTGCCATATCAGCTTGGATTGAGTCGCTGCTGCAAGATGAACTGCGCGATCGCTAAATCAACCGGTGTCGTCACCTTCAGATTCGTCTCTTCTCCTTCTACGACTTGTACGGGTACGCCGCACTTTTCTAGCAGGGCCGCATCATCTGTCACCTGCCAACCTGCCTGCTGCCCCTGAGCATGGCATCGCTTCAGCAGTGCGACTTCAAAGCCTTGCGGGGTCTGGGCAGCCCAGAGCTGAGAGCGATCTGGCGTATGGGTGATAACCTGCTCGTCATTTACCTGCTTAATAGTGTCTTTCACCGGGACTGCCGCAATCAGGCCGGGGTATTTCAGCACTGCCTGCGCGCAGCGGTCGAACAGGGCTGGGGTCGCCAAGCAGCGGGCACCATCGTGAATGAGAACGTGGGTCGCATCGGCTGGCAGCGCTTGCAGCCCGTTGTACACAGAGGCCTGACGAGTGCTGCCGCCCTGGATGAACTGTACTGGCTTTTGTAGCTGACAGTCCTTTAGCATTTGCTCAATGTCGGGCTGGTCTACCGGTTGGCAGATGATGCCAACCCAGTCGATTGACTCAGAGAGGCCAGCAGCTTGCAAGGTCCAAGCCAAGATGGGTTTGGCCAGTAGGGGCATGAGCAGCTTGTTGCGATCGCTGCCCATTCGGCGACCTACACCCGCAGCAGGAAGAAGTAAATGCATTTGGAACCATCGCATAGGTAAAGACTTGGGCTTTCACCGGCACGCTAAAACCATCAGCAAGCCGAATGAAATGCCCTGTCTGACATCTTCTTACAGTCTGGCTAGCTTGTATCACCCGGAACAAATCAACCAGGCCAAAAATGTATTGCCCCAGCAAGCTGGCCAGCAAGCTAATAAGTGACATAGAACACTGTTTTGAGCTGATTTTGGTTTTCTTTCCGAGGAATGGTCGTAAGCTTCCCAGTGTCCCTTAAAATAATGAGCGGATAAAAATACGCAACTATAACCGCATGCGCATACTGGCCCTAGTCCCTGGCGGCATCAGTGATCAGCTTTTGTTTTTTCCGGCCCTAGATGACATCAAGCGGGCCTACCCAAACGCTGACATTGGTGTTGTCGTTGAGCCCAAGGCAGCCGCTGCCTATCGAGTTTCAAAGATCGTCGACACGGTGATTCCCTTCACGTTTTCAGCGGCAAACAGTCCATCAGACTGGGCAAATTTGCTGGGGCTCGTCCGCGACCGAGAATATGAGGTCGCCATTACCACCGACATTACCTGGCAGATGGGCTTGCTGCTATGGCTGAGCGGCGTACCAACCCGAGTCACTTACAGCAATACAGGGTCTGCCTGGCTCTACACGGCCACCGTCCCAGACAAATCTCGTGACAAGGCGCAGTACCAAGCGGAGCGCTACCACGATTTGTTAGATGCCCTTTCTATCGATAGCCCAACCCCTGAGCTGGCGGTCAACGTACCAGAGGGAGACATCGCCTGGGCCAATGATTTGCGCGATCGCCTTGACCTCAACAGCGGCTACGTATTGCTCTACCCAGGGCAAGATACCGGACGCTCAGACAAGCAGGCTCAGTATCCAGTTAGTAGCTGGCAAACCCTCATTACAGACTTTCGGGCCAAGCAACCCGACATGCCCATCGTGCTGCTACAAACAGACGACAGCGCCGCGCAGGTGAATGCGCTCAAGGCCGCTGACACACAGCTGCTTGTCGCCCCCGCCAAGAATCTGGGGCAGGCAGCTGCCATCATCGCAGGGGCCAATTTGGTCCTCACGCCCGACAGCTACGTCATGCAGCTAGCAGCCGCCCTCAAGGTCTTTACTCTGGCGCTCTTTGGCAAAAACAAGCCCGATGAAATGCTGCCTCCTGCCAAGGGCGAAGAGACTCGCTTTTTGGGCGTGACTTCTAGCACCGGACATGTCGCCGACATTCAGCCCGATGCCGTCTTGCAAAAGGTCTGGGGTGGCTGATGGATAGCTAATATCTGACAAAAGGCACACCGAATTACAATCGGCTATTGCCTATGATCATTCCATTAGTATGACTCCAGTATCTCGGCTATCCGTATCATAACTATCAACGCAATCACCCGTTAAAACCCTTACCGCCGTTAAAGTCATGGATCGCATTCAATTACAAGCCTCAAAACTCTGGGATCTCCTGTTTTCTGATGAAACGGCAGAAACCTACCAAACTGCGCTCAACCTCACGGGCACTATCCTGAAGGAATCCGCCCAGCTCATTTGGCTGATTATTTGCTCTGTATTTGTGTTTGGAGCTTGGTTTGGCGATGCCTCTGTGAAAACGGGGAACAGCCTGCGGACCTGGATCGATGAGCAGGGAAGCCCTTCTGTAGCATCAGCAGGAGACACGACCAGCGTCGCAGATAAAGGCAAAAGCTTGCTAGACAGTGGCCGTCAGGGCGCGGCTTACCTCCTAGCACAGGCACGTGAACAGCTCGGACTAGAAGCTATGCCCGCAACGCCTGTAAAAAAAAAGATGACATCGGCTAAGCCACAGCCATCTGCAGCTAGCGCTGTCCCCGCACCTTCACCCACCAAGGCTTCAACCTCCGAACCCGCCGGTTCAAACGCGACTGCGCCTGAATCGGTAGTAAGCTCTAAGCCAGTCGATGAACCGAAAGCACCTACTCGCTCAGAGGCTATGGTCGCCGCCGAGCCTGCTTCTGCAGCGGCGGTCACGGGTACAGACGACACCGTCTCCCGAGAAGCCACAGACGACGGTTGGCCACCCCAATCCGATGATGACTAGACTGCCTTAAATCGTTTGTGATAGCTGAGCTACCTAAAGGCTTCCTGCGTTAGTTAAAGCGCATTCGGACGTTTTGAAAGTCGCCTCAGCGCAAATAGCAAAACCATCACCACGAGCACCAACGCGAGTAGCGGTAAGGTGAGCGAAAGAATCGAGAGCATTACTGAACTCATCCACTCTAGGCTAGCCGTCACGGGGCTCGCACAGCCACCGGTCGCACTATTGGTGGCTAGTCGAGTCATGCCTGTCATGCCCTGAATCGTTCCCGCTGCACCACCCCCGACTGCCAGCGCCGTGCTCCACTGCAGCAGCGTCGGTAAATCAGCAGCAAAAGACCCGGTTAGATACGTCCCAGCGATTACAGCAGCAGGAAATTCTACGGTATCGAGCACATCGTTTACCCAGGGTACGTAAAAGGCTGCTATTTCGAGCACTGTGGCTACCAACAACCCAATAAAGACGGGCAGGGAATCCAACCAAACCATCTCTGCCGGTAGCGCAAAGCCACCGTATAGGGCAGCAGCACTCAAGCAGGCAAAGGGCACTAGAACTCGAAAACCTGTAGAGGTGCTCAAGCCCACACCAATGCTCAGACTGATCAGTGCATTCACGCGATCTTCCCCCAAGGCGTTTTGTCGACGATCTGAATCTGCTTAATCTGTTAGATACCAGATTGCAGCGGCTTCTCCAAAGGGTGCGTTACAAGCGATCGCTACAGTCCACCACTTCCGAGCAAAAATAGTCCTGCCATGGTGATGCTATTCCAAGTGCTGTGGAGCAGGATAGAGGTCATTAGGTTCTGCGATCGCACATACACAAAGCCCAATATCGCACCGAGCACCGCCAGCGGCAGCACTTCCGAAAAGCTCAAGTGCGCCACAGCAAAAATCAGACTGCTCAAGCCAATCGCTCCCCAAGTGGAAAAATACCGGGTGAGAGAAGGCAGCAAAAAACCCCGAAACAAAATCTCCTCAAAAATCGGCGCTGCCACCGCTGCAGTAAATAAAAACATCGCCAGCGCAATCGGGTCTTGCTCCTCCAGCACGAGCTGCAAAATCGGATTGTTACCACCTTGTCCCTGCCAAATCTGCTGATTGAGCAAAGACACAGCCAGCATCAGCGGCAGCGCTACCAAGTAGCCACCAAACCCCCAGACAGGCCACCTGCCCGACAGATTGAAGCGAAACCACTCTTTTGAAAGCGGCAAATAGTCCCTAATCGCCCAGTACAAAACACCCAGCGTGCTCGCCGCCATGAGCAGATAAAACACCAGCGAATACAGCGCTTTTCCGCGGCTGGTCAGCCCAATGATGAGCCCTGCACTTGCCAATCCTGAGGAAGATAGCTCCGAGGCAGACAATCCAGAAGCAGCCTGTAGGCTACTTGGCTGCACCACCATGAGCCCCAGCTGTAGCACTAGCGGTAACGCTAGCTGACCAATAAATAAGAAGCCCCCAACGATAACTAGCCAAACCACTTCCCAATCCCAAGGAACCGACCACTGCGCATTGCCAATCGCCAGCAGCGCCTGCTTTCCCCTCAACACTCGCTGACCAATCAAAGCAATCAGCAGCGCCGTGCCCAACAGTCCGCCCACCGCAGGCAAAATATCCACCACACTCAGCTGAATCAGCGTCCGCTCTGCCGTCTCGGCCTGAACCTTTTGTATATTCTCAAGCTGTTCAGCATTGTCTTGAACGCTGTAGAGGCGGGCTAACGCAACGTTGCGAAACCAGCCCCGCAGCGTTCGATCAAGAACGAGTTCGGTCTCTGGGCGGACAGCTGGCGGCGATCGCCACAAATCAGCCAGCACAGCCGCGACAACCGCACTCTCTCCGGTCTCACTACCAACCGTCTGCCAGGTACTCAGCGCTTCAGCAACATCATTTTGCTGAACCTGCACAAGCCCTAGCCGCAAGTCAATTTGATTGATTAGCTGCTGCTGCGTCTGGGCCTTGAGTGCGATCGCTTGAGCTTGTTCGGCGCTTATGTCTGTCGGATTTGCCAATCTTTCTTCCAGCTTGGCCAAACTGGTTGCAGCGTCTTCTCTGACCGATTGGTATTGCTCGCTGGCCGAGACAAGGGCATCTTTGCCAAAGACGGCCTGCCTGAACTGCTGCACTTCTGTCTCTGGGAGGCCGCTACCTTCCCACTCGCTGGCCTGCACCAGCAGATCGGTTTGATAGAGCTGTAGCTGGTTTGCAACCTGCGGTTCGCTCAAACTACTAATGAGCGAATTCCCCATCACCAGCGCCACGAGCAGTGTCAAAACAGAGAGAACGAGTCGCTTTAGGGTCATACGGGTGAGAGGTGCTAAACAGGGGGCCTAGGCTCGCAAACGATGGAAACGCTCGTCGGCGAGTTCATTTGGCCACTCATTATTATTACACTTTGCTCTATATCAGAGGACTTCCAGAGAGCTTCCAGAGGGCTTCGTCTGGGATGGACCAGTCAGATAGAATTAGGACGCCCCGGGATGATTCCCTTGTTTTTTGCGCTTTTGTTTTTATGGCTGCTCCTTCTGAACCCACCGCACTCGACCAGACCACGCTCGACCAAACCGCGACTCAGCTCGACGACGAAGCCACGCAGGCAGGCCTCAGCGAAGCGCAGTACAAACGCAAAATGGAGCGCCGCAAAGAAGTTCAAGAACAGCGACTGGCCAAAAGGAACGTTGAGAAAGGCCTAATTATTGTCAATACGGGCAATGGGAAGGGTAAAACGACGGCTGCTTTGGGGATTGTGCTGCGATCGCTCGGTCACGGGTTTAAAGTGGCCATCGTGCAGTTTATAAAAGGGGGCTGGGAGCCTGCCGAGAAAGCAGCGCTCAGCCACTGGCCAGAGCAGCTGGCATTTCACGCGATGGGAGAAGGCTTTACCTGGGAGACGCAAGATCGCGATCGCGATATCCAAACCGCCCAAGCAGCCTGGGAAAAAGCGCTCACCTACCTGCGCGACCCAGCCTACAAAACCGTTTTGCTTGATGAAGTCAATATTGCCCTGAAGCTGGGCTATCTCTCTGTAGAGCAAGTGCTCGCAGGGCTAGCAGAAAAGCCCGAGATGAGTCACGTGATTCTCACCGGGCGAGGCGCACCGCAGGCTCTGATAGACCGAGCAGACCTGGTAACCGAGATGACTCTGGTCAAGCATCCATTTAAGGAGCAGGGGGTGAAGGCGCAGGCAGGCGTAGAGTTCTAGCGAGAGAGCTTTATTAAATGATAGAAAGCCTACGGTGACGCAAATACCTACTCATTTGTGATGCGGTTCATAGGCAAACGAGCCATTGAGGAGAACTGGCCCAGCATCACTTAACAATTGTCCATATTCGGGCATGATAGCTCTGAACTATCAACTTCGATTGTTCAGCTGGTTACCCCTGCCTGCGCAACGGCCCCGCTCGACTCCAAAACCTGACTTAACAAAAAGCTACAACACTCTATGCTAAAAATCACCCGCCTTTCAAAACAGTTTGGAGACAGGCAGGCGCTCAACCAGCTGTCGCTAAGCCTAAACCCGGGTGAGGTTTATGGCTTACTTGGCCCAAACGGAGCAGGCAAGACCACTGCGCTCAATTTGCTCTGTGGCTTACTCAAGCCAGACAGTGGTGAAATTTTGGTCAGCGGCGAGCCCGTTTCTAAGGCGACCAAGCTGCTGGTGGGGGTGATGCCACAGCAAAATCTGCTGTATCAGAGTCTTACCTGCGCAGAGAATCTGTCTTTTATCGCGCGCATTTACGGACTAGGCAGTCAAAAAATGGCCGAGCGCGTGGCGTCTTGCCTGGAGGCGGTGAATTTATCGGACCGTACCCACAGCGTCGTCGGCAACCTTAGCGGCGGCATGCAGCGGCGACTCAGCCTAGCCGCCGCCATCATTCATCAGCCCAAGCTCGTGGTACTAGATGAACCCTCTACAGGCTTAGATATCGAAGCACGCTACGAAGTGTGGGAGCTGATTCGCTCGCTAAAGCAGCAGGGGGTGACGGTGCTGCTCACCACTCACTTGCTAGATGAAGTAGAGCGACTGTGCGATCGCATTGGTGTCATCAAGCAGGGCAGTCTCTTGGCAGAGGGCACCATGGAAACCCTGCGAAAGCGCATCCCCGCAGAAGAAATTGTCATCATTGACACGCAGGATGAGGCCGGTGCGATCGCGCGGGCCCGCTCCTATGGCTTTACTCCCCGCCGCTATGGCAACGACCTCGCCTTCTGGGTACCTGAGCTACTAGAGCTACCCACACTGCTCAATCGCTTTTCGGGCCTACCCATCGACTCCATCTCACGCCACGCCATCGGCCTAGAGCACATCTACCTCGAAGTCACTCAGAATCAGGCTGCACAGCCGGTGAGCAAAGGGTTAGAGCAGGCGGGTGGTAGTGTTGCGATCGCGGCCTAAACCGCCTTCTGCAACCTCTTCCACAGCGCGCATTCTGTAGCCTCTGCCAAGAACGTATTATCCTAGTCAGGTAAGTTCGCGCAGCTCAGGCGGAGGCACGGTTATGGTGAAGCTTCTGATTGCAATAATTCCGGCTGTTTTGGCGATTGCGATCGCCATTCTCTCCGTTCAGAACGCGACCCTCGTTCCCATCACCTTTTTAACCCTTACGACCATCAGCCTACCCGTCGGTATCTGGCTTGCTTTTGCGCTAGGCCTAGGCATGGTTGGCACAGCACTACTCCTCAGTCTATTTGGTAGAAAAACTAAGTCGTTGTAGGTACTGGTCGAATCGAAGCAGTGCACGAAGCGATCCGCTACTGTGAAACACACAAAGAACTACTCACTCAAGAAGCAGAAGCCGAACGTTCATCTTTATTCCACTCAACGCGTGGGTTTTCTAAATCGATTCACACTGTCCGCTAGGTCAAAATCGCGCCGCCCATTAGCTTCCTATATCGGCGCTCTAGTTCTTTCTCCATCAGGGGCCAGCGAGTAAGGCCGTCGCCCTCAGGGCTTTCCTGCGCGAGCAAATTTGTGGCAGCCGTGCGGGCGAGTTCGAGCACTTCCTGATCTTCGACGAGGCTAGCTAGTGCAAAGTCGGGCAGGCCAGACTGGCGGGTGCCGAGCACTTGCCCAGGGCCACGGAAGCGCATGTCCATTTCAGAGATAAAGAAGCCGTCTTGGGATTGCTCCATTACCCGCAGCCGCTGCAGAGCCACGTCACTTTTGCTATTAGTCATCAGCAGGCAAAAAGACTGCTCGCCCCCTCGCCCGACCCGGCCCCGCAGCTGGTGCAGCTGAGACAGACCAAATCGCTCGGCATGCTCAATCAGCATGACTGTGGCGTTGGGTACATCGACACCCACTTCGACCACCGTCGTCGACACCAAAATCTGCGTTTCCTGGTCGCGAAAGGCGCTAATGGCGGCATCTTTGTCGGCTGAGCTCATGCGCCCATGTAGCAAGCCGACCTGAAAATCAGGAAAAATCGTTTCCTGCAGCCGCGCATGTTCTTCCATGGCCGAGCGCAGGTCTAGCTTTTCCGATTCTTCGACTAGGGGCAGCACAATGTATACCTGCCTGCCCTGGGCAATCTCCCGGCGGATCAGGTCATAGGCATCGGCCCGCTCACGCCCACCGAGCACCGTCGTCTGAATGGCTTTTCTGCCAGGGGGCAACTCGTCGATTTGACTGACGTCTAGATCGCCGTGAATCGTCAGTGCCAAGGTGCGAGGAATCGGCGTCGCCGTCAGGGTCAGTACGTGAGGGTTGTCGCCTTTTTGCTGCAGGCGGGCCCGCTGCGCGACGCCAAACCGATGCTGCTCATCGATAGCGACTAGGCCCAAATTACTAAACTTCACAGGGTCTTCGATTAGAGCGTGAGTACCCACTAGCACGGGCAACTCACCGGTCATTAGCTCTTTGTGAATCTGTCTGCGCTTGGCGGCTTTGGTCGAGCCGGTGAGTAGCTCTACCGGTAGGTGCAACAGGTTGAACCATTCCACGAGCTTGCGGTAGTGCTGCTCGGCCAAAACTTCTGTGGGAGCCATCAGGGCAGCCTGATAGCCAGACTGAATCGCGGCCAAAATGCCGACAACAGCAACGACCGTCTTACCGGAACCCACATCTCCTTGCACCAGACGATTCATAGGCGCTGTAGACTGCAAATCGTTCAAAATCTCTTGGGCAACTCGCTGCTGAGCTCCAGTAAATTTGAACGGGAGCACGTTGTAAAAGGCTTCAATGAGTTCCCCAGTCGGGGCCATCTGTACGCTGGTCTGTTCCTGCTGCTGAGCGGCGCGGCGGCGAAGTAAGCCAAGCTGCAGGTAAAAGAATTCATCGAAGACGAGGCGGCGACGGGCGATCGCTAAGTCTTCTGTGCTGGGTGGAAAGTGGATATGTGCGATCGCAACAGCCAGTTCCACCAAGTCGTACTTTTGTCGCAGCGCCTTTGGCAGCGGATCGCGCAGCTCTACCACCGAGGGCAGCGCTGCCACCACAGCCTTACGCACCAAGTCGGCACCCACCCCCTCAGTCAGTGGGTATACCGGCACCACCCGGCCCACTGTCAGCGACTCAATCGGATTGTCCTGATCGCCCAATACTTCGATCTCGGGGGCGTCGATATTAATGCCGTATTTCGTCTGCTTGACAAGGCCAGAAATCGCCACCACCGAGCCCGGTGGATACAGCCGCTTTTGCCTTTCCTGCCATGCCCTAGAGCGAAAGTGGTTGCCCGCAAGGAAGCGGCTCAGCTTCAGCCGCGAGGTGCTGTCGTACACCGTCAGCTCAAAAATCGTCAGCTTCGAATTGCGCGGGCTATTGAAGCAGTTGCACCGCTTGACGGTCGCGACGATGGTGACCGTTTCACCCGGCACGAGGTCTTTGATTTTGACCTGGCGGGCATAGTCGATGTAGTCGCGAGGATAGTAAAACAGGGCATCGCGCAGACTGAGCAGGCCAAGCTTGGCAAGCTTCTCGGCCTTGTGAGGGCCAATGCCTTTGAGGTAAGTTAGGGGCTTGTCTAAGGGATGATTGGAGTTCGGACGGTCTACCAAACCGGTGACGTCAGTTGTTTTTGGCGATCTTGTTTTAGACGACCGCTTCTGAGACGAGCCTGCTTTTGCAGTGCTTGACTTGGCGGCTTTCGAGGATTGCCGAGGGGCCGACGAGCGAGCGCTGTAGCGTCCACCGGATTCGGCGAGGAGCGGTAGGGCATCGGCAGACTGCCTAGCCCGGTGCAAAAATCGGCGCGTGTCGGCAACTAGGTGCTGGCGCTGAGAAAACGAGAGGTCGGCGTAGCTATCAAACCGTTCGGCCAGAGATTGCCATTTCTCGGGGCTGACGTGAGGCGATAGATTTTCGGAGAGAACTTTTTGACCATTCAGCAGACTGCTGGAGAGAAACTCATTGAAGCGCTGCTGATGGCCCTCGATGTTGTTGAAACCACGGTCAGATTCTACACTCAGGGCTTTCTGTAGGCGTACCCAGTCCGGTAGCTCTGGCGGGCTTTGCGCATCTGCAGCTTTCTCCGGTGCTTTTGCACTGGACTGTTCTGAACTGAGGCTTGCTGCATTGGGCTGTCCACGCTGAGGAGAAACCGCCTCTAAGGTCAGCTGCCCAGCGGCAGATTGACCCGGCTGCTCGTAGTTTGACCTCGATTGCTCCATAGCCCGTTTTTAGTCGCCCTTTTCAATGGACCTTTTAATAGACCGCGCTCCACCGGCTGTTGCTGCAGATGTGCTTAGTCATCGTCTACTGATGTCCAGCTGGCTCGCCAAGCATCTTCGGCTTGGGCCGTTTCTAGCGATCGCTGTGTCTTTTTATAGCGCACACCGAGCTGCTTTAGCTTGGCCAGCTCCTGTCGCAACCGACTGCGCCAAACCGACACTGTCGGGTCAGCAAATTCGACTTCGCTCAGCTGCAGGTTCACCACGGCAAACTCTGGCAGCGCCTCAATCTCCATCACCTCATGGGGAACAAACCGTCTTGACATCCGGCGGCCCTCATCACTGCCCTCTGAACGCTCCGAACGGCTCCGCCCAGCAGCGCGTCTGTAGCGCGCTTCTGCATCAGACCGCCTCGCTGCAGACCGCGAAGAACGACGCGATCGCGCCGAGCGCCCATCCTCCGACTGTCCGTCAGACCGTCTGGAACGACGCCGATCATCCGCTTCATCCAAGACATCATCATCATCGAGCGACAAGTTGGCTTCGCCGTGCATCACCCGCACCGACACTTTCACAACGTTTGGCACTGAGTTAGCTGGCTCACCGAGACCTCTAGAGTCGGCGGCTGCCGCCATCAGCGCCTTGGGAAAGCTAGGCATCACCTCTGCCTTTTGCAGTAGCTCGTTCACCGCGTCAGACACAGAGCGAAAAACATCCTGAATCGCTTTTTCCATCAGCACCTGCTGTTTGACGAGGTGCACCGGAGCTAGGGGCTGCTCTTCAGTTTCTGCAGCCTTTTCTGCCTCTGTAGAGCGACGGGCTAGGCCTTCTAGGGCCGCTAGCAAGTCCTCCTCTTCAGAGAGGGTTAGCCGCTGGTCGGCGGCAGGCACATCGATGTCAAAATCGCTCTCATCTACGTCATCATCATTTGCTTCAGCCGCTTCGTAATCCGCTTCATCAGACCCAAAGGCAATCGACTCATAGTCCATGTCGCTGAGTTCTGCGCGCTGGTATGCGCTATTTTCTAAGCCGTCTGCTGAGCTGTCCTCATCGTCCTCAGCGGGGGGCACATCCTCGGCCCAGTCGTCTTCGGGCGGCGGCGTGGAGTCTTCTGAACGGTCGTCGGCACTGGTCTCTGTGGTGGCATTTGAACGGGCGATCGCAGCCAACTTCTCGATCAGCTCCTCGTCGCTTTCACCACTCGTTTGAATCACTGTGCCCGTACTACGTGACTCTAGCAGACGGTGCAAAAACAAAAGCCCCGTGTTGCGCTGCGGACGACGGCTCATGGTTTTAGCTTGCGATCGCTGCGCCACCAGCTGCTCATAAATCGTACCGGCCAGCACCTGCAGCGACTTCTGCAAATCGTTGCGCTGCTGCCAAGACAGGCTGACAAACCGATCCGGGTAAGACTGAGTACACAAGTGATAAACCGCCGACATGAGCTGACGCTTCGTCGCCTCACCCAAAGCCTTTAAGTAACCGTCATACAGCAGGTCCAAAGCATCAGCCATTGCTTGCGTGCGCTGCTGAAGTGCTTTGAGATCCTTTTCAATTTGGCCACTTGCTTTAACCATTCAAGTTCTGTGTATAGCTGTTTGTCACGCCGCTCGACGAGATCTCCTAAAGGTTACAGCTTTAATAGCCGTATCGCTGTTGCCTTGGTAAGGGCTTACCCCATCAAACCTTCGCCATATGTAAAAATCGGGCTCTCCAAAACAACGAAGAACCCGACTCCCAACGTTTCTGATAGGTTAGCAGCCCGACTAAGCAGGTAAAAACTACTTCTTACCCGTTTGAGCAGCTACCTCATCGGCAAAGTTTACTTCCTCTTTCTCTATCCCTTCACCCAGGATAAAGCGAGCAAAGCGCCGGATTTGGATATTTTCGCCGAGCTTGGCGACAGCCTGCTTCACCAGCTCTTCGACAGAGATGTTTTGATCTTTAATAAAAGGCTGATCTACCAGAGACAGCTCTTTGAGTCGCTTGTCGATACGCCCCTGAACGATTTTCTCCTTGATGTTGTCAGGCTTGTTGCCCAGGTCATCGCGGCCCATCTCGATCTGCTTTTCGCGCTCAACCATGTCTTCGGGAATATCTGCGACCCTGACGTATTCCACGTTTGGCGAGGCCGCAATCTGCATAGCCACATCCTGGGCCAGCGCCTTAAACTCTTCCCGGCGAGCGACAAAGTCTGTTTCACAGTTAATTTCAACTAGGACGCCGACGCGACCGCCCGTGTGAATGTAGCTGTGAACTAAGCCCTCTGAGGCGACACGGCTCTCTTTTTTAGCAGCGGAGGTAATGCCTTTTTGACGCAGCCATTCGTTGGCTTTATCAATATCACCACCGCTTTCTTTGAGCGCCTTTTTACAATCCATCATGCCTGCGCCGGTTTGGTCGCGCAGTGCCTTCACCTGCTTCGCAGAAATCTCTGCCATTGTGCCTCCATTCTGTGGGTCGTTTTGTGGATGTGTGTAGTCAAACTAGCCGACCGGGCTATCGAATTTGGCCGCTGGGCCTGGCTGAGTCGCCCGGGGTGATTAGGCTAGCTGTTGAACCTAGCGATTGGATTCCCCTTGCCTTTGGGTGTCGCCATTAGAGACCATTAGGCCTGGCTATCGGCGGCAGGCGCATCTCCGGAGGCGTCTACAGCGCCAATTTCGGCCCCTTCATCGTCGTAGTCGGCACCATCGTATCCATCGTAGATATCAGCAGAATGGTCGACACCGCCGCTACCGCTAGCAGTGTTACCGCCTCTGGAGCCTTCGTAGATAGCATCTGCCAAGCGGCCTACCACAAGTTTGATAGCACGAATCGCGTCGTCGTTACCCGGAATAGGCACATCTACGACATCTGGATCGCAGTTGGTATCTAGCAGGGAGATGATGGGCAAGCCCAGCTTCTGACATTCTTGCACCGCGTTGTATTCCCGGCGAACATCTACGATAATCACCGCATCGGGAATGCGACGCATCGTTTTAATACCGCCCAAATACTTCTGCAGCTTATCTAGCTCGCGGCGCAGCATGGAAGCCTCTTTCTTAGGTCGCAGCGCCATCGCGCCAGACTGCTCCATGCGCTCTAGGTCTTTCAGCCGGTCTACGCGGGTTTTGATAGTAGACCAGTTGGTGAGCATGCCGCCTAGCCAACGCTGGTTTACGTAGTAAGAGCCACAGCGGCTGGCTTCTTGTGCGACGATACCTGCCGCTTGGCGCTTAGTGCCAACGAATAAAAAGCTCTTACCACCTTCCGCTTCTTGGCGCACATACTTGTAGGCATCCTCAAGCAGCTTGGCCGTTTGAACAAGGTCAATAATATGAACACCATTGCGGGAAGTGAAGATGTATTCATCCATCTTCGGATTCCAGCGACGCGTTTGGTGCCCAAAATGAACGCCCGACTCAAGTAGGTCGGACAGAGTTACGACTGGCATTTATTTTTTCTCCTTTCGGGTTAAAACCTCCATCTGGCCGCATCCGGCGAGTAGCCCAACTCAGAAATTGAGATAGCGCTAGTAACCTCGCTAAACACCCGAAAATCCAGATGTGTGAATTTTGTACAGCCTTAGTAGGTTAGCACAGGCTGTCAATGGTTTTGTGGGTAGTTTTAGCCGGATTTCAGCACCCTCCGGACGGGGTTTAGCGCAATCCCAGTTTTCACCCCTGGTATGGGCAAACTTAAATTACGCAAATCCCTGTCGTAGCTAGGGTTTAGCTGAATATACGTAAGTCCACATTCGCCGCAATTTCTTCAAGGGGCACCCATGAGCAATCTGCAATCGCCACCGTCACCACCACCTCGACCTGCGATGCCCCCGCCGCCCCCGCCACGCCCAACGCCTCAAGCAAAACCGCAGGCAGGCACCCCCGAAGCACGCCCAGCCGCTGAGCCTTCTACTCGCATGGTGACCCCGCCGCCTGCCCAAGCAGCCGGACACCGCGCTGCCGCCCCACCCCCCCTACCCAAGGGCGCCAACAGCGGCCCCACCCTCGAAAAAATCATTCGCAAAGCCTTTGACGAAGGCTATTCCGATATCCATGTCGGCGTGGGAGAAGTACCGCGCTACCGCAACCGAGGCGAAATCAATACGACTGATTTTCCGGTGACGACCCAGGCAATGTTTGACAGCTGGCTCACCGAAATTTTGACCCCTGAGCAAATCGAAGAATTCAAAGAAACCCTCGATTTTGACGGTGCTGCCCAGTACGATTTCTCCCGGGTCAGAATCAACATCTTCGACAGTTTGAAGGGGGCCTCTATTGTGATGCGTCTCATTCCGGTTGAGATTTTGACGATGAAGCAGCTCAACCTGCCCGCAGTTATTAAAGACATGTGCCACTACCACAAGGGGCTCATCTTGGTGACAGGGCCGACGGGTTCAGGTAAGTCCACCACCATGGCCGCCATGATTGACTACATCAATCGGGAGATGCCGAAGCACATTATCACCATTGAGGACCCGGTAGAATTTGTGCATCAGAGCCGCAAATCGCTGATTAAGCAGCGGGAGGTAGGCGTCCATACGCGTAAGTTTCAGAATGCACTGAAGGCTTCACTGAGAGAAGACCCTGACATTATCTTGGTGGGGGAGATGCGCGATCGCGAAACCATTGAAACCGCTCTCAAGGCAGCGCAAACCGGACACTTGGTTTTTGGAACGCTGCATACGAATAGCGCGGTCAAAACGGTGGAAAGGATTTTGGGCATGTATGAGCCGGAGCAGCAGGCACCAATTCGAGTTGCGATCGCAGAATCTCTCATTGGCGTTGTTGCCCAGGGCCTGTGCCGCACCACAGACGGCAAGCGCGCCGCCTTCCACGAAATCATGATCAACACAGACGCCATCAAAGACTACATTTTGCGCGGTCAGCTCGATGAGGTAGAAGCCATCTTGCCGAAGTGCACCTTCGACGGCATGTGCACCATGAACCAGTCGCTATATGGTCTCTACGAGGCGGGGCGCATTACAGAAGAAACTGCACTGGAGCTATCACCCAAGCAAAATGAGATGGCTCAAATGCTACGTGGCCGGGTGTAGGTTTACCGCTGTTGAATAACAAGCGGATAGCCATGAAAGGTCCCAGAGTGAGACGTAATAACTGTCTCACTCTGGGACCTTTCATGAATCAAGAAATAGGGCGGGGGGTGTCTTCTGGATCGAGCGTAAGACCACGATATATCCGCTCAAGAGGCTTTGTCACGGTCGTCGCAGGTCACGCTGGCGTCAGGATATGTGTAGTTTTGGGTGGTGGCGATTTTGACTTTCAGATCAGAATTGGCCACTATACAGCCGCGATCTGTGGCGTGGTCATCCAACAGCGCCGTCATTCGGATAGAAATTCGGCTGTGATTGACGCTACCACCGCTCATTGCATAGAGTTTGCCGTCAATGTACTCATGCTTGTCGCGTTGCTGCTGTTCCCACTCAAAGTATTCTTCAGGTGTGAGTTGGGGTATGTTGTCTTGTACAGCAATCATGAGTTTTGATTGGGCTACAGGCTCTGCTTATGGTAATCAATCGATCATACCTGAGCCATGACGGCGTTCAGGAGAGCAATTTGCCTATGGGTGGTATCGTTGCCATGTTGTTCTAGGATGCCGCAGGGGGACATGAGTTGCCCGGCTGTACATCCGACAGATGCGAATCACGGTCTATGATGCCCTTGGCTGGCTGGCAGTTGGCATGTCTACTACTGAAATTATTGACGATTTCCCGGAGCTGACAGAAGCTGATATCACTGCCTGTCTGGAATTTGCGGCAGACCGGGATCATCATTTGGTTGCGTCAGTGAGTGCTGCTTGAAACTTCTCTTCGACCAGAATCTCAGCCGACAGCTAGTAAATCGATTGTCTGATGTCTTTCTAAAATCGAGCCACATTCAATTCCATAACTTAGCTGAGGAAACAGATACTAAGAGTTGGGAGTTTGCTAAGCCCAATGACTTCTGCATAGTGACGCAAGATGCAGACTTTCCAGAAAGAAGCCGACTCTACGGTTCCCCCACCTGAAGTAGTTTGGCTACGCTGTGGCAATGCACCGACCAATCGGGTTGAGGCATTGCTTCGCTCTGGAGAGACAGCGATTCAAGAACTTTCAAGCGATGCTAAGCTGCACTGCTTGGAAATTCATTGGCGATCGCGCAATGTATCACTGTCTCAACAAGACCGTTTTTGACACATACTGACAGCATGGCAAAAAAGTGGCTTTTATGGCCGTTTTTATGTTTCAAAAGTTATTTCATAATCAAAGTATCAATAACAGGGGGTGCTTTACGAGTTTTGACACATGAAGATAGGATACGCCAGAGTTTCGACCGCTGACCAAAATTTAGAGCTGCAAACGGACGCTTTGAGAGAGGCAGGTTGCAAGAAGATTTTTAGTGATCGCGGAGTGAGTGGTGCAAAAGCTGAGCGGCCTAGACTAGATAAGGCACTCGAACACATCCGCAAAAAAGACACGCTGGTTATTTGGAAGCTTGATCGGCTGGGTGGTTCGCTGAGAGACTTGCTGAGCATCGTTGAGGACTTGAAGGAGCGGGGTGCGAACTTTGCCAGTATTCAAGATGGCTTCGATACCTCTACCGCGTCAGGAAAGATGGTGTTTTCGGTGATTGGCGCGATGGCGGAGTATGAGAGGAACCTGATCCGAGAGCGTACGATGGCTGGTTTGGCAGCAGCTCGTGCGCGTGGTCGGATGGGTGGCCGTCCGAAGGCACTGGACAAGAGTCAGGTAAAGGTGGCGATCGCACTGGCTGAAGCTGGCGAGCTGACGATCCAAGAAATCTGTGATCAGATAGGATGTAGCCGCTCTACTTACTATCGGCAGATTGCTCCTCAGACAACAAAACTGTCTTAGTATCTACTCTCGTTAGTGCTTGTTTTACAGGATATCTGTTGTGCGATACGCTAAGCCTGCTTACAGTAAAAGCTATACGAGCAGGCAAGAGAAACAATGCAGGGTTTGAAGCTGACACTCGAAAGCAGTCCAGAGTCAGAAGACTTAGAGGTCATTAGTTCAGGGTTAGACCAGTTCAACGAGAAACGTGCGGGCAGTGACAACTTTGAACCTTTGACTATCTTTTTACGCGATGAGCAAGGCGGTGTTGTCGGTGGCTGCGTCGCAGAAACTGAGAGTGTTTCTAATTTTGTGTAAGCGCTTTTTTACTTAAACGGAAAAGCGTT
>JBCBIK010000040.1:0-30903 GCA_038524545.1 Cyanobacteria bacterium J06623_4 | reverse complement strand
AGACTTTAGCCGCTTACCATCTTCTCCCAGCACCAGCCCAAACGGTGCGTAGCTCAGCACCACCTCATCAGGCACCCAGCCTGCTCGCCGCGCCACCTGAAAGATTTGGGCAAAGTGATTGGACTGGCCTGCATCGGTGGAGTACACGATGCGGTCTACCTTGTCCTCATTCACGCGGTAGCGAATCGCTGCTAGGTCGGTAGTGGAGTAGTTGTACCCACCATTAGACTTCTGCACGATCATCGGCAGCGGGTCACCGTCTTTATTCGTGAACCCTTCTAAAAAGACACATTGAGCGCCATCGTCTTCTACGAGCAGCCCGCTCGCCTTAAGGTCGGTAATGACCGCTGGCAAAAAGGGATTGTAAAAAGATTCTCCCCGGTCAATGATGTCTTCTGAAATATTCAATAGATCGTATATTTTCCGGTAAGACCGTTTTGAGAGCTGACACACGCGCTCCCACGCTTCCAACACTTCAGGATCACCGGCCTGCAGCTTCACAACGGCTTGGCGTGCATTTTCTTTGAAGGTATCATCTGCGTCGAAACGCTTTTTGGCTTCGCGGTAGAAGGTGGCTAGCTCACCAGAAGTGGCCGCCTCTGCAGCCGCCTGAGGGTCGGGATACGCTTCCTGCAGGTAGGCGATCAGCATGCCAAACGGCGTGCCCCAGTCGCCCACATGGCTCACCTTCATCACGTCGTGGCCCAAAAATTCGAGCACTCGGGCAAAGCACTCACCAATCACCGCCGGGCGCAAATGGCCCACATGCATCTCTTTGGCAATGTTTGGGCTGGGGTAGTCGACGATGATTTTTTGGGGTGGCTCTACTTTGGCAATGCCGAGGCGATCGCTCTCATGCATGGCTTTGAGCTGCTGCTCAAGGTAGTCGGTTTTGAGCGTGAAATTGATAAAGCCTGGTCCGGCAATCGCTGGCGTCTCGCAAAAATCTGACACGTCCAAATTTTCAGCAATCTGGGTGGCGATCGCCCTTGGATTATCCTTGAGCGGCTTTGCCAAAGACATCGCCACATTGGCCTGAAAGTCACCAAACTTAGGATTGTTGGTCGTCACCAGCAGCGGGTCTGTCGTACCGTACTCATCGCCAAACGCGGCTGCTAAGGCAGCCTGTACGCGAGCTTTTAGTTCATTTAGCGTTGATTTCATAGTGCGATCGCTTACCCAATACTGCTTAAATCGAATCCCTAAACGGACCCCGAACAATCCCCATAACAATATATAAGGTCTTACCCCTGTGAGTTCTTATACTGAGTTCTTGTACCGTGCTCTCATTCTCTTCACGCGCTTCATGCCTGGCCCCACAAAAGATCAGCTCGCTGCCGCCCGCGGCCAAACCATGCCCGATATCATCGGCCCCGATCTCAAAGTTCTGTTTTGCGGCATCAATCCCAGCCTTTACAGCGTGGTGGTAGGCCACCACTTTGGCCGTCCTGGCAATCGCTTTTGGAAAGCTATCCACCAGGCGGGCTTTACCCCCCGGCTCTATCACCCCAGCGAAGACGCCGACCTCCTCAAGCTCGGCATCGGCATCTCCAACATGGCACCTCGGGCCACCGCCCGCGCCGACGAGTTGAGCAAAGCAGAAATCAAAGACGGACAGGCCCGCCTCGCCAGCAAAGTACAAACCTACAGGCCCAAATGTCTTGCCTTCCTCGGTATCACCGCATACCGCATCGCCTTCAACCAGCCAAAAGCCAAAATCGGCCCTCAGCCGCCCTGGCAGAATACGCCGGTGTGGGCCTTACCTAACCCGAGTGGCCTCAATGCCCACTACCAGGTAAAAGATCTGGCAGAAACCTATAGCTGGGTGCTCGACGCAATGGAAGCTTGAGCGTTAAGAACTAACTTTCTCGTCTCGAACCTTTCTGCTCGATAACCCACTGTCGAAATTTCTTCTTTGCCTTGCGGTGATTCGTCGTCTTGGCATCTTTCAAGTACTGAGCCACAGCCCCCTTGATCGGCCAGCCGGGAAAAGTCGGACTTTCTGAGCACTCTACATACTCACCGTCCCGCAACACATCGATTCGCAATACACCCGAATCAAATCGCCACAGCTCAGAAACACCCAGTCCCTTGTAGGCCTGAAGCTGAGTAGCAGAAGTCACGTCATCTCTGCCTTTCGCTAACCACAGACGATTCTGGCGTGATATTCCGCCTCGCTCATCAAATCTAGCGTACTGTCTACGCGGTCCAAGAACACTGTACCGTTGAGATGGTCGTACTCGTGCTGGATGATGCGAGCGACGAAATCGGTAAAGACTTTTTGATGCTGCTGGCCGTGACGGTCTGTGTAGGCGACCTCTATTTCGCGCGATCGCATTACATTTCCTCGCATGCCTGGCACACTCAAGCAGCCCTCCCAGCCCGCTACCAGCTCATCAGACTTAGCTACAATCTGCGGGTTAATCATTGCAGTCGGAGCCATTACAGGCGCATCAAGGTAGCGCAGCGTAGGTCTCGAAGCCACAATAAACAACTGCAAGCTTTCAGACACTTGGGGCGCGGCAATACCCACGCCATTGGTTTCAACGGCTGTGTGAATCAGATTGTCGATAAGCGTTTGTATTGCCGGAGCAGACACCTCTTCAACGGGCTGAGCAACAGTTCTCAACACCGGGTTGCCCAACTCTGCCACGGTTAAATGTTCGGCGGAATAATTGGCCATCCTTCTATCTCACAGCATGCTGACTACAGTCTAGCAACCTGTTTAGCATTCTCTATTTAGCGCCTCTTTGAATGACAGATCAGCATCAACAGATCGACAGACAACAACTGCGCAACTCCAATAAACGGAAAAACGCCCAGCGTAATGCGACAGACAGGAAAGGTCATACTACCGGCTTATCGGCGACTGGCCTGGGTGGGAAATGCGCCGGGCCTGACCGCCAGATCCACAGTGCGCCCATTTCGATTCAAGGTCATTGCGATCGCATCGCCGACACTGGTGCCTTCCACAATGCGCTGCACTTCACTAGCATCAGTCACCGCTTGGCCATTCATCGACAAGATTACATCGCCTAGCTGCAGGCCAGAGCGGGCTGCAGGCGAGCTGCGAGCAACCCCCAATATCACTACGCCCGCATCGGTCTGCAGACGCAAGCCAGCATTGGAATTGGCATTAATTTCATCGCGCAGGGCAGGCGTCAGCGTGCGCATCTGAATGCCGAGGTACGAATGCTCTACCCGGCCAGTTGCTACCAGTTCATCTGCGATCGCCCGCGCCTGATTGATCGGAATCGCAAATCCCAAGCCCTGGGCATTGCCGATGATCGCTGTATTGACGCCGATCACCTCTCCCCGCTCATTGAGGAGCGGGCCACCAGAGTTGCCCGGATTGATCGCCGCGTCGGTTTGAATAAACTGCACGCGCTTATCAGAGACGCGAATTTGGGCGCTCGTACGGCCCGTTGCGCTGATGATCCCAGCAGTGACGGTGTTGTCTAGGCCGAGGGGGTTACCAATTGCGATCGCCCATTCACCCGGGCGCAGTGCATCGGAGTTGCCAATGGTCACCGTCGGCAAGCTACTCGCCTCCACCTTAATTACCGCTAGGTCAGTCAGCGGATCTTCGCCAATCACTTCCCCTCGCATTTCTCTGCCATCTTTGAAGGTCACCGTGACCTGGTCGGCCCCTTCTACCACGTGAGCATTTGTCAAAATAGTGCCATTCGCATTCAAAATAAATCCTGACCCCGTACCACGCTCCACTCGCTGAGCTGGCTGGTCAGGAATCCCCATATCTCCAAAAAACTCGCGGAAAAAGGGATCGTTAAACAAGCTGGGGCGACGACTGGCCACCGTACGGGCAGAATCGATCCGCACAACAGAAGGCCCAGTGCGCTCAACCGCCTCAGCAATAAAGTTAGCGCCAGTGACCAGCCGCTCTGTCCCTGTGGCCTGACTCAGCAACGTCGACCCGGCCTCAGCCGGAGAGACCACTGCCCGTTCTCTCAACACGGGAGCATTTGAGAACTGAACCTCATCGTATTCAACAGTCAGCGCGGCAGCTGGAACAGTTTTGTTGATCGCTTCAGTGGGTAACCACACAGTCGCTTTTCGATCTGTTACCCACAATACGGTTCCAGCACTCGCAGCTGTCATCATGACGTACGCCAGCGATCGTCGTAACCAAACCTTAGATTGCTTCATGCCTCTGGTTCTCTTTTTGTGGGGGATAGTATTTGGAACATTTTCGTTCTATCAGATCCCCAAAAAGGCTGTGTATGACGGTAGTGACAGTTCTTCCATAGGCTCTACGCATACGAGAGCATACGAGTGAATAAGCCCTTAAACGACCAGGCAACTCTCTTACGAAAAAGTTTAAAAGTCTCTACAAAGGATTTTCTGCGGAATATACCCGTATAATTCATACACGCAATATCAACCACATATACAGATTTCGTTGTCCCCCACGACGCTATATCTAGTACGCTAGAAATCCATCAAAAATTTTCAGGCTACATCTTCAGGCATAGCGGGGCAGCGTAAGCAGGCTGCCTTCGACTGATTGTCTCGGTAAGCTTGGCGAATAGGTTCTCTCTATTTCCATACATTAGCTGCCACGACCAAAGAGAGTCCTCTCTTAACATCGACCGCTTATTTAAACAACTCTATCTAGTCAAGCGAGAGCATGTCTCATTCGAGGCGATGACACTTTTTTGTGTCAACACAAGTGCTCTATCTTTCTCGTCCAAGAAAATTGTAGAGGTGGATTTGTGCCACAAATAAAAGAAGATCTTTGGAATCAGGTCTTAGCAAAGTTAGAACATCAACTGAGTGGACCAACCTTTGAAACCTGGATCAAACCTACCCAAGTTCAAGCGATTTCACAGGAACAGCTTGTCCTATTAACCGATAACCCATTTGCTCGAAATTGGCTGCAGAAGCACTACCTCGCACAGATTTCTAATGTGGCTGCAGAAGTTTTGGGATATACGGTCGATGTCTCTATCTCAGTAAGAGATGACATTGAAAAAACGCCGAGTCCGTCTGAAGCCATCGCCCCTGTTCCGTCAGTGCCTGCGGCTGCGATCGCAACAGCGCACAGCGAAAAACCCAAAAACGATTCTTCGGATCTCAACCCCAAGGCAATTTTCTCCCGGTTTGTGGTCGGTGCGAACAATCGTATGGCTCATGCTGCGGCCCTAGCAGTTGCGGAGTCTCCCGGACGAGAGTTCAATCCGCTCTTTTTATGTGGCGGCGTTGGACTGGGAAAGACTCACCTCATGCAGGCCATTGGCCACTACCGCATGGAGAGCGATAGCCAGGCAAAAGTCGCCTACGTCTCCACAGAAACCTTTACCAATGACCTCATTGCCTCCATTCGCCGCGACACGATGCAGCGCTTCAGAGAGCAGTACCGAGAGGTCGATGTCATCCTAGTAGACGATATTCAGTTCATTGAGGGAAAGGAGTACACCCAGGAAGAGTTTTTCCATACGTTCAATACCCTTCATGAGGCAGGCAAGCAAATTGTGCTTGCCTCTGACCGCCCGCCCAACAAGATCCCACGTCTGCAGGATCGCCTCTGCTCCCGATTTTCGATGGGGCTGATTGCCGATATTCAAGCGCCCGATTTTGAAACTCGCATGGCCATTTTGCAAAAGAAGGCAGAATACGAGCAGGTTTCCATCTCTCGGGAAGTGACGGAATACATCGCCTCTTCCTACGTGACAAACATTCGAGAGCTAGAGGGCGCGCTCACGCGGGCGATCGCCTACACCTCGATCTCCGGTCTACCCATGACAGTAGAAAACCTGGTGAACGTGCTCAATCCGCCTGCGGAGCGGCTAGAGTCATCCCCTAAGTCCGTCATCAAGTCTGTATCCGACGCTTTCAAGATCCCCATTGATGACCTCAAGGGCAATTCACGGCGACGGGAGATTTCCCTTGCGCGGCAGGTGGGCATGTATCTGATGCGTCAGCACACGGACCTAAGCCTGCCCAAAATTGGCGAACAGTTTGGCGGGAAGGATCACACGACGGTGATGTACAGCTGCGACAAAATTACTCAGCTGATCAAGCGAGACCTCAACTTGGCACAAACGGTCAGAGAAGTGAGCGATCGCATTACCCTAGCCGCAAACCAGTAAGCTACTCTACTGACTAATTTATCCCTGGTAGCAGTCACACTCAATGGTCCCAAAAGCGCCTAAATCGGAAACCGATTTAGGCGCTTTTGGATCGAAAGTGATCCAAGCGTCCACAGGGAAAACCGCTAGAAATCACGTCAAAGCCTAATAAATCTGTTAAGAAAGATAAACAGTACAGAGGAAAATCCTGTGGAAAAAGGGGGCGCTATCTGTGGAAAACCTGTGGAGACAGTGTGGGAAAAGGCCGTAGGCTTGTGGATAAAAAGTCAGGCCTAGCATGTGCTGTGGAGAAAGCTACTATTTTTCCACAGGTTTTCCACAAGGTGTTGGCGCTGCTATCTATTTCTCTAGCGACGATCCAGACTTTTTTCCACAGTATCCACAGCCCTTACTACTACTAGTTTAAATAGATCTTTTAAAGAGATCTAAGAAGAAATAGAGCAGATAAAAAATTGACAATGGGATATTTTGAATGAGTGCTTGAAGTGGACAAATAGGGTGATAGTATTGGGCATCTTCAAGGTCACTTCCGACAAAAACTGACTGTTCACTAGTTTCCACCGAGCGATGAAATTTAGCTGCCCTCAAACCGATTTCAACACTCAATTTTCGCTGGTTAGCCGAGCAGTTCCTTCACGGCCAAGCAAGCCTGTTTTGGGAAATGTTCTGGTCAAGGCAGATGCGAGTTCTCAAGAGGTCACGCTAGTGGGATTTGATGAAACGCTGGGCATTCAAACCACGTTTACCGCTCAGGTGAGCGAAGGTGGATCGCTGACGCTACCGGCCAAGCTGCTTGGCGATATTGTGTCGCGTCTCCCCAACGAAGAAATTGACATCAGTGAGGATGATACTGAGCCCGTTGTGACGCTATCTTGCTCGGCGGGACGCTATCAGGTGCGGGGCCTCAGCGCCGAAGACTATCCCAACCTGCCAGAAATCGAAGCTGCTGAAACTGTAAAAATTTCAGCAGATGCACTTATTGAGGGCCTGCAAGGGGCGCTGTTTGCTACGAGCAGCGATGAAACGAAACAGGTGCTCACAGGCGTGCACCTCACCGCTGGAGAAGAGAGCCTGGAATTTGCCGCAACGGACGGTCACCGACTCGCCGTCGTCCAAACGATTGATGAGAAAGGGGCGCCTGCCTCCGGGCTCGATATGAAGGTCACCATCCCAGGTAAGGCCCTCAGAGAGCTAGAGCGCATCTTGCAGGCCTACCCTAGCAGTGAGCCTGTTACCTTCCAGCTCGGCCAAACCCAAGCCGTTTTCGATTTGGGCCGTCAGCGCATCACTACTCGCCTGCTTGAAGGGCAGTATCCGAACTACCGACAGCTAATTCCTAACCAGTTCGAGCGCCAGCTGACCCTAGATCGCAGGCAGTTTATGGCATCGCTCGAGCGAATTGCCGTCATGGCCGACCAGCGAAACAACATTGTCAAGCTATCGGTAGATAATACTCACCAGTCGCTCGCCCTTTCGGTAGAAGCTCAGGAAGTGGGCAGCGGCCTAGAAAACTTACCCGCTCAGGTAACTGGAGACGACCTCGACATCGCCTTCAACGTGCGATACCTGCTAGAAGGTCTGAAGGCCCTACCCACTGCCGAAATCCAAATTCAGTGCAATACCGCCACGAGCCCTTCTGTGCTCACGCCTCTAGGCGGCACCAAAATTACTTATTTAGTCATGCCCGTTCAAATTCGCAGCTAAGCCTTTTGCTGAGTGAGTACGCGCTGAGTTGATGGGTACCTACTCAAACATACAGAGGACAAAGGTTTAGAGCGTACTTTTGGGAAGGCAGCTATAAAATCAAAAAAAATTGGTCTGTTGTGACCTACTCCATAGCGAATGACTAAGATAGTCGGGGTACTTTAGGGTTGGCAGATTAATCCTTACGCCCAGTTTAGGCAAATCGCTAGCTTGTCAGGAAATAGTGTCGCACTGCCTCTTCTTACGGTTGAGGAAGGTTGTGAAGACCTTTGCTAAGTTGGCAGCAACGTTGCATTTTTTGCCGCGACGCTAGGGCGAGGTTAGCGAATTGGCTCACCGCATAAGACATACGTCATCACTGCGGGATATTCGACTGCCACCACCTTCAACGTTACTTTAGAGAGAAAGACTCATGGATTTTGCTTTGGCAGCACTGATGTTTGGTGCAGTATTGGTGATGTTTAGTAAAGAGGTGCTAAACGACTAACCACACACACCATTGGCAGGTGAAAGCGCTGATATGGGAGTGCTCATACTGTGCAAGGCGCTTAGGCGGAGACGGCCTAGGCGTCTTTCTGCTTTGAAGTCTCGCCCGACTTTGTTCCAAAAAAGTCGATGCGGTAGTCAGAAATTTTGACCCCTGTCTGCGCCTCAACCCATTTCAGTAAGGCTTCTGGAAGGTCAACCTTAATATCTATGATTTGCTGAGTGTCTGTGCAGTTTACATGACTGTGCGATGAGTTGATGTGGCCATAGAGTCTGCCATCTGAGCGCTCGACGCATTCGATGACGCCCTGCTCAGAGAGTGCCTCAAGGTTTTGATAAACCGAGGTATGGCCAATTTCTCTGCCAAGGTGGTTGAGCCGGTCATAAATTTCTCTGGCGGAGAGATGCTCTTTCTCTTGCCAGAGCAGCTCCAAGATATAGCGGCGCTGACGGCTCAAACGCATACCCAAAGTTTGACAACGCTCAATAGCACCTTCTAATGAATCGATGGGTAGCGCAGGCTCAAGATCGGCTGAGGATGTCATGACGAAAAGAACGAATTGCGAAACAAAAGAGCGATGGCGGCCTAGACAGGCACACCGCTAACTCAAAGTCAGTTCCACTTTAGCTCGAATCATAAAAAGTTGTCTATTTGGCGCGATCGCACACAAGCCAGCCTAAAATTCACCCGCTTTGTCTTCAATTCTCCAGAGCGATCGCTCAGACTTTGGAGCAGCGTCGAGTTCTTGTGCAGCTTCAGACTGTTCAGCGGTCTCGGTCTCAGTACGTACTTTCTCTGACGGTTGCGCACCGGTGCCAATACCCTCTAGCAAACGCTGAAGCTTAGTGCTGCTACTCTCTGCTAAGTCCGCTGTCAGAGCAGAGACAGTCGCTTCGAGAGAGGCTGGCTCTGATGCTTCGATAGCAGAAGGTGAGGCCGCTTCGTCGCTATCAGCAGGCTGGTCAGCTGGGCGTAAGGAGAATAGCTCAGTTTGTGAGTCGGCCTGATTATTAGGTGCGATCGCCTGCTCACCTACCACTGGCTCACCAGAGTCAGAAAGCTCACCCGTAGAGTCTGTCGCGGTCTGTGCATCGCTCGGTGGTTCTGTATTAGCGTTTTCCGATGGGGTAGGTTCAGGTACTGCCATATCTCCGAATGCTATTTGCTTGTCCAACTCGGGAGAATCTTCCTGACTAGCAACCTGAGCTGACGTCGGTTCGATGGCCAGGGCTATATCTGGTGCCGCTACCGTTTCGCTGACTGTTGCCGGTTCATCTGCTGTAGATGCGGCGACGTCACCTACTTCATCACTAGTCGCAACTTGTGGTGCCAGGTTATCGAGCAGGCCTGGAGTGGCGGGCGGTAGGCCAAATGACACTTCCATCTCAGAGAAGGAGACTGCCGAATCATTGTTTTTGTCGAGGGCAATCAGGTCATGGTGCGCGTTAGAGTCCTCTGCATTCATGTTGGCTAAGCTAATGTTGCTTAGCTTAGCTAGCGAAGCGTTGCTAGTGCCACTCGGGTCGAATGCAACGAGCGCTTTGGAAATCGCTATCATGCGACGCTCTTGGTCACGGCTAATACTGTTGATGTTGTTGCCTAGTCCGGGTGCATTCCATCGGCGCGTGTCTGGGTCGATGTAAGAATGGGTCCTTGCCCACAAAATTGCTTCATCACCCTGCATTTGTAGGCGACGCGCTTGTGCTAATCGCTCAATGTAGCCACCTCTGTCTAGCGCTGCCAGCGGTGCCTGATTTGCAAGGTCTAGCCCGTTTAGCTTCTCTTCGAGAGACAGCTTCAGCCCATGCTGAGCAGCCTTAGACTCTAGCTCTAGCCCTTGTCGTTTCAACCGCTGCAGCTGTTTTTCGTCGGCTTCTTCGGGCGTGCGAGCGCTGTGCTGATAGGAAAAAGTGCCCAAATTCCAGACGCCATTGCCCGGGTCTACATGGCCGTAGTACGCCCGAGTTCGGCGGCCATCCCAGTGGCGCGTACCTTCCGCACTGCCCACCGTCCGAGCAACTAAAGAATGCGTCCCATCTTCAAAAATCCAGTCGTCCAGTGCCAACGTGTCGTAGGTAGCCTCCGCAAGGCTTTTACCCTCAGGCGCGTAGTCTAGATTGCTCTCTGCAAATAGGAGAGCTGGTTTATCAGCGTCGATGTCTGCCGCAGAAATATCGTCAGAGTAGTTTTGGGCAGGTTCAAAATTGAGTTTCTCTAGAGTGCTGCTGAGCAAATCAGCTTCATCTGACTGCGCTGGGTTGGAAGGTCTGGTGTTCTCAACTTCCATTGCAATATTGTTCTCTGCAAAGCTCAGTGCAATATCGTTGGGGGATGTGTGAGAAATAGATGCCTGTATTGTAGATACCTCATCTTTCTCTACCGACAGCGCGGGGAGTTCTTCTTGTTGATAGTTGAGTGTCGTATCTGTAACTTCAACAGGTGTAGCTGCAAGCGGTAGCGTTGATGCAATCTCAATAGTTGGCGAAGGCTTGACTGTTGCTGGACTTAGCACTCCGCTAGCAGGCGGCAGATCAAAGCTGAGTCCCATGCCGACAGTGTCTGCTTTGGCGATACCTGTCCACTGCAGTAGGGTCACTAACACGCCGATGGCAAAGAGAAGGGGCGATTTTAACATCTGACTAGAAAAGCGATGGGTGGATAGAACAATACAAAGAGAAAACCGTTTGGGGGGGTATGAATACGATTTGGAATAAAAGATGGAGATAATAGGCTTGCTTGGAATTGCCTAATTTACAACAAGCTGGAACAAAGAGGATATTTCAAACAGCGCCCAGAGCTTTCTCTAGGACGCCCCGAGCAGGTTCAACAATAATCCAGGTACCGTCGGGCTGCCTTCTAAGCGTGGCAAAGCTGAGATAGTCTCCTTTGCCGATTGGCTTGCCAGCGTTGACTTTTCCATAGTTCACCCTGCGAAGCCCACATAGTCGAAAAAGATAGGCAGGAATTTCGGGGGTCGAATAGAAGGCGCAGTCGTCTAGTTCACTCGGTTCTATCTCTCCATCGAAAGGTGCTTTAACCTGTTGCCCCTGAAGAAAGAGAGAAATATCGCCTAAGCTTCCAGAAATAGCTTTGCCTGCAATTTCATCACCAGGGTTCAGAGCCCACTGCTGCTGCAGCGTGATGGACCTAGGCTCAGGTGCTGAATGAGCTGCGCAGCTGCTGAGCCAAAGGGCCAAAAAGTACAGCGACAGTCGGCTACGAAAGAGACGACGACGAGCTAAGGAAACCACCACCTGAGTGAAGAAATAGCCTAGCTGCCTAGAGCTTGAATCGATAGCCTGCATATTCATCATTTTCATAAAGGATTACAAGGGTCGTATTCGGGTCAAAGGCTAGGGGGTAGGCTTCTCTCTGGGCTTCGACACCGGCGCGAATGTCTAGGGAAGAAAGCTGACAGTAGGGTTCTTGGACAATCTCTCGAATGCGAGTTTTACTATCTCGCTCGGGTACTGCGAGAAGTGCTAGCAGCTGCTCTCTAGATAGCTTCGATGTCGCAGATACTTCTGTTGTACAGGCGCTTGCCAGCTGCTGTGTGGCCTTACCCGTTGTGGCTGAACCCATAAATGCTGCTGGGTTAGTGAGCAGCGTTTTGATGCCATTGATATCAAACAACAGTCCAGCAAGTGCGAAGATGAGTCCGCAGGCGATTAAGGGTTTGATGGTTTGGGGTGAGAGTTTTGAAGAGTCGCTGGCGCTGTGAGCTATGGCGTGTGCACGAGACATCGTAAGGGACCTCTACTGATTGATCGTTAGGTTGGGTAAGCGCTAAAAAGAGCCGCCGATAAAAAGGCCGAGTAGGGTGATACCGAGTCGATAGGCGGCAGTAAAGTCGGATGACTTGGCGGTGAAAACGCGATAGATGGCAAAGGAGATGACGCTGAAGAGAACAAGTAACAGCGGCATTCTCAAAAACGGAAAGCTGACAACAATGGCTTCTAGCATGATGCGGGCGATCGCAGCCGCACTAAACCAAATAGCAGCATCCATCCAAGAGAACCGAGCTTTAGCGATCGCTGGCTCTTCATCTAGGGTGTGAGCGCGATCGCTCCCGACCGAACCGGTCAGCCGACGCAGGCTAGATAGCCAACCCTGCTGAGGACGCCGACGACTAATCGGTGTCGGATAGTCTACAGCTGGGTCGTCGAGTAAATCGCTGACTTCAGGACCGGAAGAGATGGCCTGAGAAAACAGCGCAGACTGACCCTGCGAGTGAAACGTCTGGCGATTGCGGAGCGTTTGTGCGGTGTGGGCAGCTTCTTGCTCGGCGGAGTGTAAGTTGATAGTGGCGTGAGTAAGGCAAAACTCGCCTGAGCTGTTGCGCTCTAGCCGGGGAACGGCAGCAGAAGGATAGGGCTCCAAGAACTGCTCGATGATATCGAGCTGTGGATGGTCGTGAATGCCCTGACGACGTAGGGCAACTGCGGCCTGCTGCGCCGAGCGCTTCATTGCCAAAATCTCAGCGGCTTGTTGTTGCGATCGCTCATTAATATTTTGAGCCATCACCTCAAGGCGGTAAATTTCTTGAGAGATCAGCTCTCCCATTCGTCTGTCTGCCTCTTGGCGAAAACCATTGGTATCCTGAGCACTGTGATGGTTGCCCTGATTATTTGATCGCTGCTTGAGAGCGGCAATGGCGAGGGCTTGAGGTGTGGCTTCAGTCGTTGGTTGAGATGGCTGGGCAGGTTGAGAAAAGGGCCTAGCCGCCTGCTGCGGAGAAGACCACGGCACAGCTGCCACGTCAGCAACAGGTTGCTCGGCCTGAAGCATCGCTAGTTTTTCTCGGATAGCCTGTAGTTCCATTTCGGTTTTTTTCATATCTCAGGACGCACGACCTAAAAGAAGCGCCCTCATCGCTTGTTGGTACAAGTGTACTACAACTCGATGGAAAAATAACCCTACTAGAACAAAAATACTTGGTAATTTAAGACCTAGTTAATACATCTAGGCTTTTTGTGAATGCCTGAAGCTTAGTCAGGGAAAGACTTTCGAGGCGTTGTCAATATCGAAAACAAAACGAATAAAAGCCGGAAAATACTTAGTCTTTATGTACTACTTGCTGGCTACAGCATAGTACATAACCTTATTCAGCGCAGCTGCTGCCTCGTTATTACCTACGCCAGCTGAGTGCCGTACTCGCACCCAGTGCCTGATATTGACGCGTTGTAGCGGACATTAAATTACCTATTTGCTTACGGGCGCTCGGTCTTTTTCTATGTACTATTCAAGCAAGCAGGCCTATGTATTTAGATAAGAAATCACTGAGATATGGTCGTAGACAACAAAATTCTTCGATGCCTTGCAGTCAGCTACCTAAAATTGAATTGTGACCTATGTAAGCAATCTTTGTGAAGTTTACGTATTGCTCGGCCTTCAGGGCAAGCTAAACCTGCCACGCCAGTGTCAAAGCAGGAATTGCCACATCCACCTTTGCACGAGTCAGTGGTCTGTTCACAATTATCTACGCCGTAAATTAAAGGAGAGTCGGAAGCGATGGTCAAGGCTGATTGGAGGTTTTCTCAGCGGCTGTCTCAGTTTATAGACGCGTCACCCGACCGCTTAAATGCGCCTCGCCCCGCTAAGCGACCCGTTCATATCAAGGAAGCCGACAACCCAATCTACCACTCTGCCATGGCCCTGCTCTTGGGCGGGCAGGTAATGCATCGCCTGCTGCGAGGGCGCTGGGGCCAGCGGCAGATTATGGACTATTTGATGTGCGCGGGGCCACGGTGTTTGGCGCCGGTGGTGGTCACCAATCTCTGCGCGGGCATTATTTTTGGCATTCAAACGGCCCGCGAAATGGCCAGGTTCGGTGCGATTAGCTCTTTGGGCAGTGCTTTTGCGGCGGCTTACTGCCGGGAGCTAGCACCATTGCTGACGGCAGGTGTGCTGGCCTGTCAGGTGGGGTCCGCGTTTGCTGCAGAGATCGCCGCTATGAAGCTCACCCAGCAGATTGATGCGCTCAAGATGCTGCGAACTGACCCCATC
Organism: Cyanobacteria bacterium J06623_4; assembly: GCA_038524545.1. GTDB lineage: Bacteria > Cyanobacteriota > Cyanobacteriia > Phormidesmidales > Phormidesmidaceae > Phormidesmis. The sequence continues at coordinate 16,596 of JBCBIK010000040.1, read as the reverse complement.
GACTATTTGGTGATACCAAGGGTGCTCGCCTGCGCCATTATGCTGCCGGTGCTGACGATTTTGGCGCTCTTTTTGGGGGTGGCCAGCGGTGGCCTGTTCACTACCTACACCTACGAGCTGTCAATGGATACATTCTTGGATGGGGTGCGCTCCTATCTGAGCGTGCAGGATGTGCTCTTAGTGCTGTCGAAGGCGGCAATCTTTGGCTGTGTGATTGCTGTGGCTAGCTGCAGCCGGGGGTTAACCTCTGCTCTGCACGGTCGTGGCGTGGGCCAATCCGCTACCTCTGCAGTGGTGATGGCTTGGATTTCACTCTTTTTGATTGACCTGATTATCTCTTGTCTGTCGCTGTTGTCTATGACGGCCTAAGGACAGCGTAAGGACGGCTTGAGAGTAGCTGACGCTGGCGTGTTTTTGCCTATCTTCAGCGCCCTGTGACAAAACCTTCATGCCGCTGTCACAGGAATGACAAACGGGTCGTTCAGTATCTATACATAGGAGTGATAAGTTCCTCGCACCTATTGCCGACATTGCGCTGTCTCCCCCTTGTACTGCGTCGTGTCGGTTTTTCTTTGCGCATCGATATTGGGGGCATAACGTCGAATCGCAGCGCGACGCATTGCGGTGTACTAGCTTGCTGTGGTTTCAAGCTGCGTCGTATCGAACTGCTGACTGTGGAATTGGGCGTATCGACCACCTTTTGCGAGCAGCTCTGCGTGGGTCCCAGATTCTAGAATTTTTCCTTTTTCTAAAAAGAGAATGCGGTCTGCCTGACGAACCGTGCTCAGCCGGTGGGCAATCATAAATACCGTGCGGTTTTTCATGGCACGCTCTAGGGCCTCTTGCACGAGTGCTTCCGATTCGGGGTCTAGGGCGCTGGTGGCCTCGTCCAAAATGAGAATTCTGGGATTGAGCAGGATGGCACGTGCGATCGCAATTCGCTGCCGCTGCCCGCCCGAAAAGTTGTTGCCGCGCTCTTCTACCCAGGTGTGGTAGCCCTGAGAATAGCGGCTGATAAAGTCATGAGCATTGGCAACCTTAGCAGCGGCCTCAATGGCGTCATAGTCGAGTTCTGTCTGTCCGTAGGCAATGTTTTGTGCCAGTGTGCCAGAAAATAGGGCCGTCTCTTGGGGCACAGTACCAATCTGGTGACGCAGACTCGGGATGGTCACCGTTTTGATATTAATTCCATCGACCAGCACCTGCCCTTCCTGAGGGTCATAAAAGCGAGCGAGCAGATTAATGATGGTTGTTTTTCCGGCACCGGAGGGACCCACGAGGGCAATCACTTCGCCGGGGCGAACCGTCAAATTGAGGTCTGTGAGAATGGGCTCTAGGCTGTCGCCTTTGCCGTAGCCAAAGCTAACGTTGCGATACTCCACTTTGCCGGTGATGGGCGGTAGTGTGATCGCATCTTCTTTCTCTACAAGCGTCGGCTGCAAATTCATCAGCTCAAAAATTCGATCAGCAGAGGCTTCCGTTTGCTTGTATAGGTTGTAATGCTGGATAGACAGGTCAATCGGTGCCACCAAAATTGCCACCGCTGTGAGAAAGGCAACAAAGTCGCCACCACTCAGCCGACCGGTTGAAATCTGCCAGGCGCCGATTAGGAAAAACAGCATAATGCTCAGCGCCTGCAAGAGACCCACCGCTGGATACTGTAGCGAAGTTAAGTACTCGCTCTGAAATCGCGTATCTCGGTTGCGCTTAGCCGCTTTTGAAAATCGACCCAGCTCATACTTTTGTGCGGCAAAAGCCTGCACAATCCGAATGCTGCTAAACACCTCGGTAACTAGAGAAGAGAGTTCTGAAATCGCCGTCTGATTTTTGCGAGAGAGAATCAGCTGTCGCTTGCCAAATTGACCGATTAGCAATGCAATTACTGGTGCGATGAGCACACCCGTCAGCGACAGCTGCCAGTTTAGATAAATGATGTAGGCCGTTAAAACAACAATTTGAAACACGCAGGAGACAAACTGCTGAGACATCTTGAAAATGACTTCCCCTACCCGGTCGACATCTTCGCTCAATCGGTAGGTTAGGTCGCCCGTTTGTGCTCTGGCAAAGTAGTCGATGCCCAGCCGATGTAGGTTTCCATAGACCTGCTTGCGCAAATCGAGCACCACATTGAGCGATGCGTGGGTAGCGCTGACCCGCTGACCGTACAAAAAAGCGCTCTGAATCGCAAAATCTAAAAAAGCTAGCCCTAGCCAGTAGGCGGTATTGCGTACGTCGCCCTGGCTGATGTAGGTAGAGGCCTGCTTGGCCAGCTGTGGAACAATCGCCTGGGTGACCACATAGCCGCAGACGCAGACAAAGGTAATTGCAAAAAAGCGTTTTTGTTTTTTTAGCAGTGGCCAGAGATAGCGGTAGCTGGAGTGTTGTGTCTTCGATTTTTTGAGCTTATGTGTTTGGGCCTTCAAATTTTTCACAGCAGCACTCTTCACAGCGTTCTTTTGATTTAAACCAACTGGCCTGGTCTTGAAATTGTCGATTGAAATTGTTGACGGCTCGGTAAGACTAAGCGATCGCACTTCCCCGCCGCTGAGACGCTGCCCCCACAGTTTCATTTCCAGTCGCCTCGTCCAAATGTCGCAAAATCAAGTTGGCAATTCGAGCAGAGGCCCCAAAGGGGCCAAACCGGTCCTGTCCATTTTCGATACAGGCTGCCAAATAGTCTTCATCTTCTACAGTTTTGACGATGCACTGAGCAGCCTCTCTAAGGATGGCGGGTGTCGCTGCCTGCTGGCCAATGGTCTGCACAGAAAGCCCGAGTAGCCTATCTTGCGCCTCAGCAAAGGCATAGGTAAACTGTGGTCCCTCGCCCGCAATCTGCACAATGGGCTTGCCAATGGCCATCGCCTGATCCACCGCAAGCCCCGCCATGCCTACGACTAGCTGCGTGCGGCAAACGATATCGCTGAAGGCGTCGCTGTAGCAGAGAATTTTGGCAGGCTGTGGGTAGTCTGCCGTGCTGCGTTTCTCTAGCGTCACCCATTGCCTATTCCCATTGTCTGATGTTTGCTGGATATGACTCCAACCTTCTTCTTTAGCAATTTGGTGAACGGTTGCCATGACGCTGGGCACGAGGGCTGCTCGAAACTGGAGCTGAGGATTTAGCTGAGCGGTTTCTAGCGCCAGCTGCATTTCTAGCTTGAAGTTCCGCACGGCTTCAGCCGTTCGAGAGCCAGGCAGTAGCGCGATCATCTTGTCTCCAGCCGCGAGCTGCAGATCTTTTCCCTTGGGCTTTAGCCGGTCTAAGGAGGGAATGCCACCGAAGTGCACTTTGTCTAAGCCCTGCTGGCGGAGATCTTTGGCGGTGTAGGCGTCTCGGGTTGCCACGGCTTTACAGCGGTCGGCCTTCAGCAACTGCCACAGAATTTTGTCCATGTTCAACCGGCCCTCATACATCGCAGACAGCGGTGAAATGAACGATACATATGGCTTGCCGCTCAGGTAGGCAAATGCCTGACCGATGGTGTCGCCTGTTGCCGCCACAAAGTCGACATCTTTGGCATATCGCTTCATGGCCCGATACTGCTTCCAGGTCATGGTGAGCAGCCCGGCGCGAATATCGTCTAAGAGCCTTAGTCGATTCATGTAGGTAAATCCGCCTGAGGGCAGGGTATAGGTCGGTCCGACAATTGGTACATGGATATTGCGATAGGCGTTTCCTTCTCCCACGATGGGCAGCGCGGCAATGTCGAGCGAGGGACGGATGGCTCGCAGCGTGCGAATGATGTGCGAAGAGTGATTGTCTTCACCGTGACCATTGCTGATGTATAGGAGGCGCTGCGACATAGCTAACCGAAGGGGGCGCGATTTGGGAGGCAGACAAGCCGGACATCGTAACCTACCTGCGATGCCCAGCAGGTTTTATGTAGATGTCATTTGGGTTGCATCCTATCGTACACCGCTGAAGTGTGCGGGCCCTGCTGCGCCACCCTGCAAAACTGATACAGTACAACCGCTCTAAGGTGGCTTGACGAAGTGCCATCTAAAGAGGCTATTTATTTATGTGGCTTTTTAGCAAGTTGCTTTTTGCATCAAATAGCATTGTCCTACTGGGTGTTTTGGCGGTTATGTCTAGGTTTCGCGCTGCTGCGAGGCGATCTATTCCTTCCTTGTCGTAAATGTAGATTTTCAGAAGCTATACTTTTTAGCGGTTTTCCATTTCTTTGCCATGGCTAGCTTTCCTATGCGTCGCGTCACATCCGGTTTCTTGAGTGGTGTGCTTACTGCTCTTTCCTTTGCTATTGTTCGCCCACCGTCAGTTTTGGCTCAGATGCCTGAAGCTACGCCAGATGAAACGGTGGAGTGCGAGATTCTCATTGTGGGTGGTGGCCTGTCGGGGACATCGACGGCCTATGAGAGTTTGCTGGCTGGGCGGACGGTCTGTATGACGGAGCTGACAGATTGGGTCGGTGGGCAGATTTCGTCTCAGGGTACTTCGGCGCTAGATGAGGCCCAGAAGCAGCGATCGCTCCTCTTTTATGCAGAAGGCTACAAGCAGCTTCGCAGTCGAATCGAGGATTTTTATGGTGAGCTCAATCCGGGGGGATGCTGGGTGAGCGTTTCCTGCTTCTTGCCTAGGGATGCCCATGACATCTTGTCTGATATGTTGGCGGATGCGGCGAAGCAGGGCGGCGGCGAGCTGAAGTGGTTTCCTTCTACGGTGGTGAAGGAGGTGGCGCTGAGCGCGGGTGGCCGGATGATTGATAGTGCGATCGCCATCCAACATAGCCCCCAACCCGACACGCCACCGCTAAATACAGAGCTGCTCTCCGAGAAATTTTTAGACATTTACCAATACGAAGACTCCGACCGATTTAGCAAGCGCGTCATTCAGTTTGTGCCTGCTGAGGCAGAGGCAGAAGCGGCAGGCCCTGCCGACTGGTATGTGGTCGAAGCGACCGAAACGGGCGAAGTGATTGCCCTTTCGGGGGTGCCCTACGACTTGGGCCTAGACCCCCGCTCAGCGCTTAATCCTTCATCTCCGACGGAAACGGGCGATCCGTACTGCGTGCAGGGCTTTACCTACACCTTTGGCATGGAGCGGACCGCAGACCCCCAGCCCCAGCCCGAACCCAGCTACTACGACCAGTACGCGCCCTACTTTAGCTACGAGCGCCCCCGCGACACCAATGACTATTTCGACTACGTGTTTACCTACCGGCGCATCTCAGCTCCAGGCCCTCGGCCAAAAGAGCGACAGTTTGGCGTATCAGCCGTTATCCCAGGCGACATCTCTATGCAGAACTGGACCTGGGGAAACGATTACAGGCCCGGTACTGCAGAAGACAATCTCATTTTGAGCGATGCCCAGCTGGCGGAGACCGGTCAGTTAGTGCCGGGCGGCTGGCTCGGCGGACTGCGGGTAGATGCGCTCAGGAAGGCAGAGGAAAATGCGTTTAGCTACTACCATTGGCTGGTGGCAGGCGATACAGACTCTCAGCTTGGCCCAGATGTGAAGGAGCCAAACCCAAATCATCGATTTATCTCGGGACTAGAGGCACCCATGGGGACGGCCCACGGCCTGTCTAAGTTTCCCTACATGCGAGAAGCGCGCCGCATCGTCGGGCGCCCGGCCTATGGCCACCCTGATGGCTTCAGGGTCAATGAGATTGATATTTCCCGAGCCGACTTCCGCGATGACTACTACAAAGAATCACTCGGGTCGGATCGCTACCTGCAGCTATGGCGCAACTTGGCAGGGCTCAATACCGTTGCTGTGATTGATGACGATGTGCCTGCGGCTGATATCATGCGGCGATCACGCTCCACCATTTATCCAGACTCGGTTGGCATTGCCCAGTACGCCATCGACTTCCACCCCTGCCTCACCCTCTCTCCGCCAGAAATCCCTGGCAACACCGAGCGGGAAAACATTCGCAAGGCCCACGGCCAAGCCTATCCCGGCCAAATCCCCCTGCGAGCGATGATTCCCCAGCAAATAGACAATCTGCTGATCGCAGGCAAAACCATCGCCACGAGCAACATTGCCGCTGCTGCTTACCGGGTGCACTCCTTTGAATGGTCGGTCGGTGCGGCGGCTGGGACAACTATCGATTTTGCCCTCTCCAACGGCATTTTGCCCTACGAGCTCGTCGATGATTTGCCCTCCCGCGAGCCTCAGCTAGAGGCTCTGCAGCAGCGTCTCAATGCCAATGGCAACCCCACCGCCTTTCCAGATACCTCCATCTTCAACCTCGATTGGGAAGAATGGCGCGTCTGGTAAGCACGGGTTATGAGAGCGATCTCAGCTCTACCAAGGGCTGCCAATCATCGTAAAGGCCGACCAGTAAAACGGGTGGGAAAAATCCCAGCGACCACTTTCGGCTAGCGTTGGTAGGGATGCGATCGCATCCCCACCCGGGCCATAGACAACGCCATCATTGATGCCAACTTCACCGCTAAGCATCTGCAGCTGTGCCGCTCTTAGGGCGTCGGCCTTAACTGGGGCGTTTCTGAGTTCTGTGTAGAACTGAGACATGAAGCCTAGCGTGCCTTCGTCATTGACAGGCCACAGACTGGCCAGCGCAGACTGTGAGCCTGCATTCACCGCAAACCCTGCAAAGCCATATTCCGAGCCGGTATCACCCAGGGCTGTGCTGCAAGCACTGAGAATAATCAGGCTGATATCGGCTTCATCTAGCTGCAGATCACCCATATCGCTGAGCGATAGCTGATCGTTCCACAGCTGAATGTAGGAATTTTCCAGGTCTCCGGAGGAGAAGGTTGCGTGGGTTGCTAAATGGACAACGCCGTAGTCTTTGCTTTGCAGCTGGGTTTGAAGATTGTCTAAAACAAAGTCTTCATTGAGAAAAGATTCTCCCTGCCATAGCTCTTCGGCAATCAGCTTGACTTCAGCATCTACAGCGGGTAAGTCTGGCTGACTTTCAAATTCGGATGCGCCCATCGCCAGCACGTTAGAGTTTTCAAACTCGGTGTGGTCGAGGCCATTGAGTGCAAAGTCTGTCATGCTGAAGGTGGGTAGCAGCCCTAGGCTGTAGTCTTCGATGAGGTAGCGATCGCCATCGTGAAGTGTCGCTAGTGGCAGTGTTCTCAGTCCTGTATCTAGCACTAGGCCAAGGCTGTTGATTTGTTGATCAGACAGGTGCCCGGCAATTGGCCCGATCATCCAGTCGTATAGCTGTTGAGCAGGTTCTAAATATTGTCTAGGCACTGAAAAAGGACGGGTCGCTTGCGTTCTTAGCGTTTGCCCAACGGCTTCAACTTGGTCGCGCGTGATTCCCCATCGTCTCTGCCGGATAGGACGGCCCGACTGAGTAATCAGCATGACCTCCAGCTGATCGTCTGGACGCGTGGGTCTGTCTACGCCTGCGCTCACGGCATATTCTGACCCCGCATCTGGCACAAAATAGATGTAGAGCAGGGCAGGATTTATACCGGTTGTTTCTTCTACCTCCCGTAGGGTCTGCTGGGCTACATCCAGAGTGGCAACGGGTTTTTGGTCTATCTCCAAATACTGGCTAAATTCTCCACCGATGGCGGTTTCTAACACAGCAAACAATTCATCTTGGTCGTCTGTGACAACTATCAGCGGGTCGCCAGTGTCAGAGTCTAAAATCACTTCTGAGACGATGGGTGCAGCCGAGGGCGTTTCAGGGTCTGACGGGGGCTCTGGAGTGGGTGGTTGCACGCCACGATTTGTGAGAATGATGCTGTTTTTGATGATGTTTGCTGAAGTGCTACCAGCTTCTACACTGTCGTCGCTCGTGATGATGCCCCCGGGCTGAGTGATGCTGTAGTTTTCACTAGACTCTCCTTCCGTACCGTAGAGAATCTCGATGCGGCCACCCACTGCGCCTGCTGTTGTAATGGTCGCTCCCCCGGGGGAGGGTGTCCCGGTCGCCGTAAAAGAGTTGTCTGTTTCAATGCGAATAAGTGGATTGTTACTAGCGGTGCTATCTGTGTCGCTGGCATCGATAAATTCTATCTGGATGCTGCCAGGACTCATTAGGCTGACATTGCCAACATTGTCACTTGAGCTGCCTGCGGCTGTGCTGATGCCGCTAGCTGTGATGCTGCCATTGGTAGAGGTGAGTGTGACATTGCCACTGCGATCGCCGCCCGTCGTTGTAATCTGTCCGCCGACTGTGACGTCGGTTTGAGCATCAATACTGATATCTTGACCGATGCCGGCATTCGTGGTGTTTAGCGAATCAGCAACAGACACGCTACCTGCAGCACTGGTCAGAGAGAGACCGGTGCCTCCACCTGCTCTCACCGCATCGACGACAATATCTTGCTGGGCACTTAAGGTAATGCCGCCAGTCTGGCTGTTGAGGGTTCCAGCTGTGAGGATGCCTTCGGTCTCTAGGGTGATGCCACCGTTTATGTTGTTAAAGTCATGGCCTGCGGTGGTAATGTTGCCTTGCGATCGCAGCATCACAGCGTCATCGAAGGTGACATCGCTACCAAGACTAATCTCTCCCGTATGTGCGTCACCTCCAATGGTGATGTCGCTAAACCCAGCTTGCAGGGCGGCTAGTTCACCATCCGTGATATTTAGTAGACCCGGGTCACCGCCATCGACTCCACCTAATTCGATGCCTATAGTGTTGTCAGCTGGGCGAATAGTGAGCTGGCCACTGCCCGATATGAGGGCGCCCTGGCTATCTCCGGCGCCGTTTGTGTTCCCGAGGCTAACGTCGTTACCAATGAGCGTAAGATCGGTCTGGCCACTACCCAGAGAACCCGTGATTCGCGCATCGAACCTTTCAAAAGAGACTGTTGTATTGCCTGCTGTGGTGCTGGTATTTTCTAAATGCTGAATTTCGCTGAAATCAGCCAAGCGACTTCCACCGTGAACAATGTTTCCAGTATCTTCTCCGTCTAGCAGCCACTGCGATTCTGCGCTGTTGGTAATAATGCGATTGCCAGTGTCATTTCCACCGCGCAGCTCGATGCCCGTACCTGTGCCAAAATTCTCCAAATTGAAGGTGTCTGCTCCCGTGCCTCCAGTCAGCGTGTCAAAATTGGTAAACGCAAGGCCGTTGACACTGTTGCCATTGACACTATCTAGCGTCCACAGATTGCTGCTATTGCTGCCTACCAGTGTGCCGCCGCTGCTAGGGCCTACGATTTGTTGAACGTCTGAGATGCCTAGGTTGTCTAAACTGACGGTTAGGGCATTGCCGCCAAAGGCCTCATAGCTTATCGTGTTGAATCCATCTCCGCCCGAGAGACTGTTGAAATCAGTTTCTTCAAATCCGGGACCCAGCTGAAAGATATCGTTACCGCTACCTCCTACAATGTTTTCTACACCAGAAAACCGCAGGTTTGCATCCTGCAACAGACCTGTACCCGTACTGTTCAATTGGAAAATCGTTTCTGTCGTAGGATCGCTTGGGGAAGGGCCGATTAGCGTTGAGGCATCTACAACTTTTATGACGGGACGGCTTCCTGCGGTGTCGATAATGCTTTGACCGATAGCGATCGCACCTGTACCCCCAGTTCGCCCGATGTTGATTCTGCGGGTCGACGGGTTGATAGCTGCGATATCTGTCTCACTAATATTGAGGCCAGTCGTTGCATCCTCAATGCCTAAATTAATATCCTGTGAGTTGCTAAAAGGCCAAAAGTGAACAACGTCTCCATCAACAGAATTAGCGCCTCCAGTGAGATCTATCTGGTCACCTACGAGGTAGATATCAGCGTCGCCTTCATCTGTGCTAACAGCTGAAATGCGCCCAACCGAAATCTGACTGTCTCCATGTAGCAAAATGAGCCCAGCAGAATCACCTTCATCATCTCCACTTCTGCTACCCGAATCTAGATTGGCGACTTCTAAAATGTCGGCCAGGAGCTTAATTTCTCCGCCACTGCCCGCATCGTCGTCGCCAGACTCGGAGTAAGTATCTACATTTCCAGTAATGCTCAGTGAACCTCCCGTTTCAATGAAGACATTTCCTCCTTGGCTAGGGTCCTCATCCCGAGCGTAAGAAAAGGCCTGGATATCTCCGTCGATCAGAATAAAATTGCCAGCAGCTTCGCTGTTTTCTCTAAGAGAAATGTTTCCAGCTCGATAGCTGTTTTCGTTTCCTACAGAAGACCATGTTGCGAGAGTTTGGGTAGAGATTTGGTTTCCGATGATTTCGATATCGCCGCCTGCTCTTGATGTGGAGCCCGTGCGAGCATGGCTAAAGGCATTGACCTGAGCATCGATAGTGACGCTGTTTTCGGCTTCGATGGTCACTGAGCCGCCGCGGCCAGCATTGCTTTCTGCAGCCGAGAAAGCGTCTATAGAGAGCACAGACACATCGCTCGCTCGGATACTCACATCTCCTCCATTTTGGGCGACATCACCCATCGCAGAAGAAAAGCTGTTGATATGACCCACACCAACTTCTCCATTGGTTGACAAGATCTCAATGAAGCCTCCGTTTCTAGCTCCATTACCTCCAGAACCAAACGATGTGGTTTCGGCTTCTGAAGTGGCTCTCAAGTCTCCAGTGGTAATGTTTCCGAACGCGCTTAGAACAATGTTGCCACCGTTTCCAGCGTCGCTGCTGCCACCAGGGTGATCGTCTTGTGCGTAGGAAGAAGTCGTAATGCCGCCGCCAATGTCTATGGTTCCATTGGGCGCTTTAAGCGTGATATCACCGCCGTCTCCGGTATCGTAAGTGTCGGTGCTTGAGCTAGCCCGCAAAACGTTCTGAGTGGTTGGGGTCGTGCTGCTGACTTTGATATCGCCTTGGTGTGCGGTCAGGTTAATATCGCCTGCATTGCCAGACTCTCGGCCTGCGACGTTAGAGTAGGTTCTAATCGCTTCTGCAATGTCAATGTCGCCATTGAATGCATCAATGCTGACAGTGCCTCCATTAGCAGAATCGTTCGATCCGGCGGTGCGATCGCCCTGGGTAAGAATGGCTACAGCAGAGACGCCTTGCTGGCTGCTGAGAATGACATCACCACCTGCTACACCGCCTGTATTGAGATCATCCGTGCTGGTATCTAGCGTTCCAAGGTAGATGCCAGCGCCCTGAATGTTGATATCTCCCTGTTCTGTGCGAATGGTGTCATTGGGGTCGAGCATGCGAAACTCGCCGCCGCTGATGTTGTTGCTATCGGCGATGAGCGAGAGCGAAACCCCCGGCTGAAGCGTGAGCTGATTGCTGCTCAGGTCTTGAAGGACAATGTCATTTTTGGCTGAGAGAGTGATATTAGCCGTTTGGCTTTCGAGCGATGTGCTCGATATGTAGTCGTCATCGCCAGTGATGGATGATGTACCACCATCGGTGATAAATACATTACTAGGATCAAGCAGGAGTTCTCCGAGTTCTCCTTGCTCTGCGCTAAGGTCAACGAGCCCAGAAAAGAGTAAGTGCTCCTCTCCTGAGACTTCTGCAAAGCCACCGTTTCCGCCTGCGCCGCCGCCTCGGCCCTCAATGCTGCCATAGAAGCGCATGCGATCATCTGCCCAGGCGATCGCGCTTCCCCCGTCTCCTTCTATCAGTGCATTCACAGATAGGGTCGACGCTGCATCGACATCAGTCTGGCTCGCATTGAAAACAGGTCCCTGCCCCTGATAGTCTCCGCCGACTCTGATAAATCCACCGCCCCGGTTGCCAGATGCGTTAAGGTCGGCATTGAATAGCTCTACCTGCTGGCCGAGGACGTTGATGTTGCCGCCAGTATTGCCTTGGGTGGATAGGCTGCCCGTTGCGATCGCACTTCCCCCAGCCTCAGAAATACTTTCTGCAGTGCCACTCAGACGCACCGAACCGTCTGCCTGAGGGATGAGCGCTGTCGCATGGGTCAGCGCTCCGCCAGTTAACATTTCACCGATGCTCTCTGAGTTGAGTAGCGTAGAACTAGACGGTGATGCAATGGGCTCAACTTCTAGGGAGAGTAGCTGATCGCCTTGGCGAATACGTACCAAGCTTTCACCCTCTACCGCCGCGACCGTAATACTACCTTCGGGTGCGCTAAGATTGCCCGTATTTACCGTAGTGCCGCCCAGCAGCGTGATCGATTCACCTGTTTCGACGGCCAGGTCTGCCAGATTCACAACGGCACCCGGCTCCGCAGCATCAAAGCGGAAAGTGCTAGGTGTGCCCGTCATCTGAGCGTAGTTACCCGCCCGCCCATCTGCTGAAAACTGGCCTTGCTCAAATTCAATACCCGTGGCGCTGGTAGCTGTGAATCCACCCGACAGATTGAGCTGCGCATCAGGACCGAGCAAGATGCCTGCTGGATTCATCAAGTACAGGTCAGCGTTGCTGCCGCTAACCTGCAAGGCACCTTCAATCAGAGAGGCTTGATCGCTCTGGATGCGGCTAATAACGTTCTGTACGGTCGGTACCGTGATGAAGTTGGCTGTTTGTTCGGTGGTTAGGTCAAACTGCTCGAAGCTATGGAACAAGTTGGCATCGTCTGCGGAGTACTGTCCGCCGGTGATATCAAACTGGTCGCCGACAACGTCGACTGTGGTGTTGACGTCGTCATTATTGGAAACAACCTGTGCGGAAGCGTCTGCTGCTGGGAGCAAAATGCTGCTCGTGAGGCCGCTGGTAAGGGGTAGAAGCGCCCAAGCGACTTTGGTTGAAAAGTTACGAGGTTCCGACTTTTCAGCGTGAGGTCTACTTGATAGCATAACAGGCAAAGGGTGTAGGCAGCTAGGCCTAGGTTTCCCTACCAGGGATTGCCAATCATAGTGAAGGCTGACCAATAGAAAGGATGGTCGAAGGTCCAGCGACCGCTTTCTGACAGGGTTGGTATGTTGGCGATCGCTTCGTCTCCCCGGCCATAAATCGTGCCATCGGCGATGCCCACTTCTCCACTGATCAGGCTCATCTGCGCCTGCTGAAGCGCTTCTGCTCGGGTAGAGGTGGTTCTCAGCGCGTCGTAAAACTGTGACATAAAGCCCAAGGTTCCTTCATCATTCACAGGCCAGAGGCTAGCAAGGGCCGACTGCGACCCCGCCTTTACAGCAAATCCGGCGAAGCCATATTCGGATGCCTCATCGCCGAGCGCTGTGCTGCAGGCACTCAATATAATTAAGCCAAGATTGCTACTGGAGAGCTGCAGGTCGGCTACTTCACCGAGCGAGAGTTTTTCATTCCAGAGCTGAATATAGGAGTCGTCGATGCTGCCTGCTTCGAAAACGGCATGGGTTGCCAGATGAAGAACGCCGTAATTTTTTTGCTGCAGCTGCGTTTGTAGGTTGTCTAGAATAAACTCTTCATTGAGAAAAGCATCGCCTTCCCAAGGGCCGTTGATGATGAGGTCGACTTCGGCGTCGACCGCTGGCAGGTCGGGCTGATCTTCAAACTCGGAAGCGCCCATGGCCAATACCTGAGCCCGCGTAAAGTCGGTATGCTCCTCTTGGAGCCTGTCGTCGAAGTCGGTCAGGCTAAAGGTGGGTAGTAAGCCTAGGCTATACGACTCGACTAAGTAGCGATCGCCATCGTGAAGTGCTGCTAAGGGGAGCGTCCGTAAGCCCGTATCTAATACGAAGCCGATGCTGTTAACGTCGTATCGTTCGAGCCGTTGCTCAATAGGGCGAATCAACCAGCTATACAGCTGCTGAGCGGGCGGTAGATACTGCCGCTCAGTTGAAAATTGACTGGTGGCGTGCTGCAAAAAATGCTTGCCAGTAGCCTCTATCTGCTCCCGCGTGACGCCCCAAGCGCGCTGCCTGACGATGTCATGCTCTGGGGTGACTAGCATGAGTTCTAGCTGGTCGTTGGGGCGGGCGGGGTGATTGCTGCCGGTGATGACCGCATCTTCTGAGGCGGCATCTGGAACAAAATAGGCGTAAACCAGTGCAGGCGATACGTCGCTGGTCTGAGCGATCGCACTGAGCGTCGTCTGCATGTCGCTGAGCGTCGCAGGCTTGGCGTTTGCCTGCTCTCCCAGGCCCAAATACCCATCAAAGTTGGCACTGACGTTCGTTTCGATTTGCCTGATGACTTCTGCCGGGGCTAATTGCGCTGCAGCGGCTGAAAGATTGGGCAGTAGCTGACTGGGAGAAGCCGTCCCTGCTGTCTCAGTCGCTTGCACAATGGTCTCGGCGATGAGGCCTGCAAACAGTGTGGTTGGTTCTGAGGGAGGATCTAGCTCTGGGGGAGGGTCTACTTCTGGCTCGGTTATGGGGTTGACTGGTGCCAGGATTTCTTGAAAAGTGGCTAGCACAGTGCCGCTCTGCTCAAGCCTACCCTCATCGTCTCCGGTCAAGGTCCACTGTAGGTCGCCAAGGTTTGTGACGATACGATTGCCTATGGGGTCATCTGCGATCGCTCGTCCATCACCTTCTATGTGAAGCCCCAAAGCGGTGACCGGCGCACTAATCTCAAAAGTATCTACACCGCTCTGCCCTCTTAGCGTCTCTATCTGCGAAAAGGACACAGCCGGTAGCAGGCCACCACCTACCGAAATCTCGCCGCTCTGTACGCCCAAAATCGTAAACCTATCGTCTTCGTTCGAGCCGATGAGCGTGTCTTGTATGCCGTTGCCAGCTGCTGAATTGCCTATCACCGCTTCAATATTGCTAAACCCGATGACGTTGTTTGTGCTCCCTTGAGTACTGCCGTTAGCGGTTAATTCAACGGTTAGGTCTGCTCCGTAGCTGCTGTAGTTGAGCGTGTCGATGCCCAATGCACCGTCGATAGTGCCGGTAAGCTCGCTGCCTGGCTGCATTCTGAAGTCGTCATTGGCCGCACCACCAATCAAGTTTTGAATGTTTGTGAATTGTAAGCTGCCGACGCTGCCGCTATTTTCTCCATCGATGACCCAAATGTTGTCAGTATCAGCGCCTTGCAGCGTAATGTTGTCTGTCCCGACCAAATTCTGAGCTGCCGTGAAGTTATTGAGATCAATCAACAGTGGTGGACCTGAGTACTGTTCGTAGCTAACCGTATCAATGCCGCTGAATTGTTCAATATTTTCAAAGGTAATCGCGTTGCCTAAGCTGCCCGCACTAAGGCTATTGAAAAAGACAGTAACCTGATCGTCGGTAATTGCAAGTGTGTCGCCACCTAAAATATCGATTGGCTGTGGGTGTGCGATCGCACCTGGAAGAAGGCTCACAATTCCGGTGCTGTTACTTGTGCCGATGCTTATCGGTTGAAGTGTGGAGTCGATAGCCTGCAGCTCATCTGCTGTAATGTTGAGCGCCAGAGGATTTTGGTGGGCAGTATCCGCACTACCGATGCTCACATCTCGGGCGGGATTGGCCGCCATAAGGCTGACGCTACTCCCAATAATTGAACCTGCGCCACCGGTGATGTCAATCGTATTTGCGCTCAGAAGGATGCTGTTGGCAAGATTGTTCTGACCTTGGCCATTGGCCCTAATTTGTTCAATATTCAGGGCTGTCTGGGCTTGGAGTTTTACGGTACCGGACTGTGCCGTAGTGCCGTTGCCCAATGAAGCAGAGGACGCCGTTGTGATAGTGCCAATATCGATAATGTTGGCCTCAATGCTGACGCTGCCGCCATCGCTCGCATTTCTACTAACGGCCCGAGAGCTGCTATTAATTTTTGGAATTGTAACCTGGCCATTGGGCGCTGATACGAAGATGTTGCCAGCTATATCTGCGTTGTTCCCTCCTGCAATGGAGGACGTCAGCAGCTCACCGCTTGTGATGTTTCCCGTTGCAGATGTGAGAGTAAGGCTGCCACCTTGGCTGGCGTTATTACCCGCAGTCGCTGCTACTGCGTTGATGTTTTCAACCCAGATATCTCCAGTCGCCTGGAGGGTGACACTGCCGCCGGTTCCGCTGTTGTTTCCCTGCGCGGAAGACCATGTCTTTATCAGGCCATCGACGGTTATGCTGCCGTTTTGAGCTTCTATGCGTAGGTCTCCGCCATCACCGGCGTTGTTCCCGAAATAAAAACTGTTAGTACTAATGTTGTTTGTGCTGACAGATTCGGTACTCACCAGCGTGATATTTCCTCCAGGGGCGTCGGCGCGGTCAGTGCGAAGCTTGCCAGTGTTGATGCCTGCCCCAAAGATGCTGATGCTGCCCGTCCTGCTGGTAATGGCGTCTTCAGCTGCCATTGAGAACTGTCCGCTGCCATCGCCATCTGCATCGGCTCTAAAGGTGACTTGGGTACCGGGCGAAAAGAGCAGCTCGTCGTCGGATAGGTTTTCTATCGTGATGTCGTTGGTGGCAGTGACTTCGAGATTCCCCAGAATGTTCTCGATGGAGGCGCTGGATCGGTAGTCTGTTGTTGTTGTATTTGCTGGCGCGGTGCCATCGGTGATGACGATATTTTCTGGATCTAGCAGTAGCTGGCCTAGCTGACCTGCCGGTGCGCTCAGATTGGCTGAGCCTAAGAAGGTGAGGTGAGTTTTGCCAGAGACTTCTGCAAAGCCGCCATCTCCACTGAGGGATCCGCCTAGCGCAGATAAGCTGCCTTCAAAGAGGGTTTCTTGGTCTGACCATACAATGATGTTTCCGCCTTGGCCGGTTTGTAGGGCATCTGCAATTAGGGTTGAATTGCTGTCGATAGTGGTTGTGAGGGCGGTTGCGATCGTACCCTCACCCCGATAGTCGCCACCTACCCGAATCCGCCCTCCTCCAGAGTCACCCGAGGCATTTAGCTCAGCGTCTGTCAGTAAAAT
>JBCBIK010000039.1:21476-31032 GCA_038524545.1 Cyanobacteria bacterium J06623_4 | reverse complement strand
TAAGCGTTTCTGGATCCAGTCCAGCAGCGATCGCCAGCTGCGTAAAGGTATGGTCCACCATAAACTGCTGCACCGGAATCGGGCGATAGGCATCGAAAATTTCTAACTGCCAGCCTGGATGCTGAGCCTGCAGATGGCGCTGCGCAGCGATGAGCTTATCAAGAACGCCCTGCCGCAGAAAGTAGGGTGAGCGATCGCCGTAGGGGGCGCCGAGCACTTCGTAGGGGTGAGGCGTGGTCACGGCAAACTGAGCGAGCGGAATGGGCACGAGGGGCTCACCGCACTCTTGAATCGGAATAGATTGGTAGGGTTTCACAGCAAGACTTTGAACAGCACGATTTTCAGGAGTAGAAACCTCTAGGCAGCGACTAGCTGCCCCTCTCGCACATAGCTCACAAAATTCTTGAGAATCTGCAGCCCTGACGTAGAAGATTTTTCAGGGTGAAACTGTACGGCCATCAGGTTGTCTTTGGCGACGGCGGCGGTTACCGTTTGGCTACCGTGGGTAATGGTCGCTGCGTTGAGGGTGGTGTCAGTAGGTGCCGCGTAAAACGAGTGCACAAAGTAGACCCACGCACCGTCGGAGATCTCCTGCCATATTGGGCAGTTTGGCTGGCTGAATGCGAGCTGGTTCCAACCCATGTGAGGAATCGTCAGGTTTGCTTCGGGGCGGAAACGGCGGATCGTGCCGGAGAAAATGCCCAAGCCTTCTTCCTGGCCCTCTTCGCTGCCTTCAAAGAGCACCTGCAGGCCCAGACAAATGCCGAGGAACGGCTTGCCGCTGAGGGCAATGCGACGAATCGGCTCGACCAAATGGCGCGACCGCAAATGCTGCATCGCCGGGTCAAAAGCCCCTACCCCCGGTAGCACCACCCCGTCAGCACGCTCAATTTCAGCCACCGAATCGGTCACCAGCGTTTTGGCACCGGCAAACTGCAGCCCCTTGCAGGCAGAGTGCAAATTACCCATGTCGTAATCAATGACAGCAATTGTCGTCACAGCTAGCTTTACCTCTAGATATCCACCGGATATCCCATGGAGATATCCAATTTGTAGATTGAATACCTCTAGATTATAGAGATGAACGCCGTAATCGCCGCACGCCTCTCTTATCTGTTTATCTGCTACCTGTTTATCTGCGATCGCACATCGACATGACGCTAGCCCCGCTTTTGATCACCACCTTTCAGCCTTGGCGCGCCCACCAACCCTCAAACAGCTCCGACGACCTAGTGGCGACCCTAGCCGCTCAAGGCAGGCTGCCGAATAACAGCGTCTTGCTCAGGCGGGTCCCCGTCAGCTTTGACATCGCGCCGATTCGGGTCCTCAGCGAAATTCACCGGATTCGGCCACACGCGGTCATCTGCTGTGGCATGGCAGAAAAGCGCCCATACCTTTCATTGGAGCAGCGAGCAAAGGGTGTCCACAGACACTTGCAAACCACTGTAGACTTGCCAGCGCTACTCGAAGGCACTGTACTCAGCCAGATTAGCTACGACGCGGGCACCTACGTCTGCAATCATCTGTATTACAAGGTTTTAGAAAGCGTCTCACAGTCTCAGCGACCCATCGGCGTTATCTTTGCGCACATTCCCCCGCTGAACCCTGATAGCACGCCTTTCGTGCTGGATGATTTCTGCAGAATCTCTGCCAATCTGAATCGGCTGCACTGCGGCTGTGCTACACCGCCCATCCTCAATTGCACGGAGGATGGGCTTTCGCTTTAAACACACAGATTTGATGAAACCAACCTTTTTTGGAATATTTCTTAAAGTACTGACTTTTCTTGTAATAAGGGTGGGCATGCTTGGGCTGTAAGTTCCTAATCGTTCTGTCTGTTTCTGCCATGTCTCAACTCGTTTCCCGAATGAAAGAGCACCTTTTAGCCAACAGCTGCCGAACACAGCTGAGCGGTATCCAGGCAGCGATTCATTCTCACGGTGAGGACAAAGACTTTTCTTTTAACTGCCGCTTTCGAGTCTTCAGGTCGAACGGTCGTATGGGTTTGCACTCTCGGGTTAGCTACTACTTTCAGCAGGGTATCCCCACGTCGGTAGGCGACGTTTTTCGCTACGCGGACATCCTCAATCAACGGCTGACCCACTCCCAAGTGTTTGTCGTTCGAGACTTAGATGGCGACCTAGGCTACTACCTGCGGATGGACACCATCTCTCAATGCGCCTACGAAAGGCAAGAAATTTCGCGCTTTTTAGACGATGTCACAGAGGATGTCGATATTTTGCTGACGTATTTTCGGCATCGACGACCGGAGACTCGTTCCATAGCGCCCACCAGACAGGACAGGGCTGTCTGCGAGCCAGAGACCTTCTACCAGTGCGGCTAGGGAATATCGGAACCATGTTTTGCGCTAGTTGATATGCTGTAGCGACTGTCCTCATGCTTTGCGCCCTCAGAGGGTCCGCAACAGCCCAAACGTTCCGATGAAAAAGCTGCATCTTATTCGACATGCCAAATCCAGCTGGAATAACAGCAATTTGGCTGACATTGACCGCCCGCTAAACCAAAGAGGAATCAGCGCTTGTCAGGTGATGGCACCGCAGATAGTTAAAGCAGGTTGCAACTTCGAGACCGTGTTTTGCAGTCCAGCGGTCCGAGCCCAGTCGACCATAGAAGAAATTGCTCAGGCGTTAAGTGATCAACCTATCACTTGGCAAACCGACAATCGGCTCTACACCTTTGAAGCGAGGGACCTGCTCAGCTGGTATCAGGCGCTAGATGAGTCGCTATCAGACGTGGTCATGGTGGGGCACAACTCAGCCATTACAGAATTTGTAAATTGGGTAGGCGATCGCCCGCTGGAAAATGTGCCTACCTGCGGCTACGTCCAGCTCCAGCTACCGGCAGAAAGTTGGCAAGACCTTTCAGAAAATTCAGCCGAGCTGGTGACATTTCTAAAACCGAAAATGTTTGCCCGAGGGTAAAGTCAGTTTCTCAAAGCGACCTACTGACACGCTGCTGAGCAGCTTCACGTGAGCGATTTTAGCGAGCGTAGCTAAAGATACGACACATCTGCGTAAAACAGCTTATTACAGAAGGTATCACCCGTATCCGAGTAACATCGCTTGCGCTAAAGGAATCGAACATGCCCCTATCTACCCAAACGCCGCTAAAGGCTCCCGTGCCTGAAAAGTCTGCCGTCGAAGACTATCCGCTCAGCGCGGTTCCCCTCTCTGATCGCAAGCCCTTCTGGTCGCTGTCGCTGCTGCTGATGGGCTTTGCACTGACTTCAACCACACTGTTTGCTGGGGGTGCCATCGGTCCGGCTTTTGGCTTCGGGCAGCTGATGGCTGTGATTGTGCTAGGCAATCTTATCTTGGGAGCGTACTGTGCGGCGCTGGGCTACATCGCGGCAAAAAGCGGCCTTACAACGGTGCTGATGGCTCGCTTTAGCTTTGGCAATGTGGGCTCTCGCTGGGTTGACTTTATTTTGGGCTTTACCCAAATTGGCTGGTACGCCTTTACAACGGCGGTGATTGTGCAGGTGCTGCTGGAGATTTTTGGGGCACCGACGACGGGACCGCTGTCGATATTGCTGATCTTTTTCTTTAACTATGCTTTTTGCGCGACGGCTTACATTGGCTACCGGGCAATCGACTGGCTGAGCCGGTTGGCCGTCCCGGCAATGCTGATTTTGGTGGCGGTGAGTCTGGCGCTGGCGATGGGTGACTACGATGCGAGTGCGATCGCAGTCCCTACTGGCGAATTGGGAATGGGCACGGCGATCGCAATTGTCATCGGTTCATTCATCTCAGGCGGTACTCAGGCAACCAACTGGAGTCGCTTCGCAGACTCGGGTAAAAGCGCCATTCTCTCTACCCTCAGCGCCTTCTTGTTTGTAAACGGTGTGCTGGTATTTGCCGGGGCCTTTTGCGCTTTGGTGTATGGCTCCGAAGATTTGATTCAGGCAATGAGTAGCCAAGGCATTTTGGCGGGCGGCGTTGTTCTACTCATTCTCAACGTGTGGACCACCCAAGACAACACAATTTATTCTTTTTCGGTGGCCGGCGCCAATATGTTTCGCACCCACAAGCGACACGCCTTTGTCTTAGGCGGCGCTACCTTTGCGCTGATTTTGACGCTCTCGGGCATCTATGAGCTACTGCCCGACTATTTGCTACTGCTCGGCACGTTTGTGCCTCCGGTCGGCGGCATTATTATGGTGGATTTTTGGCTACGCCACAGCGGCCGCTTTCCCCTACTCTCTTCCCGGCTACCCGCGATAAACTGGGCAGGCGTTTTAGCCTATTTTGCAGGGTCTGTAGTCGCCTACGTGACCGGCAATGCCAATATCGGCATCGGACCGGTGAATGGCATTGTAGTCGCCGCAGTCGCCTACGGAATCCTGTATCGGGTGATTCCTCAAGCCGTGCGCTCCGTTGAGAGATATTAGGCAAAGGCTGATACCCTACACGACACTCCCGATAAAGGCGCTTCACTCAGGGGCTATTCTAAAATGTTGTTGTTTTTCGTACGGACCCGTTCGTAAAACGCTTCCATGACTTCAATGAAAGAGTTGTTTCTGTGCCAGAAGGGTGGAAAGTCTCCCTGCTTTTTGACGAGGATGGCGGCAACTTTTGTAGGTTGGGGGGTCTCGACCTCATGGGGCAATCGCTTTTCACCCTGCCAAAATTGGGAAATTGTTACGGCGTCTGGTAAGTGGGTGGCCAGTGGCTTAGTATGTAGGCTCTCGGCGGGCTTTGGTGGTTCGGGTTCTGTCGCTAGCTCTTGAGATAAGGCAATGCCGAGGGGGGTTTTGGCTAGCTCTGCGTGCAGGTCTTCCCGCGAAAGGCCTCTTAGCTCAAAGAGTTTGAGCGGGTCATTGTCTAGCTCGGCGGCTACCAGGTAGTAGACACCGGCAATATGCTTGCAGGGATTGTTCCAGTCGGGGCAAGTGCAGTGGCTAGTAAAGTCGGACTTTTGCGGCAGCAGGTGCAGGCCAATGGCTTCGAAGATTTCTTCGATGTGGTCGGGCATTTCGCCGACTAGGAGCTGGGAGAGAATGCTGACCTTGGAGGCCATGAGGGCGATCGCCGCTGACCACTTCTCCCGGCTAATCGGCTCAAACTCTAGCACAGTAGTGTATAGCGGCTCCTTGTACACACCGTAGTAAGGATTGACGGAGCCTCGCACCTTTGCCTCTACCCGCTCACAGTCAAGCTTAAAAGACTTTACTTTGCGGCCATTGGCATAGCTGCGACCGCGACTGAGCCGACCGCTGTCAGTAAACTGTTCAATCGTATCGATGAAGGCATCTCCCCACCAGGCTCGAGTAAAGTTTGATCGCGTAATATTTGACATAGCACTAATCCATAATGGCCGACTTGTTTAGCGCGATCAGTCGCTTAAAGGCGTCGTTGTCTAGCTCTGTCAGCCAAGACTCGTCCGAGCCGACGATTGATCCGGCTAATTTTTTCTTATCTTCTATCATCTGATCGATTCTCTCTTCTAGGGTGCCGATTGACACAAACTTGTGGACGAACACATTTTTCTTTTGGCCGATGCGAAAGGCGCGGTCGGTGGCTTGGTCTTCGACCGCTGGGTTCCACCAGCGATCAAAGTGAAAAACGTGGTTTGCCTTGGTGAGTGTGATGCCCACACCGCCTGCCTTGAGCGATAGTACAAAGATGGAGGGTGCGGTCTCCGAAGACTGAAAATCGCGCATCATTTTGTCTCGCTTTTTACGAGAGGTGCCGCCGTGAAGGTAGTAGGTGTTGTAGTGGTGGGTTTGGTGAAAGTAGGTGTCTAGGGCATCGCCAATTTCTCTAAACTGAGTGAAGATGAGCAGACTGTCACCGTCGGCGATCGCTTCTGCCACCATATCGCTCAGTCGGCTTAGTTTATGCGATCGCTTGGCCGTAAAGTCACTGCCATCTTGCAAAAACTGGGCCGGATGATTGCAGATCTGCTTCAGCTTCATCAGCGTCGCCAAAATTAACCCCTTGCGCTGAATGCCTTCCGCATTCTGCAACTGCTTTTCCACATCGCGCACCGTCGCTTCGTAC
Organism: Cyanobacteria bacterium J06623_4; assembly: GCA_038524545.1. Lineage (GTDB taxonomy): Bacteria > Cyanobacteriota > Cyanobacteriia > Phormidesmidales > Phormidesmidaceae > Phormidesmis. The sequence continues at coordinate 25,009 of JBCBIK010000039.1, read as the reverse complement.
AAAGACGCTTGCTCTTTGGTCAGATTGCAGTACAGCTTTTGCTCTACTTTGCTCGGCAGATCTTTGATAATGGCTTCGTCTGTCTTCACCCGGCGCAAGATGAAAGGTTCTACTAATTTTTTGAGTACGCGGGACTGCTGCCGGTCGTTGCTGCGCTGAATAGGTAGCTCGAAATGCTTGCGAAATTGGGACTCTTTGCCCAAGTAGCCCGGATTGAGAAAGTTGAAAATGGACCATAGGTCTAGCAGCCGGTTTTCGATGGGAGTGCCGGTGAGGGCCAGCCGATGCCGAGAAGACAGCTTGAGGATGGCTTTGGTCTGGGCGGCTTTGGGATTTTTGATATTTTGAGCTTCGTCTAGCACGATGCGGTGCCAGGTGACGTTGCCAATGAGGTCGCTATCGCGCCGGGCGAGGGCAAACGACGTGATGATCAGGTCTTGGGTTTGGCAGAGCTTTTGGAAGGCTTTCTTTTGTTTAGTGCGATCGCTGCCGTGGTGGACCGTTGCTTTTAGCGTCGGCGCAAACCTTTGTAGCTCTCTATGCCAGTTGCCTAGCACCGATGTTGGCGCAATCAGCAGCGTCGGTGGCAGGCGCTTGACTTGGGCAGCCTCGGCCTGCGCCGATTCCTGCAGTAGCCGGGCGATTACCTGTACCGTTTTCCCTAGGCCCATATCGTCTGCCAGACAGCCGTTGAGCCCTAAACTTTCTAGATAGCTCAGCCAAGACACGCCGCGCTGTTGGTATGCCCGCAATTGACCGGCAAACAGGGGCGGATTTTCTACGGGTACTAGCGCGCTAGTGTCGGTTAGGGTGTTCATCATAGTGAGGAGTGTGCGATCGCGGCTAAAGTCGACTTCAATATCCTCCCCCTGCTGCGCCGCCATCTGCATAAAGTCCAGCAGCCCCATTCCCTTTTTGCCAGCCTTTTCACCCGATTGCTGCTTTTGCCAAAAGTCTAACAGCTCATGCATTTTCGCTTTATCTAGCGCCATCCACTGGCCGCGAAACTGCACGAGCGGAACCTGCGCGGCCACCAGCTGCTGCCACTCGCGTTCACTGACTTTTTCACCACCGATGGAGAGTTCGTACTGATAGTCCACCAGCGTATCGAAAGAGAAATAGCTTTTTGACGGGTCGCCCTCAGCAGAAGACTGGCTGCTCGCCTTCAGCTTGAGCTGCGCGCGTCTGCGACCCCGCGGCGTCCACCAAGCAGGCACTATCACCTTGTAGCCCGCATCTTCGAGCACCCACGCCGCCTCACTCAAAAAGTCGAACGCCGCATCTACATCCAGCGCAATGCCTGCGGGTTCATCGGTTTCGAGACCGTCCCACATCGGCGGATAGATTCGGGCGGCATCTCCCAGGGCAAACAACAATGACTGCTCGAAGGCCTCTCCTAGCTGAAGCTTCAATGCCTTTTGCTGATGGGGCTTGAGACGCCAATAGTCGGCTAGGCTAATGCGCAGAGAAGGGTGCTGCTTGGGTGCGACCTTGAAGTGGATGGTCCAGTCCTGGTCTGGACTATTTTCTGAACTATTTGGAGAGGTGAGCTGAAAGCACAGATAGAACGGAACGGTGCTTTGGGTCCGGGCAACGCGATCGCGCCAGGGTCGCCACTGCTTGTACAGGGTCAGCTCTGTGCTAGTCGTCCAATGCGCAGACTTTAAGCAGCTGTAGATCAGCGATCCCTCTATCTGTTTATAAAACGACTGAGGCAGGGGCGTTCGGGTGACAATATCGTGCAAAAGACAGTCTGAACAGTGTCGCAGCAGTGTCTCTTTATCGTAGAGGTGAGGCGCCTGGCGGGGACTGACATTATCTCGTTCTGCTGCAAGTCCGCCTGCAAATCCACTCACGCAGGCAAGCGGCATATGGTCTATATAGCGCTGAACCGTTTTCTCATAGGCTTCGCTGACAATCTCCCAGTGGGGATAGGTTTCAAAGGTTTTTTTGAGCGCGCGGTAGCGCAAAGAGGGAATGTATTGGTCTTTGAGGATGACTTGCTTAAACGCTTGGGTGTAGTGATACCAAAACAACAGATCTGCGCCTAGCTGCACTTCTGCTAGCTGATACTGAGCAATAAAGTGAAGCTCCTTTAGCAAGGGAATGATCGCGCTGATACCCGTAGATGCTGCCTTGCCCTGCGGTTTCTCTGAAAATAGGCGACTCACCCGGTAGCAGTCGATCTCCCAAACCTGCCAGTCGAACGTGTCGGGAAGCACTGTTTCGAGGTAGCGGGACAGCGCCAAAGAGGGCAGTAGCTGGCCTTCTGAAGTCGGCAAGGTAAATAGCCTAGTACCAAAATCTCGGCGACTGTCACGACGTTTGGAACTGCCTTGCGTATTCGACAGGCTATTTACCAGACCCAGATCAGTCTCCAGGAAGTGCCTCAGCGCAGGCCGATCTAGCGGGCCGTCAGACGCCTCCACCCACAGGTAGAAGGCACCCTTCTGCACAAAATTTGACTGCGCATCTGGTATCCAAGTACCGTGCAGGACTTTCATTTATCACAGAGACCAGCCTGACAAAGGCCGGCCAAACAACACAAGGTAAGGTGCATTCTAAGACAAATAGCCCAGGCAAGACAATCTTAGTGGGGTGCGATCGCTCAACCTCACTGACAAAACATCAACATTTATTGTATTAATAAATACACATAAGTCTACGTATTTGCCCGGACGCAAAACGGCAACTATGAAGTTTTGAATATAGAGGTAAAACCAAATATAGACACTCTATGAAGTAGCCACCCGTGATGGGTCCTTCCGTCAGTGTGTGCGCAAAATATCAATCAGAGTCGATTGCCGTTAGGACTGTTTGCCAGCTTCGCAATTGACCAAAGGGTGACTGAGGACAACAGATGGCAAATCGCGACGCTTGTGTGAATGACAACCAGCATCCTTTCCTAGTAAAAGACGGTGTTGAATTTAGATGCTCTTTTATTCGCTCTGTTGAGCATGAGCAACCCGTATTGATAGCCCGTGTAGAAATTGATATTCCCGCGGCCTCAGAGGAGCTAGGCTCAACGCTTTGGCGCCATGCCGATGAATTGAACATTCGCCTACCGATGCTTAGCGCTAGTGCTCGAATGACCAACGCTCACATCACGAGTACTCCTATTGCCGGTGCTTCTGTCACAAATACACAGATCAACAGCCATCGAACAACCGAGCGCGCCGGTAGCGAAAGAAGCGCAGCCGTAAAAGAAAACTGTTCCTTAGTCCTTAGCGGACTACTGTGCGGCGAGGTCACTGCGCAGAGCCTGTCGGACTTTCTTCATCGGATGACCCGAGATTTTAGGGTGTTTTTGGCCTATGCACAGGCCCATGGCATTCCGCTTAGGCTGACACCCACAGAAATGGCTGAGTCAGCGTGAGAGACTTACGCACAGAAAAGAGATCTGTTGCAAAGGGATTAGTTGCAAAGAGATCATTATAGAAATATGGTGAATGCCGAGGATTAATAGAGGAATTGTTCTATGCTCCCTTGGTTGATGTCGCTCGCCCTCACGCAGCAGCGCCCAGAACCAGCAG
>JBCBIK010000039.1:0-21376 GCA_038524545.1 Cyanobacteria bacterium J06623_4 | reverse complement strand
GCAGTCAGTGACCCACCTACTCATGTATCTGGCCACTCCTTTGGGCTAGTCGCTCAGGCCGAGCAGCCCCAAACAGAATTTCTGATAGAACAAGAAGTTCGTCCGCTGCCGGGTTCGTTAGATAGCGTTCCTGTCTTTAATAGCAACAGCCCCGAACTGGTAGAAAAGCCCGGAATACTGCTCTCCACCTTTCCGCCAACGGGAATGGCGACCCCCGAAGCCCACCTCAATTTTCCTTTTGAGGGACGCTTCGATGTGTTTGCGCACCATGTGTACAAAGCACTGGACTTTGACGAAGAAGAGCCAGCGCTGCTAGATAGCCTCTACCTGGGAATCTTGGCACATAATCCCGGCGAAGAAGCGGTCACCATCCGCATTTTGGAAGGGGCTAGCTATCTGAGTCAGCCAGACGCTCCATTCATTCCGCTGCCTGACTTTGTTCCGTTTAGTCCGCTCGATCCGGTCTTTGCGGGGCCGGGCAGCCGAGCAATGGGAGATTTGCTACAGGGACGTCGTCAGGAGATTTTTCAGCCGGTGGTAACCTTAGCGCCCGGAGAGAGCACCCTGCTGCTCAATCAGCCAATTCCGATTCGCGAGCTGGAGCCGCCGATTAACGGACGCTCTTCTTTATTTCGCTTAGAGAGCAGCGGTCCTGTGTATGTGGCTAGCCTGGCTCAGCCGGTGGGCATCAATGAAGAGGGACAGGAGACGCCGCCCAGCTTGGAATCTTGGCAGGCTTTACTCGAAGATGGTGAGCTATCGGGTCCGCGTGATCGCACCCCTTCTCCCATTCCTCTCGAAGAAGGCGTTCAGCTCATCTACGGACGGGTTGCTGGGGTTTCACTCGGCTCCCAGTGGGAAGCGACCCTGACTGATGTCGATGCCGATGTGGATGCTGATGCGGAAGGTGAGCGCGATCGCCTTACCATTCCAGCAGCTGGCGAAGCCTTTTCCTATGGCATTAGCCTGCTGTATGCCGGAACCATGGGCAGCGGGCAAAACCAAAGCGCCGAAATGCTGGTGCGCTACCCGGACACAGCCTATGAGAGCCATGGCAACTACGGCGTACGCTACAACCTCACCCTTCCCCTCCACAATCCGACCGACACCCCTCAAACTGTTACCGTCGCCCTACAGACGGCTATCAAAGAAGACGAGCTGAGCCAAGACGGTCTTCGCTTTTTTGACCCGCCCGGTCCGCAGACCTTTTTTAGAGGGCCGGTGCAGGTGCGATATCAAGACGACCGAGACCTACCGGTGATTCGCAACATTCACTTAGTCATGCTGCGTGGCCAGCCGGGAGAACCCCTTGCGCAAGTGACCTTGGCACCCCAGAGTACGCGCCATATCGAAGTGGACTTGCTCTACCCGGCAGACTCTACACCGCCGCAAGTGTTGACAGTGCAGACACAGCAGACAGAGCGATAGGGGAGCGCTAGGACTGAAATAGGGGTCTAAGGGAAGTGGGGAAGGGAGGTGGGGTTTAAGAGAGGTAGGGGTTTCCCATCCGCCTCTCAGCTAACCCAGGAGAGTTTTCTACCGCCCTCAGTCAACGCTTATCCGATTTTCATTTTGAAGCTAGAGACAGCTCGCATACTGAAGTCAGCAAAGAGAAAAGAGCGCAAACAAGACTGTTCTTTATCTTTTTTGACTGATTTCTACTGATTCTCTAAACCACCCCCTCCGTAGAGGTGTTACGACGATGCGAACTTCTTTAGTACAACAGATTAAGCGATTGGGTTTGACAGCAGCGATCGCAGCCTTTGCTTACCAACCCGCGATACAGGCCAGCAGCCAACAAATCAACAGCCCGTCCCCCACCGCACCGAGGATTGAAACGCTGGTGGAAGCCGCTCCTGACTTGGCTACAGCTGCAGGTAAGCAGCTAGCAGAGCAGGCAGAGGGCTCACCGTTTGTGGGTGCCGGTCATCCCACCTCGGGCAACGCTAAAATTGTTGAAGTTGACGGGCAGCGCTACCTAGAATTTGACGAAGCGTTTAGCTCTGATTCGGGTCCTGACCTGTTTGTCTTGCTTCATCGTGAGGCGGAGCCCCAGTCCTACAGCAGTGAGGACTACGTCAGCCTTGGGCGGATTCAGAGCTTCTCTGGGGCGCAGCGATACGCGATTCCTGAAGACGTCAATCTCTCAGACTTTCAGTCGGCAGTCATCTGGTGCCGACAATTTAACGTCACGTTTGGCTACGCAACGCTTTAGCTAAGGTAACGTTGAGTTAAGCAAGGGGTGCATTCTCACAAAATCGCAACAAAATAGCCAGATCGCAACAAAATAGCCAGAAAGCGTTAAAGTGCACTCATACGGCCTCATGTCTAAAAAGTCATGGTGATCAAGGGAACAACTCAACTGCTCGGAGTGATTGGCTATCCGGTGGCGCATTCTTTTTCACCGCTGATGCACAATGCGGCGATCGCACACCTCCAGCAGCAGGCCAGCGGTCAAACAGACTGTGTCTATCTGCCTTTCCCCATTCATCCAGACCGGCTAAAAGATGCTGTTGTAGGGTTTTCAGCCATTGGACTGAAGGGCTTCAACGTCACGATTCCTCACAAGCAAACCATCATTCCCCTCCTCAATGAGGTGAGTGAGGTCGCCCAAGCCATTGGCGCAGTCAATACCGTATGGCGCACCGATTCAGGCTGGTGTGGCACCAATACAGATGCAATCGGTTTTTTGGCACCCCTCAAAGATATTCACAAAGACTGGCAAAATACTCGGGCAATCATTTTGGGCAATGGTGGGGCGGCTAGGGCCGTTGTCGCGGCCTGTCATCAGCTGGGCTGTAAGCGAATTGGGGTGGTGGGGCGATCGCCCGAAAAGCTGGCTCACTTTGCCGAGAGCTGGGTAAATGCGCCAGACATCGCCGCCCGGCTCAAGGTCATGACTTGGGATGAGCTATCTATTCAGCTGCCCAAAGCTGGCTTGGTGATTAACGCGACGCCGATTGGCATGCATCCCGAAGTCGACGCTTCACCGCTCAGCGAAAATGAAATGGCTCTAATGCGAGCTGAAGCGATCGCCTACGACCTCATCTATGCCCCCCGCCCAACGAAGTTTTTGCAGCAGGCAAACGACATTGGCCTCACGTCGATAGACGGGCTAGAAATGCTGGTACAGCAAGGTGCTGCGGCGTTAGAAATTTGGCTAGGGCAGCCTGCCCCGGTCGACATCATGCGGCAGAGCCTGCTGGACTACCTCGGCCAAAATCAGTAGGCCCGCCCATTATTTCAGACAAGCCTGTCAGAGAAAAATACTTCTGCTAAAGCGGGTACCTCGACCAAAGCCATAAGGGGTATGAATTCACGGTAAGCTAAGTATCAATCGCTGTCCTTGACTCAGCGCTATACTCCCAAGTTTGCCAAGGGAAGCGCAAATAAATAATGTCCCCGCTCTCAGCATTGCTGTCGCCCACTCTGCGAGAAGAGCAAGCTCTACACCCTAAATCCCTCTCCCCAAGGTAGAGGGACTTTGAATCCGATCCCCTCTCCCTGAGGGAGAGGGCTAAGGGTGAGGGGGCCCAGGATGTTATTTGCTTGCAGATCCCTAATCGCTGGTTATCCAGCGCCAGATTCCCCAATCTCAGCCCCTTTCATCCCTTACCATGGCCTTTTTGCTTCGCTCCAAACTGTTCAAGATTGTATTAGTTGGCTGTATTGCCTTTTTGAGCTGGGCACCCGCTGCCCACGCCCTCTCACAAATCAAGCTAAAAGACCTCGTCGCCGAAGAGTGCCCCGCAGATGCCGCCTACGCGGAAAACCTCACTACCAGCGGCTCCTCAATGTCAGCAACCTGCTACCTGATCAAAGGAACGGCCATCAATAACTCAGCGAAAGACATCGTAGATGCCGACATTTTTGGCCGCATTTACGACGCTGAAGACAATCCGGTGATGAAAAACCGCTATCGCCTGGGTGGTATCGAATATGTGCCTATCGGGGAAAGTCCCTTTTCATTTAGGATTTCAGTCCCCTCAGTGCAGCCAGCTCCCCTACGTTTGGAAAAGTTCAAAGCCTCGGGCTTCGCGAGCAAGGTGCGTCGCTTCCAGTCTTGGGAGCAATCCATCGACGAGTAAGTCAGTGCCTGAAGCAGCCGGTAGGTAATACGGGCTAGATCGAGCAGTCAAGCAAAAGCAAAGCAAAAGGGATGCTGGCAATAAACCAGCATCCCTTTTGGTGTCAGTGCGACGAGGCAGAAGTAATGGCTTTAGTAGGCGGCGTAGGTGTAGGCCATGGCAACCATCTGATTACCTGCTGCGGCGACTGCGCTAGAGATAAACTGCAAGGCAAAAATAGCCAGAATCGCGGAAAGGTCTAAGCCACCGATGGGCGGAATGATGGAGCGAAATAGGTTTAAGTAGGGGTCAGTGAGCTGGGAAATGGTAGAGAAGACAGGGTTTGACCAGTCGATATTGGGAAACCAGCTGAGCAAAATGCGGATGAAGAGCAGCACTAAGTAAATGCTGAGAAAAGTCGATATGCCCTGAATGATGGGGGCAATGATTTGTGCGGCCATAGTTTTTCAGACGATAGTTTTCAGACGGTTTTTAGAGAATAGGGAATGATTGCGTATGATGCCTGTATTTTAGCGGATTGGTTCCCTATTGTAAGCGGATGTGCGTTTCGGTCTTTACACCTCCCGTTCGGAGGGCTGTACGCCATAGTCAGCAGGGGGATGGCCGTTGTTCACATTGCCCATCTGGACGCGGACATCTTCTATGGCCATATTGAGCTGGGAGATCTTGTCTTCTAGGCCACGTCTGGCAATTTCCATGCGCTCTTCGGCGGTGGCATTTTCTAGGCGTCTGCGCTCTTCTTCTGAAAGTTCTGGAAAATCATCGGACGCATTCCGATTTAGATGATTACTGGCAAGAACACCGACCACTGCGCCAATGAGACCCCCTACAAAGGCGCCGGTAATAAATCCACCCGCAAAGTTATTTTGACTCATGACATCTCCTTAGGTACCAAATGTGCGATCGCCTGCATCCCCAAGCCCCGGCACAATAAATCCATTTTCGTCTAACCCTTCATCAATGATGGCAGCGTACACGGCTAGGGTGGGGTAGGCCTCAGCTAGCTTTTGTAGGGCAGGAGGGGCCGTCACGACAGAAATGACCCGCACCATGGCCGGGTCAATTCCACGGTTGACCAGCTCAGGCAGCGTCGCCATCATCGTACCGCCTGTGGCCATCATCGGCTCACTGATGATCACCCGAGTATTGGGCGCAAATTCTGCAGGCAGCTTGTTGAGGTACCACACGGGTTCTAGGGTTTCTTCGTTTCGTGCTAGGCCGACGTGGTAGGTGCTGCTGTTGGGTACGGCGCTCTGGATACCTTCGACTAGGGCAAGCCCGGCTCTGAGGATGGGGATGATAGCGATCGCAGCTTCTGGGTCGACAAAGGTGGCCGGACAGCTGGTGAGCGGTGTCTCAATGGTCATATCAACGGTGGGTAGCCAGTCGCGGACGGCTTCGTAGGCTAGCCAACGGCCCAGCTCAGTCATGGCGCTGCGAAACACCGGCGACGGCGTAGCGGCACTGCGAACCACCCCTAGCCAATGCTTAATTAGGGGATGGGGCGGAACGTAGATACGCAGTTGCGGGGCCATAGCGCAGGTTAGGGAGGTAATTTGAACGGTAATTCCAACTCATCATATAGCTTTATTCGTTTGGCCCCGTTTGTCGGCTATATTCATTCGGCTATGTTCATTAAGCTTTACGAACCGGTGTGTGGCTCATCAGGTGGACTTCATCAGGCGGACTTCATCAGTCCGTATTTCACCCAGTAGCCCGCTAGGCAGAAGAGTGCGATCGCAGCAGCGCCAATCCCAATCGGGCTCGGCGTCCAAAAAGTAGCTTCTATATGGTGAGGCTGACCGGCTTCCAAGTGCCAAGTAGCCGTCCGCCCCTGTAGCATAGGCTGCTCGCTGGTCTTATCATCTGCAAGCGTTTGCGCCGCGAGCCCCCAAGGTGTCACTAGGTGAAAATCCATATTGAGCCAGCTCAGGTCACTCAGGTTTCGCCCTAGTCCGAGTGCCTCAGGTGATTGAATGTTCAGGTCGTAGGTGAGTACGCAGCGCAGCGCGAGAATGTAGTTCTTTTGGCTGAGTGACAGATGAGCCTGCACGCTAGGCACCCCCGGAAGCGTCGCCAGCAGGCCCGTAGCGGCTGTAGATCCGTCAACATCAATGCCGTCGCCATTGCCGTAGAAAGCGTTAAACCGTTCAACCAACTGCTCGCCATTGCCGAAAGGCAGGGTGATTTTTAGGGTGTCTTCGTCTAGCTGACGGGCTTTACCTGAGAGCGCCTTTGCCCTGTCTGATAGCGTTTGGAAAACCAAATTGCTAGGGGCATTCTCTGTTCTCTCTTCTGCCAAGACCAGAAGGCGATCGCTCAAATGAATCGTCTGCGTAATCGCCCCTTTGGTTTGACTATCGAACTGAATGCCGAGGTCGTAGTCTACGCAGCCCGTGAGCAGCGGGCACAGCAGCAGACAGAATAATAGAACGCGCCGAATCGAGCGGGAGAACCGGGCAGACAGGCCCTTTGCGGGCGCTAACTGAACCAAAATAGTCCTCCCAGGGTCAGGAGAATGCCAGCCAGGGCAATCCACACGAACTGATTGTCAGCCGTATTCACCTGGGAAAGGTCAATCGGCTCCGGTTCGGGTTTGGGCTTGCGGCGGCGCTTTTTCTTAGGTCTTTGGGCGTAGCGTAGCTGGCTATCATCGTCCAACCCGCCGAGGTCAGGAATCTTGGTCACCCATTCTGGCTTCATTTCTAGCTCGGGGGCTTCCAAAATGTATAAGATGCGCTTGCTCTGCTGCTTGGTATCTAAATCCGGATGGAGAATGAGCTTGCGACATAGGGCTTTTCCGGCTTCGTCGTCGCCAGCGGCAATGTAGGTATTGACTAGCCAGAGCTGGATTTCGCCGCCTTTGCTACCCATGGGGTTGGAGAGCGAGAGCGCGGTTTGGAAGTGTGCGATCGCACGCTTATACCGGCCCCGTTCAAACAGTGCCTGCCCTTGGGCGAGTTCTGCCTCAGCCTGAGCCCTCTTCTCTGGGCTATTTAGCCGCCGAAGCGCAATTTCTGCGGTTGAGAGTGAGTCTGCTGGATCTGTTTCTTCTGGACCTGTTTCTTTTAGGTCTAGTCCTGCTTGCTTTGTCTTTCCTGAATCGGCATTTGCGGAGGCTGTGGCGTCAGGCGAGGATACTGCTGGTGTGTCCTCGGGCAGTGCAGACTGCTGGGGTTCCAAACTCATAAAACAATAGACAAAACGCAATTTGGCTATTGTTCAGTGTATCGCGCAAACTATTTTCCCGGCGTTTAGACTGCTGTTTTGGCTAATTGTCTGAAGAAGTCGGCACTCGCAGACTGCCCTGCTGGCAAGATATTTCGCCCTCTACGAGTTGTCCCTGCTGCCAAGTTCCCGACTCTACCGACCCATTGGCAAAGACAAAAATACCCTGCCCATGGCACTGATTGTCTTTGAATTCACCGATGTAGCGCTCTCCATTTTCCAAAATCCAGGTGCCCTGCCCGTTGAACTGATCGGCGACAAACTGGCCCACATACCGCCGACCATTGCTGTAGGTAAAGGTGCCACAGCCGTTACGTCGGCCTGATTCGTAGTCTCCGTCGTAGCGGTTGCCGGTGGGGTACAGCATCGTTCCTTTGCCAGTCGCAGGCTGCCCCTTCTCCACCTCACCATAAAAAATAGTCCCATCCTGGTATTGGTAGCTATTTTCAGCCTTGAGCGAGTCCAGTGACTGAACTTCGACCGCTGGGCAGGGTAGCTCCACCGCTCCCACCGTGCGATGAGACACCTTCGGCAGACCACTTGCTTGCGATGGCGTCGGCTCAGGGCTATCCAAGTTAGCCAGATTCGTAGAGAGGGATTGTGCGGATGAAGACTGGGGAGCGGCGGCTTGTATTAGGTCCTGAGTTGAGTCTTGTCCGCGAGTAGAATTTGTGACCGATGGCAGGGTGATATCTAGCATCGTGAAGGCAGCAATGCCTGCTAGGCTGACGGCTGAGGCTAGCGGACGCTGCCAAACCAACCCCCAGAGCGATCGCACGCAGTGAGCAGGCATGGCCCTCAGCCGCCTAGCTCGCTGCCAACGCCTATTCCCTAGCTTCAGAGAGGTTCGCAGGCGTCGGTAGCTGGTTCTAGCACCGGCTCGCAGTGGCGCACTTCGCCGCCCGCCTTCTACCCGCAGCTGCAGACTGACCGCTTGACCAGACACGTTCAGATTTTGCTGGGCAGCAGTAAGGGCTTTTTGGAGAGGACTCTCTCCGAGTAAGAAGCGCTGCCACTTCGGTTGAATAATCGCAGAGAGCGCTTGGGCGGCACTGTACAGCTGACTCTTGAGCTGCCTGCCTTTGCGTGTGCCACGAACGCGAAGAAAGCGTAGCCCCCATCTGCAGGCGACCCAAGCTTGCTGACTGCGCTGCCTAACTGTAGGTATCGCCACCTGCTGAAGCCAGATCAGCAGCTGACGCAACCGATGCGAACAAACGCGATAAACACGCAGACTTAGCTGCTGAAGGCGTTTTTGGCTTGTCCTGAAGCTTTTTTGAAAAATGGGTTTGGCGGCATGCCAAATGCTCACTACCTTTTGGCTAACCTGATTGGGTATGAACTGTCTTCGCTTACCCTGCCGCCGCTGCAACAAACGAGCCAGCTCTCCTGGCTGACACACGCCAGACTGGGGCCAGCGCCCAGCAGGCGGACAGCTGAGATAGACGTACTCCCCTTTCAAATGAGTAAAGACCGTTGTCTGGTCGGGCTGCCAAGTTGCCAGACAGGCCCCTGTAAAGCAGGCCCCTGCAAACCCAGCGCCGCCGCTCTTGGCTGCTGACAGGTCCGCTTCGATAAAGTCGGCTTCGCTAAAGCTCCCTTGCCGCAGGTCAGCGCGGCTCAGATTAGCCTCACGGAAACTGGCGCTGCTGGCGTACGCAGCCTGCAAACAAGCACCTTGGAGGTCGGCCTTTGCCAAGTTTGCACCAATTAGGCAAGCCCGCTCTAAGTTGACATTACTGAGGTTGTATCCCCGCAGATCAGCGCCGTATAGGTAGGCACGGCTCAGATCGGGTTGAATATCTGCATGGTCTGTCCGCCACTGGTTCCAGGTAGCTGCGCCCTGCTCAACCAGCGACAAAAAATCAGTCTCTACCATAAGTCGTTACGCTACCGAAATACCGAACTGTATACGGATGCACCGATAAGCTGGCACGCTGCACTGCGGTGAATAGAAGCGAATAGATCGATTTGCGGAGTGCAATGGAAGCTGTAAAAACTGTTACCTGCCCTTCATTCTAGTAGAAGGCGTCGATACTCAAACGTTGAGTTTCTTGGGAGAATAAGAAAAACCGTACGTCGCTGACTGTGAGGAGTGAGGTAACTGCTTTGATATTGATGGTGATTTCCCCGGCCAAAACCCTGGACTACGATGGGCCAGACTACCCGGACTTTACGCTGCCCACAGCGCTAACCCAGAGTCAGACACTGGTCGATCAGCTCAGCACCTACGACCCCACTGAGCTGTCTAAGCTGATGAAAATCAGCGACAACCTCGCCCAGCTCAATCAGCAGCGCTACCAAACCTTCCAAACTCCTTTCACTCCCGAAAATGCCAAGCAAGCATTGCTGGTGTTCAAGGGTGACGTTTACAAAGGCATCCAGGTTGAAAACTACACGAAAGAGGAGCTTACCTTCGCGCAGAAGCATTTGCGCATTCTCTCTGGACTGTATGGCATTCTTCGTCCTCTAGACCTGATGCAGCCTTACCGACTGGAGATGGGCACGAAGCTAGCCACTAAAAAGGGCAAGAATCTCTACGACTTTTGGGGTAGCCAAATTGCAGAGGCGATCAATGAAGCGATCGCATCCGAAAAGGAGCCTTGTTTGGTGAATCTGGCTTCAAATGAATATTTCAAGTCAATCGACCGGCAGGCGCTGAAGGCACCCGTCTTGAATATTGCCTTCAAGGAAAATAAAGACGGTAAGTATAAGGTCATTGGCATCCACGCCAAGCGAGCCCGAGGGCTGATGGTAGATTTTGTCATCCGCAATCGGATTGAAGAGGTTGAAGCGCTAAAGGGATTCGACGTTGAGGGATATGCTTTCAGCGATGCGCTTTCGACAGATAATGAGTGGGTGTTTTGTCGAGGGTAGCGTGTATTGCAGATTTGCTAACGTAAAGGATTTTCATTTTTTAGTACCTGAGTCTACTGCCATGACGACAACGCTGTTAAGACCTTCCGCTATTTTGCCTGAAGGTATTTCTATTCAAAAGGTGAACGGCCTTACCCTATTTAAATTCACTGAGCCGCTAGGAATTCGGATGCAAGAGTTGCTAGACAGAAAGAAGTCAGACACATTAACGCCTGATGAGGCGCTGGAATTGGAGACTATCGGCGAGCTTGATAATATTTTCAGCTACATTAATGCCGTCATGGCTGCTGAAAACAATGGTACTGCCTAAGCAGCTACGTGATAGGGTTCGACAACGAGCCCAATACAGGTGCGAATATTGCCACTATCCTGAAATCTTGAACACAGCACCCCTGTCAATAGACCATATCTTTCCGTGCTCACTAGGCGGTACTGATGATTCTGAAAACTTGGCGTTGGCTTGTCGAAGGTGCAATGAAAGACTTTACAACTTCACTGAAAGTCTAGACCCAGAGACAGGTCGAATGTCACCTCTGTTTAACCCACGAAGACAGTCATGGGGTGAGCATTTCTCTTGGTCGGCAGACGGATTGCGCATTGTTGGAACCACGCCAACCGGTCGAGCCACATGTGACCGTTTGGACCTCAACGATGAAAAACGTCCAGACAAATTCATTCAAATGTCGAGGCGACAATGGATTAGAGGAGGATTTCATCCACCATCAGACGATCCAAAACAAGAATAACAGCCACGGCAAGTGTGCCAGCGGATGACGCAGCTTTTCAAAAGCTAAAACTTTCCTAGAGCAGACCCATTAGGCTACAAAGCTTAAACGCAATCCGAGCGCCGACGTTGCCATCCCATGCATCTGGGCCGACTTCGCAGAGGTCAAAGCCGATAATTTCGCAGCGGTCTGCGACTTCTCGGAGCAGGCAGAAGGCTTCGTCTAGGTCTAGGCCGCCGGGGACGGGGGTGCCGGTGGTGGGGCAGAGTTTGGGGTCTAGGCCATCTACATCGAAGCTGATGTAGACCTGCTGCGGTAAATTATCGACAATTTGCTGGCAGAGGGTATGCCAAGGGGTGCCTTCGTAGCGCGATCGCTTCAACGCCGTATCGTGATACAGCACAATTCGACCCTTACTCTTTTCTACACGGTCTACCTCGCGAGGCGAGACATCGCGCACGCCCACCTGCACCAGCTTGGAGAGCTGCGGCAGCTTTAGCGCGTTGTGCATGATTGACGCATGAGAATAGGTAAACCCCTGATAGGCATCGCGTAGGTCACAGTGGGCGTCAATGTGCAAAATCCCAAAGCTGTCGTGCTTTTCGGCGAGTGCCTGCATCGCACCGAGGGGAACGCTGTGGTCGCCGCCGACGACACCGACTTTCTTACCGTCTTTGAGTGCCTTTCGAGACGCTTTGAGTAGCCACTGATTGAGCTGGTCGCAGCCCGCATTTACCGCGTGGAGAGTGTTCTTTTCACCATCAGAAAGAGAAACTCCCTGCTCAGTGGCGATGACAATCTTTTGGGCGAGCGATCGCAATCTCTCATTCTCTTCACCAATCCACTCAGGCACAGGAGGCATGTAAATCCCCTGCTGCCAGCCAGTTGGATTGTCGTAGTCGAAAAAGTCTAGCTGGGGAGAAGCTTCTAACACTGCTTGGGGGCCTTTTGCAGTGCCTTGATGAAAAGAGACGGTCACTTCCCAGGGCACGCCGTAGATGATGATATCGGCGGTGTCGTAGTCGAAGGGGAAGCCAAAGATATTGCCGTTGTCTAGCCCTACGCCACTGGGGTCAAACGAATGAATGAGTTGTTGTTTGGTCTGTTGTTTAGATTGTTGTTTGGCTTGTGGATTGGTGGGCATTGGAGCTGGCTAGGCGCGTGTCAGCATATTTTTGATAAAAGTGGGGAGGCAGAAGGCAGCCTGATGCACCTCGCTATTGTAGTAGCTTAGGTTGTGCGCGGCGGCGAACTGGGCGGCTTGGTGTGGGTTGAGCGATCGCACCGGATGCGTGCCGTCTTTAGCACCGTAGGTGAAACTCCACATGCCTGTCGGATAGGTCTGAATAAAGGCCAGATAAGTGTGAACACTAACCTGGCCAAAAATGTCTTGCAGACAGTGGCTCAGCTGTACAAACGCCGCTTGGTTGAATCGGGGTGACTCACTCTGAGTAGACATCACCCCATGGGGCGTCAGACAGCGGTACACATCTCGATAAAACGCGCGGCTAAATAGCCCTGTCGCCGGGCCTACCGGGTCGGATGAGTCGATCACGATTAGGTCGAAGCTTTCGTCTGGAGCGTTTCTAAGGTATTTGATGCCATCGTCAATAATGAGATTGAGCTTGGGATGATCAAGCGCGCAGGACAAAGAGGGTAAAAATGAGCGCGACGCCCGGACCACCGCTTCGTCGATTTCTACCATGGTGACCTGCTCAATCGCCTGGTGACGCAAAATCTCTCGAACGCTACCGCCATCGCCCCCGCCAATGACCAAGGCCTTTTTTATCGGGGGTTGCGCGCCGTGGGCTGCTCCAGCGTGGGCGAGCATCGGCACGTGAATAATCATTTCGTGATAGGCCGCTTCGTCCTTTTCGCTGCACATCACCATCTTGTCTACAGTCAGCATTTTGCCGTACTTAAACGTGTCAAAGATTTCGACCAGCTGGTAGGGTGATTTTTCTTTGAAAATGCGATCGCCCTTGTGCCGAATAGAGAGCGCAATATTTTCATCCTTATCGGTAAACCAAACGCTGCGGCTTTGCTTGGGCGGCATGAGCTTTTGAGTGGCCGCGTCTCTCATATCGCCTAGGTCAATATCTGATTTTTCTAGTAGGTCTAGCTGGCCGCGGTTGATTTCTATCGCTGAGCCATGCACCGCTTCAAAGGCGTGCTTCAAGCTTTCATAAGACACCCAAGGATTCACCGACCCCCCACAGGTAAACAAATCTACCGCCGCATAGCGATACTCTGGCCAGGTGTGAATCGCCAAATGGCTCTCCTGAATAACGACCACCCCCGACACCCCAAACGGAGAAAAGTGATGAAACACCGAGCTAATGATCGTTGCCCCAGATTTCTTGGCGGCAGCCACCATACTCTGTTCTATCCGGGGGACATCGTTTAGAATTTCGGCGGAGCAGCCATGAAATTCGACCAGGATATGGCGACCAAGAGAGTTCATCATGTCCGGAGTAGCGCATCAGACCAGTCTAAAAATACACCAGAAGGTACACCGCATCTCGATTAACCCATCTTTGGGCTCGTCGTAGGTTTTGACAAAACCCGCTAGTGTATTGGATATATATTTGGATATCCAGATTTGAATATCCAGCGTTGGATATTGCAGCCATTGAGTGCATCTACCAGACGTGGTAGGTGAAAAGGACAACCGTTATGAATGTAGGGGGTGGGTCAAACGTGTCAACATCACCATTGGGCGATCGCTACAATGTTGTACAAGAGCTCGGGCGTGGCGGTTTTGGCCAAACCTACCTTGCAGAAGACCTGCACAGGTATAAAGAGCTGTGTGTGGTCAAAGAATTTGTGCCCCAGGTCGAAGACAAGGCCATGCTCGACAAGGCCAAAGAACTCTTCGAACGAGAAGCCCGCACGCTCTATCAGCTGAGCCACCAGCAAATTCCTGAATTTCGCCAGCTGCTGCAGGTCGACACCGAAAGCGGCGGTCGGCTGTTTTTAGTGCAAAGCTACATCGAAGGGCCGACTTATCAACAGCTGCTGAAAACGCGTCAGCAATACGGCGGAAACTTTACCGAAACCGAAATCACGCAGCTGCTATATCAGATTTTGCCGGTGCTCTCCTACATTCACAATCTCGGCATTGTGCACCGCGACATCTCCCCAGACAATCTGATTTTGGATCAGGCCAAAGGTCTGCCAGTGCTGATAGATTTTGGCAGCGTTAAAGAAATTGCCGCCGCCATTCGCGCCCAGCTAGACCTCGAAGGGGCTGGCCCCACCGTCACGCGCATCGGCAAAGTGGGCTATGTACCCCAGGAGCAGCTCACCACTGGCAGCGCCGATGAAACCAGCGACCTCTATGGCCTAGCAGCAACCCTGCTTGTGCTAGCCACCGGAAAAGATCCCCAGGTGCTGCACGACACCTATCAGGGCACTTGGACTGGCTTCGAAACGCTAAGCCCACGGCTCGGTGGAATTTTGGCACAAATGCTGTCAGCCCGCCCCGAAGAGCGCTTCCCCACGGCAGACTCTGTATTAGCCGCGCTCAATCAGGGGGGCAACGAAGCGTTTGACAACCAGCCACCGGTCATTAACGGTTCTCTATATCCGGCGGTTGAGGTACCTGCGGAAGACAGCTTTATCGAAGCGGGCGGGGCTGGTGACATGGCCAACTTCGATGCCCCCCCAGTCATTCCTATGGCTGCAATGGGAGCCGCGCCGGTAGATCGGCCTATTTCGAGTACCTACGAGACCGGTAGCTATCAGGCTGGCAGCTATCAGGCTGGCAGCTACCAAGCAGACACTTATCCCTCGGGATACGATACCGACGGTGTCACCACCATAGGAGAATCGAATGTGTATGAGCCCGGCGGCCCTTCAAAAGGTCGGTTTGTAAAGCCCGACTCTCGGCAGGCGCTAATTGCCCTAGCGGTGATGCTGGGTGCCTTTAGCACTTTTTTGCTGTATGCCTGGCTAAGGTTGCCGCGATCGCCTCAGCCCCAGCTAGTCGATGGCACCTCTCCAGGGCTTACTGAAAACTCAGGAAGTGCGCTTGAGGGTGAGTTTTACAGTGAGGAGAACCGGCGGAAGGACGAAATTCGCCGCCGACGAGAGGCTCTAGGACTGGGCAACAATACCTTTACCCGCCTAGTCGACCAGCGCTTTTATGCGGAGTATCCAAACCTGCTGACCAGTGGGCCAAACGGGGGACGCAAGGCCCTCTCTAGCGCGCCAGAAGATGAGCCCTTGCGCATTCGCTGGGACAATCTTGCCCTCGATTTGCTCAGTACGCTGGAGGCTAATTTTAGCCAGCGCAGCCTAGAAGGGCTAGGTAGCTATGACGAGAGCGATCGCACCCGTTGGCAAAATGAAGTAAACCAGGTCAATGTCAGCACTCAGGCCCTCTACGACCTTACCGATGCCCAGTTTCGCAGGCTGTTTTCGGCCCAGGCCGACAGCGACGTGCTCAACCAACCCCTCGGACAGTTGTACTACGCCCTTGCCGATGAAAATGCGCGGGCGATCGCCTCTGGCGCCGCCCGAGAAGACGTACAGTTTGCGCCGGGAACCTTCCGCCAAGATCTCAACACGCGACTGGACCCAGGCGATGGCCGCGTCTACACCCTGGCGCTCACCGCAGGTCAGCTGCTCCGGCTAAACCTAAACGCACCCGCCGAAAGCACTCTACTCTCGCTTTATTTGCCAGAGGCAGAAAACGGCAGCGCTGCCATCTTCGCCGACTCTGAGCAAACGATATGGTCAGGTAATATCGACCAGTCCGGCATCTATGAAGTCGTAGTGGTCAACCAATCGCCCGACCCCATCGACATTCAGCTCGCTGCAGCCGTGGATAATGTGACCGCCGACCCGCCCGTCGCACCGGAAAATTCTGAAGAAGAGACTGACCTGCCACCCGTGGGCGAAAGGGAGGGCGACAGCTCAGAAGACGCTGACGAAACGGACACTGATGATGATAATCGGGAGGACGGTGAGAATGGTACCGACTCTTCTGGTGGTTTGCAGTTCTAGCGGGCAAGCCATCAGGACGCGGCCAGCTGCGACACGAATGAACTCACGACCTTCACAAAGTCTTCCGTAGATTCGTAGGGCAGCACATTGCGACCGGGTAGGTTTACCCCTTGCGCCCTGGGAAAATGATCCAAATAGTCCTGCAGTCTCTTTTGGTTCGCTTCTGCCGTGCGCTTCCCGTTTGCCTGAAGCTTCTCTGGTTGTCCAGCTTCTTTTTTCGCTTCTTGCTGGGCGACTGTGCGGTCAATGGTGGTGGCATCTTTACCCATGGCAATGAGCACGGGCTGCTGAATGCGGGCGATCGCACTGGTGTAGTCTTGCCGCCAAAACCCCGCTAAGAATGAAAACACCGCGTATCGGCTATTCATATCCCGAGAGCCCGCATTCAGCATCTTTAGCCAGCCATCGGTGACATCTTCTGGACGATCAAACAGCTGTCGCTCTGAAAAAGACTTTAGAAATTGCGATCGCCTTGCGTAGCGATAAAACGCATTCCCCAATGGTGAGGCAAACAGCTGCCAGGCCAAGTCTGTCTTCCAGGCGGCTGTAGGCGTCGTCATTAGCGGCCAAGCAGGCGGCCCCGATAGCACCAATCCCTGGACATAGGTTTCGGCAGAAAGGCTCATCAGCTCTACCGCAACCGGCAACAGCGCCCCCTGCACCACCAGCACCACAGGCCCCTGCACCACCTGCTCAATAAAAAAGGCAATCTGCTCTGCCCAATCTTTCGGACGATAAGCCCGCCGAGGCATTTCACTTTCACCACAGCCCAACAGGTCCGAGTTGTAGATCGCCTGCTTTCCCCCAGCCTTTGACCACTGCTGAATAAAAGGCGTCCAAAAGGCCCTAGAGAGCCCTACGCCAATCGGATGTATCAGCAGTAAGGACGGCAACCGCTCACCGGGCACCACATCATAAACGCAGCGATGGTCCTGCCAGATATAAAATTCCATGTTTGTTTTGGCTACACGGCTGTCAGCGATCGCTGCGCGTCTGAATTTGCGGCTGTCTCAGATTCTACTTCAGCGGATTCTAGAATGTCGGGAACGGGCGATCGCGCCTCAGCAGCCTTCATCTGAACACTCCCGACCAGCGAAGCCACATCCTTATCTAGCTGATTTGGCTGCAGCAGCGTAGCCCGCCAGCAAACCGCCTCCAAGCAAGCCCCTCGCAGCTTCGCCCCCGTCAGGTCTGCCCCCGTCAGGTCTGCCCCCGTCAGATTGGCACTGCGCAAGTCGCTGTAGCAGAGCTTCGCACCCCGTAAGTTAGCGCCTGCCAGACAGGCAGCACGCAAATTTGCCAACCGCAGATCGCATCGCTCTAGGTTGGCACCGCTAAAATTGGCACCCGGCGCTTCAGCGCGGACCATCACGGCCCGGTGAAGGTTTACCCAGCGTAGGCTCGTACCAGACAGGTTAGTGCGCCACATCATCACCCCCGTCAGGTCAGACTCATCTAGCTTGCTGCGCGTCAAAAAAGCGCTCGTCAGATCCGCCCAGCAAAACCGAACGTCCACAAGGTTCAGACCGCACAGGTCTAGCTCGCGCAAATCCATGCGCTCAAAATTACGCTGACCCTCCTGATACCTATCAGAGAGGGCACACGAACTGATCCGATAGGCGTCCATCTAGTCTGTCCGATTCACAAAAGAGCCGTCCAAAAGGCAGGATAGGCAACGAGCCTTAAGCCAACCTTTTTGTAACGTTGTGTTAACCACACACAATGTAACAAATTGTAACTAGAGTCGCAATGTAGCCTCCACTACCAAACCAAATCGACAAATCGGTCTCAGCGCATGTCGCGATAGATTTTCGAGCGGGTTTAGTGAACTGGGTTCTGAGCGGCGCAGACCGTAGACCAGGCATCGTGGTTGAGCCGGGCATCTAGCAGCCCGCTGACCTCTCCTCGCTGGCCGACTAACCGCTCTCGGTTAAGTGAATTGGGTGCTGTATACATCGTCAGCTGATCGAGGGTTGTGGCAGCGCAGACCCAGTCTGTTGCCTCGATTGCCCGCATTAGCCTGGCCTCTAGCTGGTCGATGGCGTGCTGCCGCCGGGTGATGCGAGCATGCTCAATGTAAAAGGTCATATTGTCTGCCGCAGCAGAGGCATAGGGATGATTTGGGCGCAGTTCTAAGGCCCGCCGAAAGTTGATGAGTGCCGTATTAAAATCGCCCTGCCGGGAGGCAGCATAGCCAACATCCATCAGCTGCTCAAAGGTTTGCCCCGTTGGCGCAGCGCCAACCGATGTCTGGACGATGCTGGCTGCCACCACACTTGCCAAACAGGCCCACCGTGTCGCCTGCAAAACTGATTTCTGAGGGCTGAGGAAACGGGACGACAACCAAGACGGCAACATAGGAAAACGTTTGAGCTGATAGCTTAAAGCGAAGGGCACAACTGCCCGATAGCGTAAACCGCAGCTTTAGCAAACGGCATGGGTAGAATCGACCAACCTTTACCGTGTACTTACGAATAACCGGCCATGCGCCCGCAAATTTACGGGGCCGCGGGCAAAACGGCTTCACACAGCACATCTTTCTTAAGGGCTGATCATATGGATACGCAGCAAGACAAACAGCCACCACACATCTGGGTCGATGCCGACGCCTGCCCCAATGCGATCAAAGAAATTTTGTTTCGAGCAGCCAAGCGATCGCACTGTCCGCTCACGCTGGTGGCCAATCAGCCGATGCAAGTGCCCGCCTATGCCGAAATGCTGGTGGTACCGGCAGGCTTCGATGGTGCAGACAACAAAATCGTAGATCTGCTAGCGCCCGGAGACTTAGTGATTACGGCAGATATTCCGCTCGCGGCCAAAGCCCTCGAAAAAGGTGGCTACGTTTTTAATCCACGCGGAGAAGAATACACCTCACGCAATATCGGCGATCGCCTCTCTGTCAGAAATTTTCTAGCCTCTTTCCGAGGCGGCGCAGAACCCTTAGGCGGCGGGCCACCCCCCTTACACAACCGAGATAAAGCCAACTTTGCAAATCGACTGGACCGATTTTTGGCCGGGAGATGCCCGTAGCTGTTAGGCCGTTACTTTCACCCTATGAGCGGGATAAATCTGACTGAGATAAGTTTCTTGATACGCAATACCGCCTGCGCCGGGCACCTACTCACCGCCAAGCCTATGAAAACGCCCCGATGGTTTACGTCACTACTCGCTGCGACTGCTTTAGTGTGCCTCACCCTATCGGCTTGTGCTGAGTCGTCCCTCGGTGGGGGACAGCTGGTACTATCTGGGTCGAGTACGGTCGCCCCGCTCATGGCCACCATCGCAGAGCGCTACCAGAGTGAGCATCCTGACGTTGTTATCCATGTTCAGACCGGGGGGTCGAATAAAGGCATCGCGGATGTTCGTGCAGGCGACAACGACATTGGGATGATTTCGCGATCGCTCAAGCCAGACGAATCGGATCTTACTGTGTTCACCGTTGCCCAAGATGGCATCAGCATTTTGCTCAACCAGTCTGCTGCCGTTGATCGCTTAGAAAGGCAACAGATTATTGACATTTTCACCGGCAAAATTCAAAACTGGCAGGCCGTTGGCGGCGACGACTTGCCCATTCAAGTCCTTAGCAAAAGCACAAACCACTCCACCGTAGGGCTATTTGCAGATTACTTCGGGCTAGCCTCAGAAGATATTCAGCAAGACCACTTAGTCGGCGACAATGCAGAAATTTTAGAAATCGTGCTAGACAACCCCGCCGCCATTGGCTACATCTCCATTGGCGCCGCCGAGTACAAAATCATTCATGGTATGCCTTTGAAGCTCCTACCCCTCGAAGGGGTTGAGGCAACCGTGCAAGAGGTCAGCAGCGGACACTTCCCCCTCTCTCGCCCATTGAATTTGGTCACCCAGGAAGCGCCCAAAGGGCTCGCCAAAGACTTTATCAAATATGCTCAGTCCGCCGTTGTAGAAGACATTGTCAAAGAGCAGGCGTTCGTAAAACCAATCGCCTTAAAATAGGTCGTCATGTTGGGAGAGCCATTTAAGCATCCAAAAAAACAGCTCCAGAGTTCCTAGAAGACAGATTGAAACACAAAGCCTAGGGCTCCGCCTGCCAGGACCAGCCATGCTGGGTTTACCTTGAAACGGAAGACAGCGATCGCACTCACCCCTGCCAGCACTAAGGTTGGCCAATCGACCACGGCAGCTCGGGCCAATACATAGGTAACCCCTGCCATCAGCCCCAGAGAGGCAGCATTGACCCCGTCGAGAAAGGCACCGGCCCAGGGCGACTGGCGAAGCTTGGGCACCCACGGATTCACCAGACCCACCAGCAAAAAGGCCGGGAGAAAGATGCCGACCGTACCGGCGATCGCACCGGCGTGCCCGGCCACCACATAGCCCACAAACGTCGCCGTCGTCAAAACAGGACCGGGCGTAATCTGCCCGATGGCCACCGCATCCAACAGCTCTTGAGACGTTAGCCACTGCTGCTGCTCCACCAAGTCGCGCTGCAAAAATGCCAGCAGCACATATCCACTGCCATAGAGAACAGCGCCAATTTTAAGAAAGAACAGAAAGACGCTCACCCACCCAACTGAGACGGTCGTCGCCGCGGCGCTACCGGTCACTCCTCCGGCTTGGGCCAGCGTACCCGTGACGGAAAGCCGGGAAAATATCGAGCCGATAAAGGAGCCTGACAACGGCAATAAAAATCCGCCAACGGTGCGTCCTCTGCTAAGCCAGTTTTTAATCAGCATGACCAAAAGACCCGACAGCAGCAGCATCAAAATCTCATTCATCCCGGCGAAATAAGCAGCGATCGCGCCAATTCCAAAGGCAGTCGTAACCGCGTCTTTAGCCGCTTTCTTGCCCAGCTTCCATAGCGCCCTCAGCACCACCGCAATAATCACCGGCTTAATGCCGTAGAGCAGCCAGCCCACCTCCGGCACCGTCTGATAGCGCACGTACACCGCTGCCAGCAGCCACACCAGCACCAGCGCCGGAAAGATAAAACAGCTCCCCGCGACAAACAACCCCGCCCATCCGGCTCGCTCATAGCCGATATGAATCGCTAGCTCAGTCGAGTTCGGCCCTGGCAACAGATTTGTCACCCCCATCAGGTCCAACAGATTTTCCCGACTCATCCAGCGCCGACGCTTCACCACCTCATCATCCATCATGGCGATGTGCGCCGCTGGCCCGCCAAACGCCACCGTCCCTAACCGAAAGAAAACTGTCGCCAGCTCGACTAACCGCTGTTTTTTCTCAGGCGAAGGCAAATTTTTATAGGGTACGGTTTCATTAGATGCCGTATCGTCAGACGACGATGTCGTCATATCTTTACGCTCTTCAGAGTCAGAAATCATGTCTAGCTTTCTTCTCCTACGACAGGGGGTTAACCATTAGCGGCGTATAATTCACCATTAAGTTTATTCAATACTATTTTGAATCAGAATAGATTAAGGCAGTGTTATATTCTAAGTATTGAGT
>JBCBIK010000038.1:0-31568 GCA_038524545.1 Cyanobacteria bacterium J06623_4 | reverse complement strand
GTAGACCAGTACGTAGGCGGGATCGAGCATGCCATTTTGCACTTGCTGTACTCTCGATTTTTTACCAAGGTGTTACGCGATCGCGGCCTGCTAAACTTCGACGAACCCTTCCAGCGGCTCCTCACCCAAGGCATGGTACAGGCCATCACCTACAAAACATCAGACGGACAGTTCATCGTCCCCGATAAGATTGCCGACCTGAACGAACCTACCGATCCCGAGACGGGCGAACCCCTCACGGTCTCCTACGAAAAAATGTCCAAGTCGAAGTTCAACGGTGTGCCCCCAGCTCAGGTGCTCGCCAAGTACGGCGCCGATACCGCCCGCATGTTTATCCTCTTCAAGTCCCCCCCGGAAAAAGACCTCGAGTGGGACGACGCCGATGTCGAAGGCCAGTTCCGTTTCCTCAATCGGGTTTGGCGAGCCGTGACCGAATTTGCCCAGTCAGCCAATGTCAGTGACATGGTCGAGCGCATTTCCAGCATCGACCAGAGCGGCCTGAGCAAAGCAGACAAGACGCTTCGCCGGGCGACCCACACCGCCATCAAAGAAATCACAGAAGACATCGAGGGAGACTACCAGTTCAACACAGCAGTCTCTGAGCTGATGAAG
Source organism: Cyanobacteria bacterium J06623_4 (assembly GCA_038524545.1). Classification (GTDB taxonomy): domain Bacteria; phylum Cyanobacteriota; class Cyanobacteriia; order Phormidesmidales; family Phormidesmidaceae; genus Phormidesmis. Next base: position 30,956 of record JBCBIK010000038.1, on the reverse strand, counting down.
CTAAGTAACGCCATCAACGACACAAAAGAGAAAAATACCCCTGCTTTTGCAGAGAGTGTTGTCACATTGGTGAAATTAATTGCGCCCTTCGCACCCCACATTGCCGACGAACTGTGGTCATCGCTGGGAGATGGCTCGGTTCACCAGCAGCCCTGGCCACAGCTAGAGCCCGCAGCTCTCATTGCCGAGGAGATCACACTGGTCATTCAGGTAATGGGTAAAACCCGGGGCACCTTGCAAGTACCCGCAGGTGCAGACAAAGCAACCCTAGAGCGCTACGCTCGAGAATCTGAGATTGCCCAACGCTACCTAGAAGGGAAAGAGATTAAAAAAGTGATCGTAGTCCCCGGCAAACTGGTCAATTTCGTAGCGGTATAAACATGAGTTTTGTATCGCAAACAACACAAAGGAAGAAAATTTACAGGAAAAGTTAGGAGTGCACTGACAGAAACGCCGAGCATTCCTGATAGAATTTGCCTGGATATTGACCGTGAAGATACACAGGTTTAAGTATGGTTGCGCTTACAGCACCGCAGATTCAGACAGATGTTCGCATTGGGCTTGGTAAGGTTTTACTTGTAGAAGATGAAGAGCTGATTCGTGAGACGGTTGCTCTATCTTTAGCAGATGAAGGATTTGAGGTTTGTGTCGCAGACAACGGCCAGCACGCATTGGAAATGTTGCTAGGTAGTCCCGATAAAGGTCAGCCAGCACTACCAGATATTGCACTCGTCATCTTAGACCTGATGCTCCCGGGGATGAACGGGTTGGATCTGTGCCGGTTGGTTCGCCATCAGGGGCTCAACATTCCTATCTTGATTCTCAGTGCCAAAGGAACGGAGACAGACCGGGTACTCGGGTTAGAAGTCGGCGCAGATGATTACTTGACCAAGCCCTTTGGTATGCGCGAGCTGATTGCCCGCTGCCGGGCTCTACTCAGACGCTCACAAACGCATGTCAAAGTCGATGAAAAATCTATTCTTCGCTTTGCTGACATCGCCCTCCACACTGACGAGTGTCGCGTGTTCCTTTCCGATGCAGAAATCAATCTTTCTCCCAAAGAATTTAAAATATTAGAGCTCTTGCTGAGCCAGCCGAAGCGGGTTTGGTCGCGAAATCAGATTATTGACCAGGTCTGGGGCTACGACTTTATGGGCGACAACAAGACAGTAGACGTCCATATCCGCTGGCTACGCGAAAAGCTAGAAGAAAATCCCAGTCAGCCGAAGTACTTAAAAACCGTCCGCGGCTTCGGCTACCGGTTGGGTTAATTTTTTATCTTGTAGCCGCCATCTTCTACGTGTAAAGCCGTAGAAAAAGAGCGCTAAGAACATATTCTCACATGCACTGAAAACAGCTGTATTCGGCTTAGCTGCTGACGTTAGGCCGTTATCCCTGTAGAATTCGACGGAGTTGTTAACCCGTCATCTACCTGCTGTTTACCATGAGTGCCAAACGTCCTTCCAAACCAGCTCAGATTGCCTGGTGCCTACCTGCCCTCCTGCCTGCCCTGATTGTGGTGGCTGGCGTTGGGCTTTCGCTGTGGATTCAGACTTCTGTCGAGAGCGGCGTATGGTTGGGGCGGGGGAGCGGAATTAATGCGCTGGTGACACAGCACATCGCCCAGCAAATTCGGGCTGGTCGCTTTCCGCTAGACGTAGCGCTGAATTTGCCCGCTGCAGATTGGGTGATTGCGCTTTGGCAAGAGGGGCTGTATCCTTTCCAGGCAAATTTTGCTCCAGATGTTGCAGCTCAGCCTGCTGCGAGGTTTCCCTTTGTCTTTCCTACGGTGAGTGCATCGCTGTATGTCCTTTTCGAGAGGCTTTTGGGTGGGCTTTTTGGGGGGGCTTTGAGCGATCGCACCCTCTACATCATCCCGCTCTTAGCACTGTGGGCAACTTGGCTACGGTTCTGGCAGGTCGGTTGGTGTGCAGGTTGGGGACTGATCCCGCTTTGTCTTGGACTGGTAGGGCTCATCTTTGGGTCTTCCTTCAGCATTTACGGAAGCGTTCTAGGTCCACAAACCCTGGCTGTAGCATTGGCCTTTTGGGGACTCAGCATCCTGATATTTCCCGAGAGTCATCATTCTGGCAGTTTTTTGCACACACCGAGAACCCGAGGCGCAATATCCCGAGGGCAGGTGCTTCGTAGCGGCATTTTGCTCGGACTGTCGGCCTGGTTCGGATCAGAATTTGTGTGTCTTGCTTTGGCAATAGGGCTACTGGCCATTCTCGGTTGGCGCTTTCCAAAATGGCAGATCTTTCCTCGGATGACGCTGGCGAAGGTCTGTATCTTATTGGGTGCGATCGCCTGCACAATAGGCATTCTACTAGCGCTAAACTACGCCATTTACGCTGATCCCATCATCCTTCGACCTAATGTCACGGCGCAGCGCAGCGGCGCTCTATGGCTAGCAATATCCCTCCTGCAATATTTTCCACTGGCTTGGGTGATTGGGCTAACGGCAATTTTAATGCCAGAGCTCAAGAGGCCTCAGGTCAAGGTCAGTCCGTTTAAGCGCAAAAAGCCGAAAGCAAGCAAAGGAAATTATTTCAGTCAGCTAGGAATCTATCAGGCGTCTGCTATTGATCCTATGCCCAGCCGATTTAGCCTGCTAGTAACCCTGCTGTTTCTCGTGCTCGTGTCATTCGTGGTACCGCCAGCAGAAGGCAGTCTGCGGTGGGGACAAGAGCGATATCTCGTTTTGATACCGCTTTTATCTGTTCTCCTTGCAGAGCAGCTGAGGGCTGGCCGGTTACGCCGCTGGGCTCGCCCGGCCATTCTAGTTGGCGCAGTCATCACCCTTGTATTTGGCATGCAGTTAAATACGGTATCAGCCGTCTTTGGCAGGGCGGAAAGATCTGATAATCCAGGCAGCACAGCCGCCGTGCTAGATCGTTCGAAGGCCACGTCAATGGCAATAGAAGCGTTTGGGCAAGAACCCGTTCCGTGGGTTGCCCTTTCCCATGGCTCTGCTGCTGAGCAGCTCTGGACCGCACTACCCGGAAAAACATTTTTTCGAGCAGAGTCAGCGGCAGAAGTGAAAAAACTCGCTGATAGGTTAGTTGACCTAGACGAACGTGAATTCTTGTACGTGTGCAGTCCATTTCAGACCTGTCAGGTGCCAAACACACCCGGCAGCGATTTGAGCCTAGAAGATGGCACCCATCGGTTGAACATGACCTTTCTGGGTAACTACGGCCAATACTCAACCTACAAAGTGGAGATCGTTCCTTGAAGCCTCATGGATTATTCACTCAGCGTTTTTCTCAGCGGCTGCAGCGGCTGCCAGTTGGCCGGTTCCTACGCTTCGGCATCGTTGGTTTCAGCGGCTTATTCGTAGACTTAGCCGTGTATTCTATCCTGCTCGAATACGTCGGCTTACCGCTCTATATCAGCAATAATTTGGCGATTGAAGCAGCCATCATCAACAACTTTTTGTGGAACGATGCTTGGACCTTTGCCGACGTTGCCCAGTCTCAACAAGGCTGGCGAGCCAGATTGCAACGATTTTTCAAGTTCAATCTTATTTGCTTAGTGGGTGCGGCGCTGCAGAATATTATTCTAACCCTGGTGCTTCGCATACCAGCGGTAGGTCAGCTACCGGCGATCGCAAGCCATTTTACCGATGCAAGCTGGGCAGAAAATGCAGACAAGTACGTTGCCAAGATTGTAGCGATCGCCCTCATCATTTTCTGGAACTTTTGGCTAAACCTGCAGCTGAGCTGGCGCAAAAAAGACTAGAGCCGTTGAAAGCCGTTGAAAACCGTCGCTACTCATACACCTGAAGCTCAAAGCTATCCAAATTCATCGTGCCCTCCAGTGATTGGGCATCCACCAGCGAATAACGTGCCTGCAGGAGCTGATCGGTCTCCGCCGCTAGCGCTAGCACCTCTTCCTCCGTCTCAGGCGCAGCCCAGATAGGATAATTTGACCGTAGCCAAAGCACCCTCGGATATGCCTTATTCTCCAGCGCTGCACCCACAGCAGTTCTAAGGTCTGCGGGATCGGTCGCCAAGATGTCAGGATTCGACACCTCATCTAAGTAGTACGTCAGCCGGTTCACATGCCCCCAAGCCCTCGAATTCATAACTACCAGAGTTGGCTTATCACTGTTGAGCAGAGCGGCATTGACCGCGTGAAATACCTTGCGATCGCGCCCCTCAAAATCAGCAACATTCACCGCAAGGTACACAGCCAAAATGCCAACCGTCAGCATCTCCCGCCATCTTCCCGTCGCCTTCTCTAGCCAAGCCGCCACCAACAGTACAACACCTGGCAACACAACGATCGTCGCCCGTCCCCAGCCAAAGCCCAGCGTATTTTTATTCGCCAAAACATCTACCCCAAGCGCCAGCAGGAGCGGAAATAACCCCAACAAGCCGCAGCTGACCAGAACCCATCGCTGCCGATACCGGATCAGCCCAATCACACACAGCACAACCAAGCCAATCACACCGCAACCAATCGCCACCGCCGTCGGCTTAATGTGCTCAGACAAGGGCGCCATTTTTGTTGCCAAATGCCCCAGCAGCAAATAGTTTGCCAGGGTTTGCGCCAAATCTTTGCCATGCTGAAACATCAGTGCAACCGGCTCTCCCGTCTGAGAAAGCCGTTCAATCACATCCTTACGATTGTTCAGCTGCTTGAGCGTACCCCAAACAAACCACGGCATAAAGAGCAACGCCCCAGAGCCAATCGTAAGCCCATGCTGTAACCACCGGCGCCTATCTAAAAACAGCACCAGCGCACCCAGCGCAAAAAACCAATACCCAAACAAATACTGAGTCATCAGTCCAGCCGTCAAAGGCAGCGCGACCCCTGCTCGCAAAGCCCACTTCGTCCAACCGTTGAGCGGTCTGACTTGGCCAGCTGAACGATCTACCCCCATCAGAGCCAGCATGCACAGCGCGCTAGCACAGGCCCACAGCGCAAGCGGCGAATACATCCGCAAGTTTAAAGAGTGAGAAAGAAAAAAGGGATTGAGTGAAAGAAGCGCAGTGAAAATCAGTCCGCCACGATGTCCCAGCAAACGGCGACCCAGAAAGTAAGCAACGACTAGCGTTATCAAACTCATGAGCATCACAGCGCTTCGCGTAGCAAGCTCGCTATTGCCAAACAGCCGTATCCACCCGTGTTCAATGAGATATAGCAGAGGTGGATGAGGCTCGCTGAGATCCCCATGCAACAACGCTTTGATAGTCCTTAAAGCATCTCCAAATCCATCTTCTGCTGGAAGTCGTAACAGCTTAGAAAAATCACTCAGCTCAAAAGGTATATTTTCAGGAATCTTGTACGCCTTTTTCTGCCCCGTCGAAAAGAGAAGAGAGAGCACTTCGTCGTACCAAAACTCTCGCTTACCAATCCACAAAAACCGAAAGGCAACTCCCAACGCAATGCCCACCGTCAGCAAACCCGTAAAAACAGTTTGTTGACGAGCTTGCTTGTCAGCATTGAGGGGAATATCTGCAGCTGAGAAAGAGCTGGAAGTAGAATAGTTCATAGTGCCAGTTTTTCTGATTGCGAAGTTGGGATAATTCGTAACCTGGAGCGCTTGAAAAGGAATATCTCTAGCAAATATTGCTGAACTTGGTGGCTGATCGTCTCAATAGAACAGCTCAATACGATAGAGCATTGTTGTGACTGCTAGAAGACGTCATTGACAGAAGATGTGACTGGGAAGGAGATGACCAGTCATGGGCAGCATTAATGACTGATGCAACTAAAAATATGCGCAACTGAACCATCGTTCAGGCCTATCGCGCAGAAACGCGGACAAACTTAGCTATTCCCAGAATCGACTTTTCGATGTCAATTATTGCGATAGCGACAGTCACTCACTTAGCGACGATACCAACAGCAGTAGTGGCAATAACCACCATCTGAGAATTTTCAAAAAATGTCCCCAACAACCAACAATGGTTACGACTAATCTGTTTAAACAGCTCAGTGGTATCAACAAGATTTATGCAAAAAACACAAATTCGTAACTTATGTAAAAATACTTAGAGCATGCAGCTCACAAACTGTGGATTCTACGTAACCTTTACTGATGGCATAGGTAAAGCAGAGCCGGTTACTACTGAATTCTGCATTTGAGCGAAATATTTGACTCAATTTTTACGCTGTTAATCTTTTTATACAGATCCGACTGTTTCGAATGACACGCGCTGAATGCTTCGGGGAGAATGTACGTTCAGCGCTTATGCTGGGCAATTTGTCTCTAGGCTTTCAACACAGTTATCCCTAAGAAAGACAGTTATCCCCAAAGAGGTATCTCCAAATCCCTGACGCCAGGTCTCAGGGACATCATGCTCAGGTGAGCTTTTACAGATTTCTGCGGACATACACAGATATATTTAGGACACGTTATGACTAACTCTCTACTAACAACGCCACAGGGTCCTCTAGAAGTTTCACCCACCTCACCCGACGCTGATGGGATAACGCTTTCGCTCATTATTCCAACCTACAAAGAGAGCGGCAACGTCGCAAAAATCGTTGCTCAGCTGACAGACCTACTCGATAATTTTATTCCTGAAAAATACGAACTGATCCTCGTAGATGACGACAGCCCAGACCTAACGTGGCAAGTGGCGCAGGAAATTACTGACAAATATCCTCAGCTCCATGTTATGCGTCGTCAGCACGAAAGAGGCCTTTCTTCAGCGGTTATTCGAGGTTGGCAAGCCGCAAGGGGCAATATCCTAGGCGTTATCGACGCAGATCTGCAACATCCACCAGAAATCTTGATAAAGCTGCTGAGCGCCACTATGGATGGCGCTGACTTAGCCGTTGCGAGTCGCCATGTAGAAGGTGGCGGGGTCAGCGATTGGAGTGTTGTGAGGCGCATGCTTTCTCGAGGGGCGCAGGTTCTAGGATTGCTAGTGTGTCCAGCGGTGGTAGGCCGGGTGAGCGACCCCATGAGCGGCTACTTTATGGTGAGACGGCAGGCAATTGTTCACCGCCGCATGAGTCCGATTGGCTACAAGATTTTGCTAGAAGTGATCGGTAGAGGTCAGATTCAAGATATTGCTGAAGTTGGCTACGTTTTCCAAGAGCGAGAGTCTGGAGAAAGTAAGGTCACTTGGAAGCAGTACATTGAGTACTTGGGCCACTTGGCGAGACTGCGATCGCGCGGTCGAATTGCAAAATTCCGGCAGAAGTTTCCTATCAGGCGCTTCACCAGGTATGGCCTTGTCGGGTTCAGTGGCATTTTGGTAGATATGGCTATGCTTTACTTTTTGCATGGTGCGCTGGGCATTGGACTCACCACCAGCAAAATCATCGCAGCTGAAACAGCTATCGTCAGCAACTTTTTGTGGAATGATAGCTGGACATTTGCCGATATGGTCGGCCAGCAAACAGACATGGGCAGTCGTCTAAAACGATTGCTCAAATTCAATACGATTTGCTTTACCGGCCTCATCATAGATGTGCTGCTACTGAACCTACTGTTCAACATCGTATTTGGCCAAAGCCGACCCTACCTGGCAAATATCATCGCGATTAGCTGTGTAGCCGTATGGAACTTCTGGCTGAACCTCAAGCTAAGCTGGCGGACGTCTGCTGTTCCCAAGCTTCGCTCGTAGCACTCCTAGCTTTTCTGCCACTAATTATTTCGCCAAACTTCAAGCAGTGCAGTCGCCCTCTCTGCGCCCGACGCATCCTCTTGGCGTTCGTAAAGCCTTAGGGACTGCCGCAGCGTCTCAATGGCCGCGCGACTATTGCCCTGCCCCCATAGGGCTAAGCCTAAGTTGTAGCGTACACCAGCGTCTTCTGGAAACATTCGCGTCAGCTGTCGGTAGGCTAACACAGCGCGTAGATACTGCTCTCTAGCCAGCAAAATCTCACCCAGGGCCGCCTGGGCAGGGGTTAGTCTTGGGTCTATTTCCACGGCTTGCTCAAAGTGATTGAGAGCGGCAGTTTCATCGCCCCGATTGCGCAGAAGTTCGCCATATCGGTACTGTGCATCTGGGTTGTCTGGATTCAATTCGACGGCTCTTTGAAGCGCATTGAATGCGCGCGATTCGTTGCCCATCTCTAGCCAAATGCTGGCTAGATTTGCATGAACGCTGCTGCGGCTACCATCCAAAGACAAGGCTCTCTCTAAGGGCCTTAGCGCTTCGTCGTAGTTTTCCTGAGCGAGGTAAAGCATGCCGATAGCCTCATGGGCCTGTGCGTTGTTCGGCGCGATGCTAACTGCCAGCTTATAGGCTTCGCGAGCTTCGTCATAGCGTTCTAACCGTAGGAGTGAGCCACCCAGCCCAATGAAGGCATCGGCAGCTCGGGGGGAGATATCTAGCAGGTCGCGATAGGCATCTGCTGCTTGCTCATAGCGGCTGTCCATAAAGAGGCTATGGGCCAAGCCGTAGTGGAAAGAAAGGTTGCGCGGGGCGCGGTCGAGGGCTTGCCGGTAGTACTCTGCAGCTGCATCAAAGTTGTTTTGTCTGACCTGTAGGTAGGCAATACCAGAGTAAATGCGGGGATTGCTACGGTCGACTTGGATGGCCTGCTGGTAGAGCGCGATCGCACCGGCATAGTCTCCCGAGTCTATTTTTCGCTGGGCATCCCCTAGCAACTGAGAGAGCCGGGCAGTTTGCTCATCGCTAAGATCAGCGCTACCTTGAGCGAGCTGATAGGAGGCCATCTGAGCAGGGGCGTGCTGACCAGAAGCGATTGCAGGCTGAGCAGATCCCACCACGGCACTTGCTAGCCCGGCTGCTGCCAGTAAAATCGTGAACTTATGTGGGTAGCCCATGGACGAACACCTCTTAAAAACTTAAAAATTAGATGGCTACTTTACCCTATGCAAAAGCGCATAAAGGAAGGTAGCCGGATAAAAAAGACTGACAAAAGCATTCACTAAAACTAACTGTGCCGGGTTCGACTCATGATTCTATCAACAACTGACTACTTACAAGGAGAAAATATCCAAAATTACCTGGGTATTGTGACTGCCGAAGTCGTCTATGGCAGTAACGCCTTACGGGACTTTTTTGCCGGCATCCGGGATGTCTTGGGTGGACGCACAGCCGCCTACGAACGCGTCTTTGAGCGCGGACAAAAAGACGCCCTAAAAGAACTAGAATCCCGGGCTAGGCAGCTAGGCGCAGATGCCGTAATCGGCGTACACATGAAAACTGACACCATCAATATTGACGAGCATGGTGTGCTGATGTTAATCACGGCAACGGGTACAGCAGTGAAGCTCTAGAAATCTCTAGTAGCCATGTCTAAAGCAGCCTGGCTAAAGCAGCCATTTTAGATAAAACACATGGCCGAAAAAGGCGAAAATCTCACGTCAAAACGCATCAGGCGCGGCGAAAGACAACAGATAAATTGTTGGCTGGCATAGGGATGGTTTCAATGTGATCTAGCTGATGTTGCTGGGCGATCGCAATAACCGCTTCTAAATCTCGAACCCCCCAAGCTGCCTTGCGATCGCGTAACATCGCATCAAAAGATTCATTACTAGGTGCAGTGTGCTGTCCATCTTGTTTAAAGGGACCGTATAAGTACAGCACACCCCCCGTAGAGAGCACCCGTTCTGCACCGCCCATCAGATCTTCACACGCTCTCCAAGCAGATATATGAATCATATTAATATTGACAATGGCTGCGATAGGTCGCTCGACAGGCCATGGGCGCTCGCTCACATCTAGCGCCAAAGGTGCCAAAAGATTTGGGGCAGGAAGCGCCTCTCGCCAAGCCTGAATGCTCTCCCGCATAGTGTCTTGAGGTTCGCTAGGTAGCCACTGCAAGTGGGACAGGCGGGGGGCAAAAAATACGGCGTGCTCTCCAGTGCCGCTGGCGATTTCGAGGACGGTGCCACTGGCAGGAAGGACCTGCTGCAGCACATTCAAAATCGGCTGGCGATTGCGTTCTGTTGCCGGTGCGTACTTGGTTTTGGGCATTCTACATCAGTGACCGATTCAGGTCTTCTTGATGTGACAATTGTAACCCCGAAATCATGGGAAGTATCCGCAAAAAGCTTGTCAGATCTCTTTTTCGCACCTGTATTCGCAGTAGTCTTGCAATTTTCACGATAATCGGCGGTGTACAAACCGCCTTAGCCCAGATAACACCCCATGCGACAACAACTGTAGAGACCGTCTCAGGCAGCGACACCCACTCCGAAGCAAATGCGCCTACAGAGGCGCCTACTCAGTTCAACATTGGCGGTGGGGTGCGATCGCAAGACGGCACCAATCTCTTTCATGGGTTTGAGCAATTTGATTTGAAGGAAGGGCAGACAGCCAACTTCATCACGCCACCCGAACTCGAAAATGTAATTGGTCACATCTCGGGAAGCGCATCTAGAATTGACGGCCTGCTGCAGGTATTGGGTAGCCAAGCGGATTTCTATCTAATTAATCCATCTGGTATTTTGTTTGGCTCAAATGCCCGGCTCAATCTGCCAGGCAGCTTCACAGCAACAACGGCGACAGGGATTGAATTCGGAGATAATTGGCTCGATTTGCGGCAAGAGAGCCCGTCAGCATACAGTGCATTTTCAGGTGCGCCGACAGCTTTTGGATTTGTCGCGTCAGGACCTGTTGTGAACCTGGGAGACTTGGCATTGGGTGAAGGGCGATCACTTTCCCTCATGGGTACGCAGGTGATCAACACAGGACGGCTGTCTGCCCCCGGCGGCAATATTACAGTGACAGCAGTTGAACAAGGAAGCTTACTGCGCATTGGACAGGGCGACCGGCTGCTATCTCTAGAAGTGTCGCCAGAGGCCAGTACAGAAAATTTCACCTCAGCTGCGCTGAGCGAACTGCTGACAGGCGGCTCGCTTAGCCATGCAGATACCCTGCAAGTGAATGCGGATGGCACCGTAAGCTTAGTCGGCTCAGAAGTTGCCATACCCAAAGCCCCCGGGACGGCGATTGTTTCTGGTGAGCTGATTGCCGATGGCAGGCTCGGCGGAGAAATCAACGTCTTTGGCACCCAAGTTGGTCTATTGCAGGGCCAGCTATCTGCTTCAGGGGAGAACGGTGGCGGTACGCTGCGGCTAGGTGGCGATTATCAAGGAGGCCCTTTGGCACCAACTGCGCAGAGAACCTACGTAGGGCCAGGCGCTACGCTAGCGGCAGATGCATTTGCCAGTGGTGAGGGCGGTCATATCTACGTTTGGGCAGATCAAACCACTCAGTTTTATGGGGGAATTCGCGCCCGGGGCGGGCAAAACAATGGCAATGGCGGCTTTGCTGAAATCTCTGGCAAATTGAATTTGGACTACCAAGGAACGGTCGATCTTTCTGCAGCACAAGGACGCTCCGGAACCTTACTCTTCGACCCGCTCAACGTCACGATTAAAAATGGCAGTGGCATAGACGCACCAAGACCTGAAAGTTTTCCCGACCTATTTTCTACGGATCCTAGGTGGTTTACGCTCTACGAAGAAACCCTAGAACAGTTTGACAGCGTCATCATTCAGGCCTATCACGATATTACAATTGAGCCTCTAGAGGACCACGAGCTGACGTTTCAGCCGGGAGGAACCATTCTCTTCCAGGTAGATATAGACAACAATGGCGGACACTTTACAATGGACGCCGCAGATACGATCCGCGCAGCAGGCGGCAGCGTAACAATTACCTCTGGCAATAGCAGCGATCGCTCACTCATTGTCGGCACCATTGATACCAGCAGTGAAACGGAAGGCATCACAACAAGCCACATCGAGCTGATGAGCAATGGATTGGTCAGCGCGCGCAGCTTAAATGCTGGGGAGGGAAATATCATCATCAGTGGTGATGGCGTGAGCTTTTACGGCGGGGCCGAGCAAGTCACTGGCAACAGCGTCGAGTTTTATCCCCATCGCCCCGATGCAGATATCAATCTTGGCGTGCCCTCAACAACCCCTGACACGCTTAATCTTTCAACTAGAGACATTGCGGCGCTAAGCGAAGACATCAACCAGATTGTGATTGGTAGAACAGACGGTACCGGACAAATTTCGCTGTCGGCAGGCGTCGCCGACAGTACGGGCAATGGTTTTAGCAGCCCGGTGCGCCTGCAAGGCAACACAACAAACCCGGAATTAGTCACCCTGGTGGGTCCAAACGCAGAAACAGAATGGACAATTACCGGCATAAACCAGGGAACGCTTTCGGATTTTAGTCAAGTCTCGTTTGTTGATATTGCCAATATTGCTAGTGGCGATCGCAGTGATACGTTTGTTTTTGAAGGAGAAAGTGCCCGCATTCAACAATCAATTCAAGATTTATTTGGAGATTTGACCTTGCTGGGCGATCGCATTCAGCTACCGACGACGCTGCAAGGCAATGGTCAACTGTTCATTCACCCAGCATCTGCAGGTATCGATATTGAGCTGGGTGGACCAGTGAGGGAGCAGAGCGATCGCCTCCACATCAGCGCCGATGACATCGCAGGCATACAGCCCACCTTCTCTAGCCTTGAAATCGGCAATGAACAAACGGGCTCTATCCTCCTTAGAGACACAATACCAGTGCCGTTTCCACTCACACTTCGAGCCGGAGGAAGCATTGATACGACAATAGGCGAACTAGCAGGTATCGGTGATAATTCGAGCATTTCCTTCATTGCAGGAGATGACATCGAAGCAGGCGGACTAACTACAAACAACAGTGACATCACACTCGTCAGCCCTTCAAATATCACGGCAGACTACTTGAATACGGGTGAAGGAGATGCGGGAGGAGATATTACAGTAAATGCCGGTGGCTACGTCAGCATAAGAGAGACTATTCCCGAAGATGAGAATGCAGCAAGTATTTCAACCGGCTCCAACGGACAGATCGAGATTACCCATGGGGGTAATGGCAGCGTGCCTTTTTCTATTGGAGGCGACGGGGAAGACCCTGCTGATGGTTCTCCGAGTAGCTTCATCACAAACGGTACGCTCGGCCACATTACGAATCAGATAGCGACCCTGTTTGACCGAGTGATTTTTGGTAACTATTCTGAGGAGCAACTCAGCATTACGACCGAAGTATCTGAAACGCCTCCGCCACCGCAAACGCCAGATCCCCCCTCTGCTGTAGCAGCACCGATTATTGAAGATGGCGGTGACAGCCAAGGACTGAGCGTCATCCTAGTCGATTCTGAAACTGAAGATGCAGAAGAAGTCTTTAACCGAATAGAAACAGCCGTTGGGAGACAGTTTGAGGATTACTTGGCCGTTGAGGGTGAGGCGAGCAAGGTGGCGACCCTCAACGAGGTTCAGCGTACGTTGGCGCTGGCCAAACGAAATCTATCCGTGCACCCGGCACTTGTTTACGTGTACTTTGTGCCAGAAGCTAGAGCCGAATCAGCGCCCACGTCAACTTCTACAGCCCATACGGCCTCTGAAAATTTGCAAGCTGGGCACCCAGAAGATCGGCTTGAAGTGATGATGATTACTGCCGATGGTGCGCCCTTAAAGCGTCGACTGTGGGGCGTTCCCCGAGCGGATGTAGAAGCGGCAGCCGCTGAGCTCCGGTATCAGTCAACGAGCCAGTTTTCTAGACCTCAAGAGTATCTTTCTCCGGCCCAGCAACTCTACAACTGGATCATCCGGCCGCTGCAGCACGAAATGGAGCAGCAGAAAATAGACAATATCGCGTTCATCATGGACGATGGGCTGCGGACAATGCCGATTGCGGCACTTCACGACGGCGACCAATTTTTACTAGAGACCCACAGTCTGGCACTGATGCCGACCTTTAGCCTGACGGAGCTAACGCCAGCGGACGACCGATCTCCCCAAGGGCAGCACAATCAGGTTCTGGCGATGGGTGCTTCTCGCTTTCAGCAGCAGCCCCCTCTGCCAGCCGTCGAAGCGGAGCTTAGCATAGTCTCGAAAGAGCTAGGGACAGGGCAAATATTCTTAAATGAAAATTTCACGCTAGAAAACCTAAGAAGGCAGGTTGCGACTGAGCGCTATCAAACTGTTCATTTAGCGACCCACGCGGTTTTCGAAGCAGGGAATCAGGAAAACTCCTACATTCAGCTATGGAATGACCGAATAACGTTATCCGAAGTGAAGGCGCTTGGGCTGGCGGAAGCTGGAATTGATCTAATTATTTTGAGTGCATGCAATACGGCTTTGGGCGATCGCAATTCCGAATACGGATTTGCTGGATTTGCTGTGAATGCAGGATCACAATCTGCACTAGCTAGCCTGTGGCCAGTCAGTGACGAAGGAACCCTAGGCTTTATGACTCAGTTTTATGAACAGTACGCGGCAGGGGCGACGCGCTCGGAAGCGCTCAGACAAGCCCAGCTAAAAATGATGAAAGGGCAGATCTCCTTTCGCAATGGGGAGGTCCGCGGCCCAGATAACCAGGTGCTAGCCACCATTGATGAATTGACAGAAAGCGGCTACTGGGACTTTTCCCATCCTTTCTACTGGTCTGCCTTTACGATGATTGGCAACCCTTGGTAGGTCGCACCTTTGACCTACGCTTCTGGCAGACTCTTTCGAGTTTCTTCTAGCAGGTAGTGGCCAAAGAATGTACTCAGAACAGAAAGCGCAATCGGGCCAAAGATAAATCCAAAGATGCTAGTGACCTCGAAGCCAGGCACAACGGTAGACGCTAGCCAAAAACAGAAACCATTCACAACGATAGAAAACAGGCCGAAGGTCACAAAAGTCAGCGGCAACGACAGCAGCCCGATGACAGGTTTAACAATCGCGTTGACCACGCCGATAGAGACGGCTGCAAGAACAGAGGCAGTTACCGTTTCTAAGGTGACACCGGGTAGCAGCCAATCAATCACCAGCAAACTGAACGCAGTGATCACTGCAGGAAGTAACATACCAAGCATTTTAATATCCTCAGATTTGAGCAACTTAGTCCCAAGCTAACGGATATTTCTATCTGCAGACTCTGCCAGACAGCTGATATTAGACCCTGTGGACTCAGCGCTATGGGTCCACGTAACGGGATTCAGAATTCTAGCAGTCCGGGCGAAGCAGTGCCTAGCAACGTCTCTGCTGTGCGGTAGTACGTGGCCCAGTAGTAGGTTTCCGGGCGGGCTCGCCACTGGTCACGATCCACCCGCAAAGACAGAATAGGGACCGTAATCCCAGAGCTTTCTACGACCACGTTCACTGAGACATTGGTCGTCAGCAAATCTTGGTCGAAGCTACGTTGAGCGCCAGCTCTGGCAGCCATTTCGGCCCTGCGCAGAAGAGTTTCGTAAGTTTCACCGCTTTCACGGGCAATAAACAGGTCCAACCGAGATGTGTAGGCCTGAGAAGCTTGTGGTGCAATGAGCGCTTCGGTTAGCCACACTCCTGTCCCGCCGATCAGGGCTGCTATACCCGCTGAGAGAAGTGGACGCTGCCAAGAAGCAGATTTTCTACGGGGTCGCATTCTGGCGCGGTGGGTTCTAGCTGCGGGGGTGGTAGATGGCTGGGCTAGCGCATAGGGAGGCAGGCTTTGCCGGTAGCGGTTGGGATAGCGAGTAGACCACATGCGATTAAGTCGGATTAGGGAGTTCGGATTAGAGAGTTTGGTGCGATCGCTCGTTGCCTGAACTTATCAGTAGCGTCCAGAATGGCAATCATCAAAAATGGCAATCATCAAAGTAGTGGCGAGGTTAGGAGCCTAACCCAGAAGCAGGCCGTAGGAACTGACCACTGTTCGGCCACCGTATTATGTCTAGCTGGCGAATCGAAACAAAGCGTACCCTCAATCTCGGCAAGTCATTCAAATTCTGTATTCTGTGCAGACAACTGACTTTACACATCAAGTTTCCCAGTTTAGGAGATCTCGCCACAATTTTTAAGCGGTGTCTTTTGAGCAATGTCTTTTCAAAGGAACTTTTTTAAGGAAGTCTTCTACACGAATCGCGAAGGTTGTGATACTTTCTGGGGACAGAGAAATATAAGGACACGCAAACAGGCATGCATCTTACAACTTAGCCGACCTTTTTCTGAATGGAAGGGGGAAGAGGTTCATTTGTAAAACTGGCTGCTCTGCCAACTGTGCATGCTCACTTTGCTCACACAGGTCGCACTCAACGCTATAGCTGGAGACGTTTAATGGCTAACTACTGGGCCATCACTATTGGAATCAACCAATATCGGCATCTACAACCGCTCATGCACGCGCAAAATGACGCGCTCTTTATGCATCGTTTTTTGACAGAGAACGGCGGAATCTCTGCAGACAATGGCGTACTGCTGAGCGATTTGGCAACGTCGGTGGGTCAGCAGGCGGTGTATCCAGACAAACCTGCGATCGCAGAATGGATACAGACCATTACCCAGCAGGTTCGACCGGGGGATGTGCTTTGGTTTTTCTTTAGTGGCTATGGCGTTCAGCTAGAAGGTGCCGACTATCTCATGCCGATTGACGGCGACCCGGACCGCATCCGGGAAACCGGAATGGCAGTGACCGACCTCATCGATACCCTGGCGGCACTACCCACCGACGATGTTCTCCTGCTGCTAGATATCAACCGCTCTCAGGGGTCCTTTTCTGGGCAAACAATCGGTGCCCAGGTCATTGAGCTAGCGCAGGATAGACAGATTCCAGCCCTGCTTTCCTGCCAGCCCGAGCAATATTCCCACGAAACCTTCGGCGTTCGTCACGGCTTGTTTACGGCGGCAGTTTTAGAGGCGCTTCAGCAACGCTGCACAACCCTATCGAAAATTAGCGAGTACATCAGCAAGCGACTGCCAGAACTCTGTGAACACCACTGGCGACCCATCCAAAACCCGGTCAGCCTGATTCCAGAGGCGCAAAAATATGCCGTCGTTGTGCCAGAGTCTCGCCCTGTGACAGATATCACCGCTGAACCCGTCCCGGCAAACTCCATCGCGACATCCGGCACCGAAGTGCCAGCAGAACGAACGAATGATGAGCGGGTAGCTGCTGGTGTCGTTGGGGGCGCTGCTGTAGGAGGTGCTGCAGTTGGCGCACTAGACTACGCAACGGGCCGCTCTGATAGCCAGGCGGCGGATGCTCCAGAAGACCGAGTCTTGGCAGGCGCGGGCGGAACGCTGCTCACTGCTGACACGGAGACAGGCCGAGAGACTGCCAATGGAAATGGCCGTGCGAATGGTGGAGTAGCTTCTACTGGCGAAGGCGACCTGCCAGGGGTTTACGATAATCTCGAATTGGACGAGGGCGATCGCACAGCAAACAGCAGCGCAATTGTCCCCGTTGGTAAAACCGCGACTGAACCTAACATCAACGGCGCAAAGCTCAGAAATTGGGGCTTACTGGCCTTAGCTCTACTAACCCTAGGCGTACTGATTCAGCAGGTATTTCTCAAGACAGATGGCAGCTGGCGCGAGCAAGTAGCGGCGCTGACCTCACGATTTGGAAGAGGATCTGAAGAGCCACAGGTCGAAGACGCTCAGCCCGAGGAAGCGGCCTCGGCAGATACGTCCGAAACGCCCCAAACGGCAGCGGAGGCACCCACCACCCCAGCAGAATCTACCGAGGCAGAAGCAGGTGAAGCGGACCCGGCAGCAGAAACCGCAGCAGGCGCGGACACCGCAGATGACACCGACACCACATCAGCTGAGACCGCTGACGCTGAAGCGCCCACACCGGATACAGACGGGACTACAGCTAGCGGTGAAGTAGAAAGTGAAGCAGCGGATACAACAGCGGCCGCAGGCACGGGCACTGACGAGGAGCAGGCACAGGCACAAGCTCTATTGGCTCAGGCCAACGCCGCGTTGGCAAAGCGGCAATACTCAGAGGCTTTGATTACGCTGCAACAGGTACCCAGAAATCAGCGAGATAGCGCCTTCTCCTCTGTATTGACCAAGGCTCGGGCAGGCGCAGCAGAGGCGCAGCAGTTTAATGCGTCAGTGCTGACCGATGCGCGCACCTCGATTCAGCCGACCCAGGCCTCTCAATTTGCAGATGCGATCGCCAAAGCCAGACTCATTCAACCCGGCGAACCTTACTACGAAGAAGCGCAGCAAGATATCCGTAGCTGGAGCCAGATCATCCTAGATATTGCAGAGGGCCGCGCAACGGCGGGAAATCTGAATGGTGCGATCGCCGCGGCCCAAGTGATGCCCTACGACAACTCAGAATTTCATCAAAAGGCCCAAGACAGGATTACCTTTTGGCAGCAGCGTCAGCGCAGCCGCGAAATCATTGCCGAGGCGCAGAGCATTCCCAGGTCTGGTCAGGCAAGCACCTACCAAAAAGGCATCGTAAAGCTGGGCGAAGTTCCTATCGAGCATCCAGAATACGAAACTGCCCAGCGACTGGCCGACGAATGGAGCGATCGCATCTTTAGCATTGCCCAGGCCCGCGCTGCCCAAGGACGCCGCAGCGCCGCCATTCAAGCCGCTATTTTGGTACCAGCAGGCACGACTGCCTACGAACCCACCCAGCAAGCCATCAGGCGCTGGCAGAGTGAGTAAGCCTGCAGTTTTTCCCTTCCTACTTTTCCTTTACGACCTAGTCCTCTCGCTGCAGCGCAGAGCGAACGCCGGTGAGCTGGTCGACCGCGAGCTGTAGCTTGGCTTCTATGGCGCGCCTTTTGGCTAGGAGCTGCTTGTAGTTTTGATAGCGTGCGATCGCAACGCTAACAATCCCCATTTGCTCTGGCGGACAGGGCTGCGATCGCACACGCCCGTTTTCGTCTAGACTGCACAACCTGTACTGCGTTGCATGGGTTGGACTGGTTGCACCAGCCTTGGAAGCAGAACCAGGATTTTGACACCCCCCTTCAAACGACGGAGCTGCCCCGTTTACCTGATGCGCCCCCGAATCTACAGCCTGATCACCAAGCGCCTCAATATACTGCATCAGAGCGTCGGCATCACCATGTCGCAAAATGCTCGCAGCCGCCGCTGAAGCTTGCGCCGACTGACTGGCTTCTGATGAAGACTCCAACCAACCGTCGACCATTGGGCCTTGCGCATGGAGTGTGTGCAGGGCCTGTACGACCTCGCGTAGCTGCTCGTGCCACTGATTTACCTTGGACTGAATCTCTCTCAGTAGGTTTAGCGCTATGGCCGGATTTACCTCATGACGCTGGCTAACTGTAACATCGGACTGAAAAGGCGGTAAGGCAACCGTCCCAGGTAGCCGCACGATACTGTCTACACCAGCTACCGAATGCGAGGCAGAAGCGCCCACCGAAGCGTCTGTACCCGTCGAATCATCAGTCGCATCGAAAGGAAAAGGGGAGGAAACCATAGTCGTCAATGGCTTTCAATTTGGATGGTTTTGAATGAGGTTTAGCTGAATTTTAACTGTCTCAGCGTGGGTCTTGAAGCAGGCGAGCGATTTAGCTTTCTATCATAGGCTGCTTTATGTCCAATAAAACCCAACGTCTCAGGATTACAACAATCTACATATCAAGATTGCCGTAAGCGCCTGCAAGCGATTACAACGCACCGATACATTCGAGCTATCTTACAGACTTAAGCAGACTTACATTGGTCGCACATTGGTCGCAGCGCGCGCTGCTCTCCTGGGAATGCTTTCAACACCTGAATACATTTGATAAGATCTCACTTAATATTGACTATATGTTCGGACTTGTGTCCTCTCAGCCGCTGCTGCGGTCGCCTCTGCCAGACAAGCTTTTTCCTGATTAGAACACTGACCGGGTTTTCCCTATGGCCACACCTGCTTTTCTGCGATATCTTCCTGCCCGCCTCAAGCCTCTTGGCAACCCTGCCGTTTGGGCACCGCTCACCGTATTCACACTATTGAGCATTTTCATCTGGGAGTATCACAAAAATCCCGATTGGTTCAACCGTGGTCCTATCGGACAAATTACCCCCGCTTCTAACCTGACCCCCGAGGAAGAAGCCAGACTATCTGAAATAGATAACCTAGACGTGCTCATCGACGGCTCAAGGGCTCCCAGTGACACCGAAGCTGTCACCAGCCAGATTGACCCTGGCTCTCCCATTCCTGAGGATGTAGAAGGTATTGACGATGTAGACACTAGTTTGGCAAGTCGAGAAAATCCCTTTGCTGAGTACGAAGCCGAGTATCAGTTTTCGGGCACGCCAAATCCGGCAGCGCTGAGCACGAGCGGCACTATCACACCCGCAGAGTCCCCTGTAGGTAGCTCGCCGACAGGAAACGGAGGCTTTAATGCCTCAGGTAATCGTCCCGCAGGGAGCAGCGGTCGCTTCAATTTTGGCGATGGCCTTGTGAATGCTGAGTCACCCAGCACCAACAGCGCACTTTCTCAAGCGCTGAACCGGCAGTCAGCAGCCCAAGCAGCTGAAAGCGGCGCTCCAAACTCCCAGAACAGCGCGCGGCCCGTCCGTCCGGACACATCAGGCGTACAGAATCTGCCCACTGGCGGAAACTCTGCGGCGCCATCGGCACTCCCACCCACGGGCAACGTACCGACAACCTTCATCCCCACAACGCCCGACATGTCTCCACCTGTGGGCACAACGGGCTATCAGGCCCCTGCCTCCTCCAGCCTGCCCACCTTTAATACCGTGCCTCCCCAGGCAACTACAAACCCGTTCAATCCTCAGCAGAGAGCAGCCCAAGGGCAAATTCAAACGCCTTCTATCCAGACAGCGCCTGTCACCACCGTTCCACAAACCGGCACGAGTGGAACCGGCAGCACCAACCCTTCAGGAACGAGCTTTACGCCCCCTGCTTTCACACAGCCCGACCAAGGGCGACCGATCAATCCCCGTCGCTGATTAACCTGCTGTGAAGTATTAATCCGAGCTAGCAGGTCAGTATATTCACAGAAACGAGAGCAGCAACTTAGAGCACCTTAAACAGTCTCAAAATAGTCTAGGGTGCTTTCGTGGTAGGTCATTGAGCGTTTGATGTGGCAGCTGAGTCGCAATCTTAGCTTGATTAGAACGGCATCAGCCTTACAAAAAGATCACCGAATTCCCGTCCGCAGCGATATATATTTCTGTAGTGTGGCTCCAGGCAGATGCCGTCAGAGCATCTCTGACTCAGTCTCTCTACTTTCCAAATGTGTCCGGCCTAATCACCGGTTAGCGCAATCGCAGCATGCAAAAGATTCTCATCGTAGATGACGACAATACCCTGAGAGCGGCACTGACCCGCTATCTCCAGGACAGAGGATTTGTGGTGCGCAACGCCGCTTCTGGGAAAGAGGGACTAGACAGCTTCACAGAGGATGTGCCAGACCTCATCGTGTCAGATGTCGTGATGCCTGAGATGGATGGCTTTGAACTCTGTGCGAAGGTTAGGGAAACGGGGCCGGGGCAGCTAGTGCCGTTTATTTTTCTCTCTGGGCGCTGCGACTTAGAAGATCGCATTCAGGGTCACAGCATCGGGGCCGATGACTACTTGGTAAAGCCTTTTCACCCGAGGGAACTCATTGCCAAAATAGAGGCTCAGCTAGCCCGGGCAACCCGCATTCGGACTGAGATCGAGCGGGCGCTGCGCAAGCCTAGCACAGAGGTACCCGAGGAGCAGCCACCGCTACCGCTGACCCCCGCTGAAGAGAAAGTATTTTGGGAAGTCATTCAGGGCTACACCAACAAAAAGATAGGCGATCGCCTGTTCATTAGCCCGCGCACCGTACAAACCCACCTGAGCAATATTCTAAGTAAGCTCTCGCTAGAAAATCGCTCTCAGCTCATTCGTTACGCATTTGAAAACGGCCATAAGCCCCCTCGAACGGCTGCCCCAGTAAAAGCCAAAGAAGCAAAGCCGCCAGCAAATGCCACCCCAAACGCGCCAGAAAGTGCCGTGACGGACGCAAATGCAAGCCAGCCCAATGCGAGCCAGGCCAATTCAGCACAAGCCAATTCAACAGCAGCGAATTCAACACAAGCCGAGTCGGGACAGTCTAGTTCCCGGCAAACCAGTTCTAGGAAAGCCAGTTCTCGGCAAACCAGTTCTCGGCAAACCAGTACCGGCAAAAGTGCAGCCTCAATGGTGAACTCAGAGATCCCACAGAATATCTCTCGGGATGCGCTTTAGCAGCATAACCACCCAAAAAATAGCGAGCGTCCCGGATTCTATTATCATTGGACAAGTCATAGCCCCTTTTTTGTAATCTTTAATTCATAGTCAATCGAAGTGGGGCTTGCTCTGTTTACTGCCAACGTATGACTTCCACCGTTATCAATTCAGACAATGTATCGGACCGCTTGGATGGGCTAGTTGAAACCCTCGCTACAGGTTCTCTTCAGAAGCAGCTTCAGGCTATTCAAACGCTGTCTACCCTTGAGGATGCGGGTGAGCAGGCACTCATCGATTTTTTGAGTACCTTCCTTGCCCTGCAGGTTTCTAGCCAGGTTTCTAGCCAGGTCTCCAGTCAAGCCCCCAAATCGCAGACATCAGCAGGCGAAATGCCAACAGCTGCCCATGGCAGCGCCTATCAGCGACTCTATATCTCCTCAAGCGATCGCGCCCACACCTTTGTCACCGAAAAGCTCCCCCATGGACTGCTCGCCCCCCATTCTGAGAAAGGCGTGGACTACGGCGATTTACAAAAGCTGCTTATCCGACAGGAGTATCAGGCTGCCGACAAGCTAACTATGCAGAAGCTGTGTGAGCTAGCAGGGGAGCGGGCCGTCAAAAGAAAGTGGGTGTACTTTACGGAAGTGGGTCAGTTTCCGATCGCTGACCTGCGTACGATAGACACGCTTTGGCGGATTTACTCTGAGAATAAGTTTGGCTGGAGCAAGCAGCACGAGCTATGGACCCGCCTCGGAGAAGACTGGGATAGGCTCTGGGCACAGCTGATTTGGAAATCGCCGGAGGGAACCTGGACCCGATACCCAGGCGAATTTATCTGGGATTTGTCGGCACCTGTGGGGCATTTGCCCCTTTCAAACCAGCTGCGGGGCGTCAGAATGATGGATGCGCTTCTCTCTCATCCTGCTTGGGTTCAGTAGCCTGCTTGGGTTCAGTAGCCTGCTTGGGTTCATTAGGAAGTGGTCTGTGCTGAGCGATAAGCGTCAGCTGCTCAGCGCACGCGCATAGAAAATCTAGAACTCAATACATCTCTAAGCTAGGTACTCTCTACGAATCCAGCTAGGATTTACCAGCGTCTGAGCGGCACCGATGAGCTGGCGGGGATGGTCGATTAAAAAAGAGGGCTCTTGAGCAGCTAGGGCCTCCCGGCTGCTGAAGCCCCAAGTAACCGCCGCGACAAGAATGCCCACTTGGTTTGAAGCGTCTACATCGCGGGTTTCGTCGCCAACGTAAATAACCTGAGAGAAATCGATACCGCCGCGCTGCACAATACGCTTGAGCACTCGGGACTTGCTAAGCAGCCCCACGCCGCCTTGAACGGTTTCGAATACATCTTCGATGGCGTGCTTCTTCAAAAAGTAATGAATATTTCGGCGAGAATTGGAACTCATAATCATCAGATGATGACCTTTGGCGGTGAGTTCTCTAAGAGTGGGCTTGAGGTTCGGTGCGATCGCAACCGTATCCAGCTCTGCGCCCATCTCATGACGCACCCTACGCAGCAAAAAAGGCAGACGAAAAAGGGGGATTTCCGACTGTCTGAGCATTTCCTGAGTGCTCAAAGATTGGTAGTAGCGCAGTTTTTCGGGAGTGGTTGGTGAATAGCCATACTCAGGTGCAATGCGGTTAGTAATTCGGACAATTGCGTCTAGAGTGTCGGCAATGGTGCCGTCAAAGTCGAAGATTAGGAATGCCACTGAGCCAGAAGATTACTGAGATATCGCGATCGCCGATCTGCTTTAAGCCTGTCGTTTTGACCTTAGCCTCAGCCATAAGCTGCAACTCCCCATCAAAACCCTGATCGCCCCGCCACCTGCACACAGCTGCTATGCGCAGATAGTCATTGGAAGCACCAGCCACACTCCAACATCATACGCTATGGCCGTTATCGCCAATTTATTGCCAGCTTATTGCCAGCTCTATTGCCAGCGGCCAGAGCGCAGAATGCTGCCAATCAGCCAGAGGCCTAGGAAAGAAGCCGCGGCAAATAGCAGGGTACTCAGCCACTGAAGCTGCGCGGTTGGCTGACCGGTAGAAATAATGGCAGCACCAATGATCAAAGCGGCAACAACGGTGCTAAAGGCCCGCCGATTGGCAGCCTTCTCCAAGCTGCGCTGCATAGAAGACATGCCCTGAATCTGCACATTCCACTGCAGCGTTTCGTCGCTGAGCCGATCTAGCAAAAAGCCGAGCTGCCTAGGCGCAGATAGAGACAAATTGCGAAATTCTAGCCCAGTGCGCAGAAACAGCTGGAGCGGATCGCTACCAGCCAGCTGCTGCTGAAAAAGATCCACCATCAGCGGCTTGATTTCATTCATCAGATTGACAGATGGGTCAAACTGGCGAGCGGCGCCTTCTAGATTGGCTAACGACTTGGTAAACAGGCCAATATTGGCTGGCCACCGCAGGTGATTGCGAATGCCGGTTTCAATCACCGCGCCAAACGCCTCTGCCGTATTGAATCGGTCGAGATCGAGGCCGTAGTATCGACCCAGGAGTCGGCTGTAGTCACTTTCTAGGCGAACGAGGTCGACGGGCTTGAGCGGCTCAGTGAGCTGTAGGGTGAGCTGGGCGCAGCGCTGGGCATCGGAGCTGACAATCGCAAGGACAAGCTCTGTCAGCGTGGCGCGGGTTTGGGGGTCGAGGCGGCCCATCATGCCGCAGTCTAGGATGGCGACACGGCCCTCACTCAGGTAAAACAGATTGCCAGGGTGAGGATCGGCGTGAAAGAACCCAGTGACAAAATATTGGGAGAGGAAGGCGCGAAAGAGCAGCGTGGTGATTTCTCCGCGCTCGCTTTTGGCACTGGGCTGCGATCGCCGAATAAAACTGTCCAGCGGATTTTTAGCACCAGACCCATGATTGGACTCCTTTGCACCGTTCTTACTGTAGCTGTCAGAGACCGAGTCAAAAGGATTGGCACTTGAGCCAGCAGGGCCAAAGCCTACGGTGCTAAAACCCGGAATATCGAAAGGTGACGAGGGCTGATGCGGCGAATTGGCAGGCAGCTTTGCCTGTAGCAGTGGCTTACCGTCTAGCCATTCCATGACCAATATTTTGGAATTGGTGAGGGGCCAGACGATGGCAGGAACCTTTAGTCGCTCCGAATCGACCCAGCTGCTGTCGATGAGGTCCTGACGCAGCTCGTCTGTATAGCGGGCTTCGGTCGTAAAGTCGAGTTCGGCAGTGAGCGCAGCGTTAAATTCTTTGGCCAAGTCTGTAATGTTGTACCGCTGGCCGAACTGGGTAGTAGAGACGAGCCTAGCGATATCTGTAATCAGCGTCATATCGCGCTCTACCTGCTTTTCGATGCCAGGGCGCTGCACTTTGACAGCGACCGCCTGACCATTTTTGAGCACGGCACGGTGGGTCTGACCGATTGAGCCTGCAGCGATCGCAACATAGTCTATCTCGGCAAACACATCCTCAGGTCGGCGCTGCATGTGCTGACGAATAAAGCCCTCAATGAGCGAGGCCGGAACCGCCGGAACCGTAGACTGCAAATCGCTCAGGGCCTGAATATAGGAGGGAGAAAGCAGATCGGGGCGCGTACTCAGCAGCTGACCGAGCTTTACATACACTGGGCCAAGCTCAGTGAGAATATTTCGCAAGACAGCAGGCGGGGGCAAATTAGGCTCATCTTGCGAGCCGCCTGTGAGCAGTCGCCGCATGTAGTCCCAGCCATTGCGCAAGAAAACCTCAACAATCTCTCGCTGCCGCGAAATCAGATCGGGCGTCAGCATGGGAGGAATAGGAGAGCGAGGCATAGCACTTGCGCCTTGGAAAAATCATTTAAAGCCTTTCATGACGATGCTAGCGCAAGTTCGTAGCCAAATTTGGTCCGGTCGGGGCAGTTTCGCAAGCGCCTGTCTACCCAAAGAGACAGCCTCCAAAGAGATAGCCGAAGTGATGGCCAAAGAGATAGCAAAACGGTTACAAAGATAACGGTTTGTTGTGGACGACTTCGTGAGGATCAAGGGCGAAGACGTAAAGGCTAAAAATAGAGGCTAACGCTAACAATGTCAGAGGCGATATCAAGTTTGGGTTCGAGGAATTCACAGTCGGCACAGACGTATCCTAGAAACTGCACATTTTCCAAACAAGATTGGGATGCGATCGCGCCCTTTTGGTATCCCATTGCCTTTAGCAGAGACGTACAGACGGCCCCCGTAGCAGCCACGCTACTCGATCAGCGCCTGGTGATTTGGCGAACATCCACCGGACTTTCTGTTGCCAACGACATTTGCCTACATCGAGGCGTCCCCCTCAGCATGGGTCACCTCCAAGCCGACCAGATCGTTTGCAAGTACCACGGCTTTCACTACAGCGCCGAAGGCCAGTGTACAAAGATTCCAGCAAATCCTGAGGCAAAGATTCCGGCCAAACTGTGCCTGAAGACCTATCCGGTGAGAGAAGCCTACGGCTTGGTATGGACCACCCTAAGAGAGGGAAAAAAGGACCTGCCTATCTACCCAGAATGGGATACAGCAGACTATCAACAAATCCTGCCCGAGGCAGTCGACCTTGAAGCGGCAGCAGGCAGGCAGATGGAAGGCTTTTTAGATGTGGCGCATTTTGCCTGGGTACATGCAGACTCCTTTGGCGATCGCAACAATCCCGTCGTGCCGACTTACCAAGTCGCCCACACGCCAAACAGCATCAAGGCAAGCTACTGGAGCACCGTGAGCAACTTTCCAAAAGGGCTGCAGCACCGCGCTCCAGAAAACTTCAAGTGGCTGCGAGACTTTGAGATTTTTCTGCCCTTCACGGCCCTGCTGAGAGTGCACTTTCCTAAAAATGGAAGACTGTGCATCTTGAACGCGGCCTCACCCGTCTCTGCTCGCAAGACACGGGTATTTTGCCCCATTTGCCGCAATTTTGACCAAGATCAGCCGCTAGAACCCGTATACGAATTTAACTATCAAATTTTTAACGAAGACAAAGAGATTGTCGAATCTCAGTACCCCGAAGATCTCCCCCTAGATTTGCGTATGGAAGCGCACATCGAAGCAGACCAAACCTCCATAGCCTATCGAAAAGGGCTGGCGGCGCTAGGGCTCAGCCGAGTGTACACAGCATGAGCCGCTGAGCTACGCAGACATCAAAAAATAAAGACCAACTGTGATCAAAAAGATTAGCTAGAACTTGTCGCGCTACTAGCAGCACCTTTGAGCGCGGCGATGCCTTGCTCAACGCTGGCCCAGAGTCCCATATCGGGCTCCTTACCGGCAAGTTCGCGAGTGCCCACAAAGTAGAGAATGCCCTTCAGA
The DNA here is from genome assembly GCA_038524545.1 of Cyanobacteria bacterium J06623_4. Lineage (GTDB taxonomy): Bacteria > Cyanobacteriota > Cyanobacteriia > Phormidesmidales > Phormidesmidaceae > Phormidesmis. The sequence continues at coordinate 3,778 of JBCBIK010000038.1, read as the reverse complement.
ATTTCTTGGTGAGCGCGGTTCTCAAAGTTGACTTTGTTGAGCGGCTCCATCGTAGACTGAAGCTCGTCGCTAACGGACTGGGCAGCTTTGTGGAGCACAAGGCCAGTCATGGTTTGCTGGTGCTTCAGCAGCTCTAGCTCTGTGAACTTGTCAAATAGAGTGAGCTCTGAGCCGTCTATCATCTGTTTTACTTTTTGCGCATGGGCCTTGGTCATATCCCTTGCCTCGGCGTCTTTGCCGAGCTTAGCAACGGCATCTCGAATGTCAGAGAGATTATCCAGATCCTGCTGAATCATCTTTTCAAGACGTTCTTCAATGGTGTCGTCACCAGTGGCCGATTTTAAGTCTTGTTCTACTTCAATGAGAACAGTCTGGAACAGCTGAAGATCGGCCAGCTTAGTCTCTATGGTTGTCAGGTTGGACATTTTTTGAGCTTTCTCCGAGTTGAGTGGTCTTTGTTATTACAGGTTTGAACCGGTAGATTCATGATCCTGCGAAATCCAAAGCGTCTCCTCCATCGCTAGAAAGATTCAGACCAACTCAATGTGTAGACAGTTCGGTGTAGACAGTTTGCAGTGCTTAGTTTCCTCTATCCCTAGCCCGCTGCAGAATGGACCGAGGATTCTCATCCGGTGAATCTGATGATTCTGTTCTTTCATCCGGGGCTGATTCTGTTGATTCTGAGTCTGTTTGCGCGGGTTCTGCTAAGTCTGGTTCTGTTTCCACAGGGTCTGCCTGGTCTATGTCTGCGGGAGCTTGCGCACTCGCCAGCCGGCAACAGGTTAAAACCGGCATCTCCGCGAGGTCTGCCAAATCTAGCCTAGATAAAAAACGGTTCCATTCAGAGCCAAGTACGCCGTCGTCTGGGTTGGCAAGTCTCAGCTGCGCGAGTTCGGTGAGGGCGTCTTGCAGATAGCCATAGTTTGCATACAGCGCGACGCGATTGCGCCGGGTTGCCTGATCAAAAATGCGAGCCACGTCTGGACCGATTGGCTCCCTTTCTATCCAGCCGTCTACCGTGGTGCGATCGCGCTCATCGCAATCTATCGTCAGAAACCAATGATACGCCTCACCAGGATTGAGACTGATTGTCAAAGGAACGCCAACAATGCCATCACGGTCAGTTTCACCCGAGAGCTGCCCTTGGTAAATCACCTGCGACTGACTATCTTTGATGACGAATTCGGTGGTGGTGTCGCTAAGCGAGACGGGAAGATAAAACCAGAGCATTGGCTCAGCTAGGGTAGTGAGTGAACCCACAGCTTCGTCTGTGCGGCTGACGCCTAGCTCTTCGGTCGTGGTAAAAGCAGCCGGTGCGATCGCACTGAGCGGAACACCCCCGTAGCAGCCCCCCCGTGACCCACCGCCCCTCCTGCGATCACCCGGTCTGCCAGGATTTCTGAGCGTATCCGGATTGAACTCGATGGGCAGAGGAGGCAGCGGCTGTGCCACAGCAGGCATAGACATAGAAAGCGGATATAGCACAGCTGTCAAAACAGCAGCTCTAAGGAGCAAGGAAAGAGAAGGGCAGTTCATACGAAAGGGGCGAAGAGACGTTCAACGGGCAGGAAGAGAGCGAGATGGACGATTTTTGTGAATGGGCATTTGGCCGGTGAGGCTGGCGGCGGGTAGTGCGATCACAGGCACCACCCAAGGAATCCACAGCCCAGCTTGAATAAAACACAGCCAGCAGATCAGCAGCAAGCCTACCTCTGCTACAAGCAGCGCCAGACATAGTTTTGGCCAACGGCGCCGAGCAGCAAAGACTGTACCAATAAGTCCCCCAAGGGTGGCCCATCCAAGCGTCCAAATCACTTCTTGCCAGGCTCGCCAGCTATTAATCAACACACGACCCTCCACGGCAGCGCTCAGCAGCTGAGAAATCATTTGCGCCTGCAGGAATACGCCGGGGGTTTGCCCCTCTAGTGAAGGAGTGCGAGTGTAAGGGGTAAGCCAGCGATCGCCATACTCACTGGCTGTCGTACCGATTAGCACAATGCGGCCTTCTACAGCATTGCGCAGCTGATCGGGGTCTGCAGCCAAAACGTCTTGCACACTCATGCAGTCGGCTGGGGTCTCAACAACGTTGCCGCAGTTCGTTTGCTCAGGATCATTGAGAATGCGATAGTTCAACAGGATTTGGTAGCCGCCATGGTCGAGGTTGTGATAGCTGCCAAAGGTGCTGCTGTCGATGACGGGCAGCTGAGCTTGACCCAGGGTGTCGTCGTCGCTGCGGGGAGTATTGTGAACCTGCTCAAGGTAGTGAAGTGCGATCGCGCTGCTAAAGGTCGCCGCTGCTTGACAAGGCGAATTTGCCGGGGGTGATAGGGCCATCAGATGGCGGCGCAGCACATCCCCAGAAGCGCGGTCGGCCACAAAGTCACTGGCGCCAATCCGGGTAAGGTCTTTTATTTCGGGAGGGGGTGCGATCGCTGCTGTATCCGTAGTGTGGTCAGCCGCCTTACAGATGGTAAAGAGATTTTCAGTATCTGCCAGCTGCCGCGCTAGGGCAGGCGTCGTGGCCGGATTTTGACGATAAATATCGAGGCCAATTGCCTGGGGCGACAGTGGAGTCAGCGTTGCTAACAATTCACTAAGCGTGTCGTCAGAGAGAGAGCTGCGGCTGAGTGTATTCGGCCTAGCCGCAATATCTGCAGCGCTATTCGTGATAATCAGCAAGCGATCATCTACCGTTTCAGCTGGCTTCGAGCGCAAGAACAGATCGTATGCCTTTAGCGAGAGCGGAGAAAGCCACCCAACAGAACGAACACCCAGCAGCACCGCAGCAGTCAGCAAACCTGTCGCTATGCCCTTTATCCAAGCAGGCCTGCCCTGCACACCGGAAGCCGCAAGATTCTCTTGCGGCGGCTGAAAGTCATGCGGCGTAGGCTGTTTGCCCTGCAGAGAATGCCAAGTAGGCGGCGTTTCGGCCAAGTTTTGCACGATCACCGGCAGCCACGTAGCACAGGGAAAATGCGCCTCTAACCCCTGCAGCTTTTCCCGAGCTTCGCGCACCGCACCATAGAAAGCATTGCCAGCCGAAAAAGAATCTAAAAACCCTTTGAGAAAAGCGTGGGCAACCGGGTCTGGCACCGGCTCCCGCATCACCAAAACCTGAGGAATGTACAAATCAGCCAGATCCGCAGCCAGCCCTAATCCATCGCAAGAATTAAAAATAGCCGTATTGAGCCCTCGGTCAATGGCCTTGCTGAGCGCATGCTTCAGCTGAGGAATAGTCAGAGACTCAGTCGCATTGAGCCATATTTCACCACCCCCCTCTCTCTGCTCCTCCCGATTCGTCAGCGCCTCTGGGTTAGCACAGGCAGACCAGCTGTTGCTATGCCCAGCAAAAAACAAAATATCCCATCCCTGATCATCCCAAAGGCGTTGATTAAACACTTCGCGAGAAGGCGACTCGAGAAAGTGAATATCTGCGTTGGGAAGGGCACTGAGCAAGGCGCGATCTGCCTGAGTATCAAGGTCAGCAGCACCTCCCAAGACGGCGAGTATTCTCACCGACTGTGACCGAGTGCCCGGATAGTGAACCTTTTGATACGCCGGTGTACAAATGCCGACCTCAGTGTTGCGATAGCGCTGAAAAAATTGGAGTTCGTACCAGGGGAGACGCTGCAAAAAAGGATCTTGGGTTTGCAGAATAATCCGAGCGGTATCTTGCGGATGGAGCTGCTCCAGAAGTTTTTCTCGAATCGGCTGAAACGCCCTGCTGTTCAGCCAGTGGTGAATCTGGTCTAGCAGCTGGCGGCTAACCGCCCGGCAG
>JBCBIK010000037.1:0-32526 GCA_038524545.1 Cyanobacteria bacterium J06623_4 | reverse complement strand
ACTGTCCCCACTCTCAGCATTGCTGCCGCCCTCACCCTCGGGGAGAGGGCTAGGGTGAGGGCCTCCGGGATGTTGCTTAATTGCAGCTCCCTTACAAACGTCTCACAGCGGGAGAATTCAAACCGGCTTGCACCTGCGGGCTCTGGATCAGCTCAATGGCAAACGAACGCTGAGACGTGTTGCCTGTGACCGTCCCCGCTTGCATTCTGCCGATCTTGAGGCAAGCAGGCTGGTCATCTCGGGTGACGAGTACAAACGCGTCATTTATGCTGGTATAAACCAGATTAGTGTTAGCGAGCGTCGCAAAAGCGATAGTTTCCATAGAAATCAGTCTCCACGATAAGGATAGAAAAATACAAGCCTAGATTCTATTTCGCAACAGATTACTGCTAACCACTCCCTCCCCAATTTGTGCAAGTAGTCCCACCGGGTCGTTGCTCAGCCGGGAAGCCACATTCCCTGAGAAGATCAGCTCATTCAGGGCAATTAGTCGAAAGGCAAGCGAGTTTTCATTATCTGGCACATGAAACTGATTGTTTTGAACGCTTGCGAAGACTCGGCCAGACTGAATCGATAGCGATTGGTTTGTCAGCTGATTGAACTGGGCGAGGGCAACTTCTGGCGAAATTGCCTGGGTGACAAATCGGGTTTGTCCACCTGTGCTTTCTGTCGGTGCCTCTACAGAGGAGGGCTTGGCATTGGGGTCTGCATTTTCCCAAGAAAAGCCAATGCCTCGATTTTGAGAAATCTCATTGTTGTTGAAGCTGACGGTACCGAAGACATTCTCATGGCCAACGCCGCCGGTCAGATTGTACTGCACGCTATTGCCGGTAAAGGTGAGGTCGACGATGTTTTTAAAGTTCACCGCATAGGGAGCAATCTTTCTCAGTTCGTCATTGCCGCAAGCATTAATTCGATTTTGCTGAATCCGGCAAAAGAGTGCACCTTCTACGTCTATCCCACCCTGGGCCGTCATGATAGAGGCGATGTCAGGCTGATTGGCACAGTCGGCCACCCGGTTTCCTTCTATGTCTAAGTTCACAGCAAGCGCATCTTCATTCACAAAGATACCCGCACCGCCCATGCCACCAATTTGGTTGTCTCTCAGCTTCAGCTTGAAGAGAATTTCTAGAATGTCATTGCCTCGAATATCGATACCATGACCAATGCCACCCAAAATTTCATTGTTGTCGACCAGGGTTTCTGTAATCCCAAGCAGCGGATCTAGCACAGGCGCATCGTCGTCACTGTCACCAAAGATCTCTTTTTGCAGCAGTCTGGAAGCTAGCGTGAATAGGTACAGAGCACGAAGGTTAGAAGAGAGCCGAATGCCGCCTCGGCTCCAGGTGTTTTCTCTTGTATCAGCGGGCACCAAAATATGGTTGCCCACCAGTCTGCCGCCGATGCCTTCGAGCAAAATTCCATAGCTATCAACAAAACTGGAGAGCGCTTGGGTAAAGGTTTCTAAGGCCGCTGATACATTTTCTTCAGCTGTTGGTTCCGTTGTAGAGGGCGGACTGCTCAAAGCCGTAATCAGCGCTGTCGTAGCAGACTGGAGGGATGCATTTACTTCATTGGGCTGGTCGCTGCGGCTGCTAAGCACAGACAGTGCCCGGACGGCACTAGCTCTGCTTTCGGCGTTGGCAAGGGTGTTTTCGCGCTTGAGCTTTTCTGTTGCAGCGCTTAGCTCTCGCCCAGAGCCATTTTTGAGGGCTGAAGCGAGCGGTGATAGCACGGCGCTGCTGCCCAAAGATTCTACAGCGGTCAAAAAAGACTGCAGCGGCACCGGGCGCTCCTGTAGCGTGATGTGATTGTTGAGGATGGTGATTTCGAAGAGGTTTGTTGCGATCGCAGTTTCCAAACTCCGAATCCGATTCCCCTCAATGCGGTAGTCCATCTCCAAAAAGCCCTCAGCAGCCTCAGCCCAACCTGCCAGCAGTTGGCTAAAGGTTTGCACTAGGGGAAGGGCAGCAGCAGCCAGAGGTTCAGCCGAAGCCTGAAGCCGAGCAAGCACTTGGGGTAAAGACTGCTGCGTCAGCTGCGAGATAATGTAACGCCAGACAAAGCCTACCAAGTGAGTATTTACCACCAGAGGATTGGCTTCTAGCAACAGCGCCTGTCCTGTCAGCGCATGCAGACGATTGTCTCCTACCGTAAAGCCGCCCAACGTCCAAAAGTCCTGACAGCGCACACAGGTATCGCTCGCTTCAATATCGTTGTGCGCGATCTGCACACCAATTAAGGCACTGAAAAGTGTGCGGATACTGTTCTCCTCAGTATTCTCTTCGCTGTTCTCATTTTGAATTAATGCGGGGTAGAACAATCGACCTAAATAGTACAGCGCAGGCAGTGAAATATTCACCGCGCTGAGTAGTTGTTGCAGTGGTGGGATGAGTTCTCCAAGGCCTAGCTTTGGCACTAGCTGAGTGAGCAGCACCCAGCTCACCAGCGGCAGCGCATCGTCATCATTGGTATAAAAGGTGCGAATCTCTTGCAGCGATTCAGCGATCTGGCCCAGCCCTTCCGAGGCCTCAACGGTTGCTAGCCCAAATAGACTGTCGCGGACTCGATTATTAAGCACTACCGCTCGATAGCCCCCGACCCAGGCAAATGCTGAACCGTCTGGGGTGCTGACCCGATTGTGCGACCACACGCCCTTGTACTGCCAAAAGCTGTACAGGCCCAGAGTTTGGCTTGTGATCAGAGTGTTGTGAGCTGCGCCCCCAAACCAACAGGTCGTTTCGACAGCGCGATCGCCGAGCAATTCACTCCCCACAATCTGACAGTCACACCACAGAAACGCCTTGATAGCCGTCGTCCCCGCTGCCGACTCTGAAGAGACCGTACTCGGCAACTGCAAGATGCGATCAATTTCGCTCATCAGCCGCTCAGCGGCACGCAGTTGATTTCTAGGCGTACCACCATCTAGCGCATCGACAGATGATATCCGTGAAGGCACTCTTTCACTGGCTGCCGAGACCTGTGGAATGGGTCGAATCGTGGAACGATGAATCTCCCAGCTGTCTGCTGCCACGGCCCAAATTCCATACCGCTGATACAAAATGGAGACATCTTGCAAATGGAAATGAGCGGGTACCCGTTGCGTCAGCGTAGACGAGGGAAGCTCGGACGGCTGGGTAATCTGAAACTGCCTGAGAGAGAGGTTTTGTCCGCCTATTCGCAGCTCGCTGACAGGGCCAGAAAGTAAGACTGTACCTACGCGAAAAACATCTCCTACAAACTGCTCTCGTACGGTGACGGTCACCCCACCGATGACTTGCCCATCTAGCTGGGGCATTACTCGTAAGTTGTTCCAATCGCTGTTTATAGCAACGTTGAGATTTCCTGCAGGGGGAATACTTCCATCGGGATTGCGGGCTGTAGAACCGTGAAAGTAGGAGAATGAAATTTGGCTCGCTGACGGTGAAAGATTTAGCTGAAAGCTAATGCTCTCAAGCTGCAGCCATTGGTCTGGAGCGTTTTCATTTTCTGTTTCAATAATTCTCGCAACGCCACTATCAATCGCCTGATTGTTTTGATTGACAAAGGGCCGAAACGATCCTGTAGCCACCGCAGTCGGGTAGGTTTCGTCGAGTCGAAATTCGCGGCCCACCGGTGCTTCCGAAAAGTCGATAGTGCTCACGCCGCCACTGAATCGGCCAGACGCTGGGCCCACGGGTCTCGCAGTAAAACTCTCTCCCTCCGTACGCGTAGACACAGTAGGGTAGTCTGGCAGCTGGTCTCCCAAGCGTGACAAAATTCCAATGCGAGCAATCAACCGCGTCGATTCGAGGCTGACCTGCTGGGCGTCGTTGGCCAAGATTGCGCAGGTCGGCGGCTGACCTTCGAGATTAGAGCGATTGACTAGGGTAGACTCGCGCAGCGAAATATCGAAGTTGGATTCGGGCGCGCTGTCTGGGTTAGTAGGCTGCTCATCATTAGCGCGATCGCCCTCACCCAGATGCAGCACCGCAGGCGTCTGCAGGCCCAACATAAACAGCTGACGAAACTCAATCCGAGCAGCATTGCGTAAAACAATCCCGCCCAGTCCCTCAGCGTCCGTACCGACAAGTCGTAGCGTCGTGATGGGTGTCTCTCCAGAGATGCGCACATTGCGAGCATTGAACACTCTCAGCGGCCCTTCAACCGTATGCACACCATGCCCTAGGCACAGACAGCCACCGCCCAGGGCAATCACCCTATCGACTGCCCGCTGCACATCTTCTCCGGGCGCCACCCGTGTGCAACAGCCGCCAGCATTTGGCAACTCTGTCAGCGGCGGAAAGAGCGGCCGACAGTCGCGCTGTAGCACCCACCCTGCCGATGTTTTGGCAATCAGACCTATGGCGCAGTAGTGATGGCGAATGCAGTGCGGCTCAGAAAGCAACGGCTCACCGCTGTCATCTTTGGGCCACAGTACATCTGCGCCAATCGTCCGCGCCGGTATCATCCAGCAGTCGCCCGTGTGGTAGGTGCTCCCCGGAGCAAACCACACTTGCACCCCATCTTCCAAAAGAATCCAGGCCCCTTCAACAATCGGCACCGCCCCATCCACTAGGTCCAGAGCAATGTCATCTCCGGCCTCTGGTCTAGCCACCGTCGCCTGATGGTCCCATCGGCGAACTTTAGGAATCAAGGGAAACTCGCTGCGGCTGACGGTGGCCCCATTGTCCAATTCGAGCAGTTGGCCATCGGCTTGGGCTAGCTGCACTAGGCGACCGGGGGTGCCAGAGAGGTCTCGTGTGCTGTCGGAGAGTTCTACCCATTGGTTGGGCCGGAAGCGCAGCACGCTGTCTGGGCCCAGGCTGTTGACGGTGAGCTTGTCGGTATTGGGGGTGTCGGGTCCGCTCCAGCCAGAGACAATGAAGCCATTGTCCCTAGACCATTTGAATGTAGGGGTGTCGGCGTCGCTGCCCTGGTGAATTTCTACCCGGTAGAGCTGATTTTCGAGCCTTCGATAGCCTGCTTGGGCCGGAATAATGCAGGGCCGCGATGCTAGCGGATCGGGTTGAGCTCGGCTGCGTAGCTGGCTGGTGCCCTGTCGGTCGGTGGGCCGCCAGCCCGGGCCAAAGTCTTCGCAGGTCGGTGGCTCTGCAGCGTCCAAATCGCCTACTCGCGCTAGCTTGACCTGGCAAACTGTTTGCAAACGAGTCGCAGTGTCAGGACCGTTGCCCAGCGCAATCTCTTTAATGTTGGGATCTTCTAAAGCCGTGATGTGTCGCTTCCACACATCGAGATAGGCCACATAAAGACCGTCTGCTTCGGGCAGCGCATAGCCTGGTAAGTCAGCCTGCGCAGTTAAAAGAATAGGGGTTTGGTCGGTTGGGTCCTCGTTCTCATTTTCACAGAGAATGCCGCCTACATATCCTCGGCCAACGCCGACAGCGGGCAGTCCTTCGGGAGAGACCGCTAGCTCAAATCCCGGATTGTCTTCTGGGAAGCCACAAGGACCGATGACATCTACCCGGGTCGTTTCGTCTAGGTGGGCAAAAATGTCTTGAGATTCGTTCCAGTCTGCGTCCATGGGTAAGCGACCCTGCTGGGTGAGCACGGCGCTGTAGTGCTTACGACGGTCGAAGGTGGAACGGGTGAAGTCGCCTTTCATGGTGAGTTCGAGAGAATAAGGGGGGAGTAGGTTAGGCTGGGTGCTTAGAATCAGGTAACAAAGAACAAACCGGCTTCTAGGCCAAATCGGAGATAGTCGTTTAGAACGTTTCGGAGGTTGGCTTCGCGCTGCGGCTGCTTGAGGAAGGAGAATGCGCCCATCTCTGAGCCATCAGCTGCGCCAGTGCGAATTTGAACCGGGCAGGTGAGGCTGAGCTGACCGTAGGCGGGCTGACCGTAGCGGCGATCGCTAAAGGTGGGCACCATTTGCTTTTGAACGCGATCGCGCAGTCTTCTTCTTTGCACCAACGTCAGAGGACTACCCCTTTCTTTTTCTGCCAGCTCTAGCTGAGTTTCATTTTCCAGCTCCGGCTGGCATCGATAGCGACGCGGCGTTCTAGACCCAGGCGGCACGTAGCTAAAGCGCACACAGCCCGTCTGACGTCGCTGAGCGATCGCACTTCCCGTCCAAATCACTTCTGACGCCAGCTCAAAAGACTGCGCATAGCTCGCCCCAAAGACCGTAGTCCGTGCCAGGGTAGTGATTGGCGCGGCTTCTGCAGCAGTTGGAGACGCGATCGCTGCCGAAGCTGCCCGTAATCCCAACCGGTCAACCGTCGTCGCATCTGTGGCTGTCGCTGTAAAGGTCAGCGGCTCAGGCGAGACAATGATGAGCCGGGTATCTTCTATACCTTCATCGACTGGAGCGACTTGCACCGCGTCTAATCCGGGCAACAGTTGAAAAGCTACTTGCAAATCATCAATGACGCCGCTCAGCTCATTGCTGTTCGAAACAGAGAGCGTCTGCTCTGTTCCATCGGCTTGCACCGCTTGAAACTCACCTCCAGAAAAAGGCATTGCTAGCGGCGGACTAATCCACACGCGCCCGGCCACAGTTCCATCTACAATGCTGTCGTTAAGAGTGAGCGCGGCTAACTTTTGAGAGAGGTACAGCGGCCCCGTGATGCTGTGATCCACACACACGGTCAGTCTGTTGTTCGTACCAGCATTCGAGTCAGCCATTGCCACCAATCCGCCCCGGTCGGGGACCAGCGTACAGTGAGCAATCCGCACGCTTTCCAGGTTACCGGGCTCAATGGTGACGCTACCTTCTATCAACAAGCCATCCAGGGTGAACTGTCCGGGGTTAGGATCGGCGCTCGGGGCAGTTCCCCTTACGGCCACATTGTTGGAAATGTGAGCGCGGCGGTCTACGGGGACCCATTGTTCTAGATTGCGCCGCTCTCCTCCATCGGCGGTAGGCACCAAGGGCCACCGGGCAGAGAGAATGGCCAGCTGACTGCCCGCAGGTATCTCAATCGTTTCACTGCCGGGGTCGTAGCTTTGGTTATTCATAAGGAGGATGGCGCCAATGGTGCCCGCAGGCTGAGCATTCCACTGGGCGATCGCATCGGCCAAGTCAGAAAAGAGCACTTCATCACCAAGGGCGATTGCATTTTCACTCACGCCTACTTGCCAAGTCACCGGCGCACTCAACGCCTGCTCTACAGAGGCATAGCGATTGTATGGCCCGCCGCCCATGTCGCCACTGAAGCCATAGGCATAGGTGACGGTAATCTCTTCTGGCAAAGCGGCATCTTGAGGCAGGGCAAGGCGTCCCTGTTCTGGATCGACAGCGATGGCCCGGGACGTGTTGGGTCGCTGCCAGCTAGAATCAGCAGCGCCAGGGTCTCCGCTGAGATCGCAGATCTGAAGGTCACGGGGTGCGATCGCATCCCCTTCCACAAACACTTCAAAAACGGGCTGCTTACCAAAATATGCCGTCTGCGGCGGCTGACCACCGACCAGCGCTTCTACCTCGTCATAGAGCGGACGGCGCTGCAGGGGCTCTGGCACATTTATCTCACTGGCAAGGGTTGTTGTTTCTGTCTCGGGTAGCGGCGTATTGAAAAGTGCACCCGACTGGCCTAGGGGATTTATCCAGTACAGTCCGGGCTGACCAGAGACCGGGCGAGCCTGAACCTGAGAGAGCGGATAGGCCTGTAGCCGCCACAGGTGAATACCCACATGGTGGGTGTTGTAGCGCCCTCGAATCTTGTCTGTAGGACCGGAAATGTGCCGAATCTCAGGGGTATGCAGCGCGCTTTCAAACGGACTGTTGAGCCGGGCCATCGACTGAGCGTCGCGCAGATCGGGCGTGCGATATCCCTGAGGTCGAATGTGGTTGAGATTTTGAGTCCACTCCATGAGCTGAAAATATTCCACCGCGCGGGCAGGCCAATTGGTGACATCTCTAGCCAGCTGTTCTAAAACGGTGAGCGTTCCCTTACGCTGCCGGTAGTCCAGCGTATTGGCCACGTAGGCCCGCTGGCTAAAACCCGTTTGCGCAATGCGCTGAAGCGGTTTTACACCCAGCAAATCGCCAATGTAGGGCACCACCCACTCCTGACAAGTCTCAATAAAGGCATCGTCATAGAGCTGGTCAACATCGGCTTCCAGCGCCAAAAACTGTTCTTCGATGAGGGCCATGAGCGCCCTGAGCGCTTCGGCCTGGTCGGGTTCTTGGTCTCTTAGCCGGTAGAGGGCAGGCAGGAGGTTGTAGAGGCGGTCTTGTACGGGCGGGGTAGTCATCGCTTGTTCACCTCTAGCTCTATTCCGGCAGGGTTGATGAGCAGTAGCTCAACCTGAGTCACCTGGGGCGGCGTTTTCGCTGCGTCCCATTGAGCGATCGCAGCGTCTAAATATGTCTCCAGCTGGCTACCTTGTTCGCTGCGATGTAGCGCATCCAAATCCACCGCAATCACCCCTGGCACAGACTGCATCAGCGCAATCACCTCAGCCGCGCTCACCCCCTGCCCAAACTGTCGCCGGGAAAACTCGAAGGCGGCGAGCAGCCGGTTTGTTGTTTGAGACTTCACAATTTCAGGATCGTAGCGCTCATCTATCAGCAGCTTGCCCGCCACATCAAAGCGACAAAGCCTGAAACTATCTAATATAAAAGGTGGCCCAGGATCTCGGAGTGTCTCCATCGCCCGGTTGAGATTCTGTTGGAGCGGCGAGGTCTCAACGATCGGGTCGCCATTAGCAGCAGCAAGGGTAATGTGCAGCCGGGTGACAAACCCATCCCAAATTTCCACCGCTTGCGCTTTGCCAATCCCTGCAAACGCCCGGGCAAAATCCTCATAGTCTTGTCTAGAAACAAGACGATCTAGGGTTAAAACAGTGAGCGGTGCGTTGGTTCTAGCGCTGCTGAGATTTTCTGCATTTTCTGCGCCGGTAGCAGCCACCGGATTGGTGACCGCGCGAATGCCCAGCGGCCTTTGTTTTAGGAGGGTGAGGCTACCCGAGGCCACCTCTCCCACGAGGCCAATGCCACTGCGATAGGTTGTTGTAATGTTTTCAGTCCCCGTCGGGAGCCGCGCCCCCTGATGGCTGTCTCCAAAGGTGATATTCGTGGTGCCATCATCTTCCAGACGAACAATGTAGTTTTCAGCCGATGGGTCTCGGCCAAAGAAGCTATCGGCCTCCGACCACAGCATGTTGTTTACCCTGACTGAGAGCGTGGTTTCTCGGCCGCTGGCAGAACTCGACGAGAGATAGGTCAGCGGCGGCTTTTTTAGGGTGAAGGTTTGGTGTGGCTGAGCCCCGTCGCCACTGCCCAAGACGGTGCTAACAGTCTCACCGTGGGTGGCGGGTACAACGTTGGCATTGATAGAGAAAGTCGCGCGGTCGTAGATAAATGTGAGAGGAGCTTTTAGCTGCAGGTGGGTGACGGGGTTAAAAGTTGGCAATTGCTTGAGGAATGCGATCTCGCTGACCGTTTCGTCTGATTCTAGGGCCGGTGCGTAGGTGATTTGTTCTGTTGTTGCGTCTACAGTGCCAACAAACCCGGTGAGGTCGCGCAGGGTCCATCTGTGTTTTTGATGGCTGAGCGAGATTGGCAGGGCTTCTACCCAGAGCAGCGCGCCTGCTGGAATAGGTTTGGTTTGTGTTTGGTCAAGCGATCGCAACACCAAACCACCCTCAAACCCATCGACCTTAGCCCGCACAACCTTGCCACTCACTGCCAAAGGCACGCCCGGCAACAGGTGTTCTACCAATCCTTGAATATCTACCTCCTGACCGGCTATCGGTTCAGTGAGAGGCAAGTCCGCAACTTCCAAGGCTTCGCTTTCAGCGTAGACAAGGGTGCCACGCACGGCCTTTTCAAAAACAGAATCTGCTAAGCCTTGACCCAACAACGTTAAGCGAGTGGTTTTACCGGTTAGCCCAAAGTCGCTCCTAGCGGCTTCTGTCAGGCTATTGACCTGGTAGAGCGCCCGGCTATTTGCATAGGACAGCATCACCCAGCTGCCAGGTGTAATTTTCTTGTAGATAGCGTCTAGATCTATCGGTGGCGTTGGATAGACTGTCTGCCGGGTGGACCCTGTGAAATTACCGGACGGAACTGGACCCTGAGTCGAAAAAATGTTGTAGGCTGGCCATTCCTCTCTGTGACTGTCAGTGAGTTGATCTGGGCTGCCTAGTCCTAGATAAGTAGCTTTTGCCGTATCTGGATAGCTGCGCCAGCTTTGAGCATTGTGACCATAAATGTTGGCTCTGGTGCGGAAGGTATAGACGCTGGGCTTTTCGGGGAGAGCATCGCTAGCGATTGGCAGGTCCCAAGTGACGCGGGTGTGGTTGGCTTTGGCATCGGTCTCTACGGTGAGCAGGCGGCGAACTTCCCAGCGATCGCTCTCGGCATCTGCCAATCGCTCTTCGCCGACAAACAGCAGCCAGTCGCCAGGAGCTAGGCGGGTATTGAGACCGCGAAGATACAGCGTGCGATCGCCCCCAGTGGGCACATGTGCTCGGGTTTGAGGCGATCGCAAGTTGTTCCAGGCGGCGCGAGCCGTTATCTCTGTGCTAGTTTCAAAGGTCTGGGGCAGCTGATCTTGTTCTGGCAGGCTTTGAATCTGGGTACCGGCGGGCACCTTTGCGGTTTGGTGAGGGTCGGTCGCCGCCTCTACCGTGAACGCGAGATAGGTGCTAGCCGCCACGCCCGGATTAAGTTCGTAGCCAAGGGTACGGGCCAATGCCAACACTGAGCGGCGCTCTGTCGCAGTGAGCAAATAGTTTTCATTGGCAATGCGCTCCTGGTAAAAGGTGAGCACATCGGCAACCATGGCCCAGGCATCCAAGAGGGCGATCGCGCCATCGTCTAGCCGCCGCGTTTTCAGCGCTGCTAGCGTTGGGTAGCCCGGCAGCGCCGGACGTGCCAGCTGCTCTATCAGCTGCCGCATAAAGGTGTCGTAGGTCCCGAGCCGGTAGCGAATGGCAGATAGGCCCGGACGATTGTCAGACGGTTGAGTAAGCGCTGAGTCTTCACAACAACCGCAGGTGTCTAGGGTTGGATCTAGGTCGAGAAGACTTTTAATATTGTTGTTGTTGCTGTTGTTTGTCACGGGCGACCCTCCATCAAAAACGCTATCCGCCCGTTTTCTGGCGCGTTCGGATCGTTGTCCAATCGAGCAATTTCCAGCCGATCAAAGGTGATTTCACCCGTTTCTAGCTCCTGGTTGGCCGCGCGGCCCCACCGCTGAAAACGATGGATGCCCCGGTCGCTCACGTCTACCCACTGCACGCCGGGGGTCGCCATCACCTCAGCGACGATCTGGCTGAGATACACAGGCTGGCCAAACGTAAAGTTGTCGGGATGAAAAAAGCCTCTGCGCCCGTCGGGCAACTCCCGATTGCTAAACGTTTCCAGCAGGGCCGCTTCGACATCGGCAGCAAAGAACCCCGGCTGGGTGCAAACGCTAAAGCGAACATCGAGAGAGACAAACTGGGGCGCATTAATCTCTAAGTCGTAGCCAGCTAGCCGATACCGATCTAAAAAGGTCCGAAAGTCTCTTTCAAAGTCGGCGTCTACAGTCCGCCCGCCCCGGCGATCTACCGTCACGAAGTAGGTATACCAGCTGCCAGTCCAGCGGCGGGTTGCCTTGGCCTGCTGCACCTCGGGGTGGCGCAGCGAAATCATCTCATAGTCTGCTTCGGTGACGGCTCGCTGCTGGACTCGAAAGGCCTGAGGCGCATCAAACTTCACTCGCGCGGTTGATTCTGGCTCGGTCCCGCCCACACCGGGAAGACGATTGGAGACGTGAATAATGTCAGTACTTGGAAAAGCAATGTGAGCGATCGCTTCTGCACCCACATTGCCTGCCTGCCCGCTACCCACCCGATAGCTCGCTTCAAAACGGCTCAGCTCAGCAGGCCGACGTCCAAACACGTTGTCACCAAACCGCAGGCTTGCCTCACGCCCCTGCCCGGGCTCAACTACAAACTTTTCATCAAAGCGATCACTGTTCAACAAGTCTCCCGCCGCCTGCCACACGGTCCCGTCCTGTTGCTGCAGGGTCACTGAGGGTAGGGCCTCACTGGGCAGCTGCCGAATCGCTGCCCGAGCAGACCCTTCAGCCAGCGGGTCGAAGTGCGCTGCGTAGGTGATGTTGTCTGCGCCTAGGCGCGGGCGATAGCGAATGCCTGCTGGCACCTGCTCGGGCACAATCTGGGGCGCGTCGGCAGTTTTACCGTGGTCGGCCAGCAAGATATTGCCACGGGCAATGCCCATATCGCCGAGCAGCTCGCTCTCTATTTCTTTAGACAGGCACAGCGGAAAAGACAGCGCATCCTCTACATGCCAGCGAATTTCGACAATGGGCTGGTCTGTAAGCGGATCTCGTGCGATCGCACCTGCCGTCCGGCGACCATCTTCATCCTCATTGGCCGCCGGGAAAACCGCCGTTAGCCGTACTGCCTGCCGGTGGGCAAGGTTGGCATCTTCCGCGCGGCCTGTGGCAGGGCTGCGCGCCGCTTCTAGCACCAGCACATCACCGGGCCGCAAGTGCAGGCGATTCTCTTCATCATCCAGCAGCGTCGCATGGGTTGCACCCTTAGGCAAACAGCAGTTTTCATCACTCCAGGTATAAAACCTGATGGTGTTGTGCCCCTGATATACCCGCAGCGGCTGCATCGATTCGAAGCCTTCAGAACGCTGCTGCAACACTGCCTGATAGGCCCTTTCGCCAGGCACCAATCGCACAGGCTGCCCCTGAACCTTCGTAAGAAACGCGGTCCCCTGCGGAATCAACAAATCGTCTGCCGCCGTTTGCACCTGAATCCAGGTGCGCGCGTTGCACCCTTCATGCATGGCATAGTTCAGCAGTCGCGCATGGCGACGGATAGAAGCGCGCCGACGAGCCGTGTCCAAATAGGCCTCTGTCGCCGCCGCATCTTGGTAATAGCTCAGCTGATCTGCCGCATAGGCCAGTACTTCTACCAGGGCCACCCCCACATCTGCCGGGTTGCGCTCAGTCCAGCCAGGCAGCGTCACCGATAGGCGATCTAGCATGAGCTGCCGGAAGCTAGCATAGTCCTTAGCCAGGTAGTCAATCTGGGGTGGAGGATACGTTGGAGTAGCGCAATCTGCCGGTTTAGGACAGTCGAATGGGCTAGGACAATCCACCTTAAAAGAGAAAGAGATCCCAGAGAGCTGCGGATCTAGCGGGGGGACAACCCCTGTCGGCGGACTCTCATCGACAGAAGACGTCACCAGCTGTAAGCGGTAGGTCGAAAAGTCTCCCCACTGATTGACGGTGAGCTGCAGGGCGTTTGTCTGCTCGGGAATGCGCACAACGGTCGTCACCCGCAGGTTCTGAATCCGACTGCCCCCCGACAGTACAAAATTCTCAGGGGTAATCACATCGCTGTCATCTGCTGCCGTCGGCACCCCGTGAATAAAGTAAAGCACCAGCACGGTCTGGTCTTCGGTGACTTCGATGTGGTCGATGCCGTTTAGCTTGGGCGCACCGCTGGGGGTGAGCGTGTCGCGCACTTGGTCTCGTCGACGCTGATTTTTACAGAAGTATTGCACTAGCCCACCTCCCGCTCAAACCGGTCGACCCGTCGGGCTTGGGTGCGCCGAACGCGATAGCGAACGGTAACCCGCAGCGTAGAGTCTTGCTGGAGCACGGTGACTTCCTCTAGCTCAATCAGCTCACCCAGCCACTGCTGCAGCGCTCCCTGCACCATAAACTGAGTCGTGGTCGCCAGGGCATCTCCATTGCCCGCAAATACCAGCTGCAACAATCCACTCCCAAAGCTCGGTCGGTTTACCCTTTCGCCCGGCGAGGTAAACAACACCTGCTCAATCAGGTCGCGAATGTGTTCATCTCCTGTTGTAGTAGCCGTTCTCTGCTGAGCACTGATATGAAAAGGAAAATCGAGCTGCACGGCTACACCCCCCTAACCCGAAACTGAGTGAGCACCACATTGGGCGGGCCCTGAGGAATTTGTTCTGCGCTCTGACAAATGCCTGTGCTGGTTTGCAAAATCACCGGCTGGCCATTCACCCGTACCCGCGTCGCAGGAACCGGCCACTGCGCCGTCACACAGGGCTGTGGTTTAGTCCCACTGGGCACCGGGATTTGAAATGGGCAGCCGCTAATCGTATACAGATCGTTGACAGTGGCAACAAACTGTCCGCCGACTTTGACGCGAACATTGCTCGTTGATACGCTCATCGGTCCCCCATGGGGACACATAACCGTCGCCCCGACATGCAGCACAAGTCCACTCATTACACCACCTCCAGTGCGCCACCATTGACCGAGACCTGAAAACCCGTCAGAGAAATCGTGGCGCCTTGGCCATTGGTGATTTCTATCCCTTGAGCGGTCATCGAAATCTTCATGCCCAGCGTTGTTTCGAGAAAAATCCCACCCGCACCCGGCAAGTCACTTATCGTGAGGCTACCGGCCTCTGTTTTCAGCACCTTTGTCGCTTCTATGGCAGGCATGGCAGGCGCCTCTCCCTGCCCCCAAAAGCACCCCGTCCAAATGGGATAGTCTGGGTCACCCGCCTCAAACTCCACCCACACATAGGCCCCACTCGGCGGCAGCGCAAACAAACCCACCTGAGGCCCCGCAAAGGCAACACAGGGCATCGCCCAGCTACTGCGACCATCGCCCAGCACAGTCGGCACGCTCACCTGCAGCCGTCCACGCTGCTGCGGGTCTACGTTGTTTTCTACGGTGCCGCGATATTTTCCAAAAAACTGTCTCATGGTCGTAGCGTGTTAAGGGCTGACTTATTAAGGGAGGGCTTGTTTATTAAGAGTGTGTTTATCAATAGATTGCTAAGGCCTTACTAAAGGAACCGCCGAGCCGGTGCCTTCTCTGGCGAGAGAGAATTTTTGTTTGTAGGTTTCGTGGGTGATTTGGTGGGTGACTTTTTTGACGTAGTAGTTGCCGCTGTAGCTCAGGCCAACCCCTCTCAACCCGACCAAGGCGCGAGCTTGTAAGATGCCGCCATATTTCAGCGCGTTTAGCTCACCTTCTGCGGTGACGGCATCTCGGGAAGTGGCATCTGCCTGGGCCTGCGCTTGGGCAAATGCCTGAACAATATTTTTGCCGGAGGCCCGATAGGCCTGGCGACCGACGGTGAGCAGACTGGTGATATCGGGGGGATTGCCAGAGAGGGCTGGCAAAAGGCTGGCAACGGAGACAACCGGTAGGGTGAGTCCGGTGAGTCGGTCCTGCACTTTTCCGGCAACTACTGTGGGGCTGAGCGCATCGTTTTGAAAGGTCAAAGATTCTATGTTGGTATTGGGGCCAAGATTGTAGGAGAGGGCTTTTTGCGGGATGCCTTGGCGGATGGAGGGTCCCCAGTAGGCTGTATTGGTGCCGGGTAGCGGACCCGGTGACACATAAAACATGTAGTCGTAGCGCCGGGCCATGTCCTTTAGGTAGGCGAGATCGGTGCCTTGCTGGGTGGGGATTCGGTCAGCGGGATTTGGGGTATCTAATGTGGGCGGCGGGATAATTTTTGGAGTGAGGCCATATTGGGCATATTGAGCAATGATTTTGGTTGCGATCGCTTTTTCTGGTTGGGCAGGATGCTCAACGGTTTTCTCTTCGCGGTCCATCATAATGCTGACATCTTCGCCCGTTACCGTCAGGGTAGAGCCCCCGGACTGATTGCTGGGAGAGAGCTGCTGATGGGTGATGATGCCGTCCATCAGCACCTGAGGAAAGGGGCCAAGGGTAACGACAACAATCACGCGAGAGAAGGGCTTGAGCTGATCATTTCGCAGGTGAGGGTAGTCCAGATAGTTGGCGCGATCGCGCCCCACCTGAAACACAATTTGAAACCCGCTGCGACCTTCGTCACTGTGGGTAACCTCAACGCTGGCAACAGATTCAGTCAGCGCTCTGGGCAAGGGCGCTGGAATCGTTTTACCGGCGAGCAGGGTCAACCGGATCCCCAGAAGCGTCATACAACATCTCCCCAGAGAACAAACAGTAAGACGCGAAAACGACTAAGGCAGCTGAGGAACAGAAACGCTCAATCGTTGGCCTAATTCAGCAGTTAGCGCTGTCGGGTTCATGGCATTGTTGGCATCACAAATTTGCCAAAATTGCTCAGGATCCCCCAGCGTACGAGCCGTGATCAGATCGAGGCGATCGCCCTGGGTCACCGTCACTTCTGCGATGGTTGGCAGCGTCTCGGCAGCAGGCAAAAATCGCCGTCGAACATAGGCCACTTCTCGACCGGCGGCGGTCGTGTAGGTGGCTGTTGCAAGGGAATAATATCGACTGTTGGAATTAAACATATGCGTATTTACAACAAGTTAAGGTTACTGCCTAGAACTGTGTCTAAATTGTTAACGCGTCCTAAGTTTGCGCTCGTTTCTTTTACAATTTGATGGGAGAGGAAGAGATGGTAGCCGGGGTTGGTGATAGATAGATCGTTGTAGCTGAGCACTCGCATGCCCAAAGAGACTTTGGCACGAATGGGGTTGAGGTTAATATCATGGGCCTCTTCTGTGATGCTAAATTCTGTGAGGCGGATGGGCAGGATGCGCTTTTTCCCCCAAATGAATAGCGTCAGCGGTGCCTGGGGTGGGGCGATTTGAATGGTGCCCAGCGAGAGTAAGATTTGATTGCTAATCACCAGAGTGCTAGAGGGATAAATTAAGGTTTCTAGCGCCGAGAGCTGTGGATAGATGCCCTGCTCTACGGCTGTTTGATCACCGGTTTCTAGCTGGTCGGTAGCATCAAACTCCACTTCAAGCTTGATTTCTTCTACGGGTGCGCCCTCTAGTCGAAGGGCTTCGCTGGTATTGCTATCGCCCTCTACCGCCTGCACCTGCAAAGAACGGCTCAGCGTCACCGGATTGTATTGAAACGCAATCACCTGTGGGATTGGATTGGGTAGCGGCAGGGCTACAATTGCGCCTTTTAAGAACTTTGGTGCATTTGGGAATGACGTCATAGGCGATCGCTCATTAGGTTAGTTTTTTGTCTGCGTCTAGGTCGGATATGCAGTTTCCACAACATATAATCGTCCATCCGAATTAATAAGTCTGACCACTATAACTATCTGGTCCAAATTGGTGGCACCAATTCTCTCTATCTTATGACGAGACGTTAATTCATATCCCATTCCTAGTAACCTTTTATCCTTAAATTTGTGCCGAATAGTATAACGTGCGCCTACAGCCTTAGGCGTGCCGTTCTCTTCAAAAGCGTCATCAATCTTCTTCTCATTCTCTTTCAAAGCATCCCTTACTGCATGAAACATAATCTCAGTTGTATAAAACTTTGTCGCCTTCTCAGGAACATTTCTAACACCCCAGTCTTTGAGCTGCTCACGCATTATGTCTACGCTGGTAGTATTCATATGTCGTAATTCACTCAATTTCCTCTCAATATTTTCCTGGTTTTCTTGATGACTTATCAGCTGTCTTCGAAGACCTTCTATCTTTTTATTAGCTTTCTCAATTCTTTTCTCGAGACTCTGGAGAATGCCAGCCAATCTTTTGATGCTGCCATCAATATCTCTAATTTTTCCTTGAATTAAATTTTTCTCTTCTTCTGCGGGTTTTTGACTTAATCGTGCTTTAAGGCCTCTCAGTGTTTCTAATTGTGTCCGTTCTTCACCTTCTAAATTTCTCTCTTCTTCTTGAGCAGCACGTTGCTCTGCTTCTAGCTGTCTTAGCTCTGCTTGAAGTCCAGGAATAGATTCAGCATCTGAAATTGCTTTTCCGATAGAGGCATGACCCTTGTCAACTTTTCGTTGAAGATCATCTATCTTTTGTTGACGAACCTCTCTAAATCTTGAACGAAGAACTTCAACTCGACCAATTAGAACTTCGTCAGGAACATCGGGCCCATGACGACTAATCATATGAACTGTTTGTGCTGAAGTATCCTCCGTTGCTGCAACAATAATTGTATGTTCATGGGCATCAAATCCCCCAGGAGCTAAGCTAAACCTATTCAGATAGACCTTTGGTGGTGTTGTTCGGCGAGGATTAATAACTGCCAAAACATGAAAAGTATTTTCTTTATCGCGGACAAGATCCAGTGAAGTCAACTGATACTTTTTCTTTATATTCGGCAATGCCTCTTTTAGTTTTATCGGTGTAATATCCGAACGTTTTTGAAGCTTAAATGCTGCATCAATTGCTTTTTTAACGGCTGACAGCTTCTGGGCATCTGTACGTTGGTCATGCAGCCCAGAAGCTTTCTTTTTAGTTTCTTTCTTTCTTTTCTTTCGATTCTTAATTCGACTGGCAATCTTACGGATCAGCTTCACGATCGCATCTTCAATTCGCTTTCTCAGCCGACCGATAATTTTACGAACACGGGCGCTAATCCCACCTAGGCCTAGCAAGTTCGCGAGGAAAGATATTGCAATCGGTAGCAAATTCGCCAGCGTAGCTTCGATATTAATCGAGGCTTTTTCTACAATGCCCTTAAAAATATCCGTGATGCTAGCGGTAATCGTTTTCACGATGCCGATCATTCGCTGCAGGTTTTCTTTCAGAAAGGTGAAGATGTTCCACAGCGTGAGCACTAGCTGCACAATGGCACCAACCGGATTAAAGAGTGAAGCGAGCTTGGTAATGGCAGACAATATCAGCCGGGTGACTAAAAATTCCTTTATCTGCCCCAGCACCATCTCCTTTACGCCCGTCAGCGTTTCGGTGATTCTTTTCAGCAGCCCAGACCATCCGCCTTCTATCAGCGACTTAACTTGCTCAATGACGCCTTCAATTTTCTCGACATTTTCTTCGCCCAAAATGCGTACTGCAATTCGGCGAATGAGCTGCAGCGTCAGTCCCATGATCTGCCTGCCCAAATCGAGAACGCCAATCAAGCTAAACTCTGTGGGAATGGTCAGGTCACTGCCCAAAGCGCCCGTGAGCCAGCCAATGATGCCCGCTTTGAGGTGCTTAAGGAAGTTATCTGCAAATTTCTGAATGCCGAGCTTAACTGCATCAAGCAGATTCTTAACCACTGCGCCAGGGTCATCGAGAATCTTTTGAAAAGTCTCCTGCGCTTTACCAATGTAGGCATAAAATGTCTCTGGCTCTACCCCGATTACCTTGAAGACGGCTTCCAGTAGCATCTTCAACACGGCATTCCAATCACCAGAGAGCGCCGCCTGAATCAAGCTGCTCACAAACTTCAGCCCCGCCTGCAGCGCATCCATAATCGCGTTCAGACTCTTGCGCAGGCCCTCTACCAGCTCGGTAATCTCTTTCTTCAGCTTCGTTGCGACCTTGTCTACGGCTTCGGTTGCTAGCTTCTCCGTTTTCTTAATCGCATCGGTCAATATTTTCGCAGCGCCGGGGAAGTGCTCCTTCAGCAGCGCATTCACAGCCCCCTGCAAAAATTTACTAAATTCACCGATCGCTTTCTTAATAAAGTTCGCAGCCTTGTCAATCAGCGCTAACGCCGCCTTCTTGACATCGTCCAAAATCTTGTTGACTGCAGCCCTCACCGCGTCAAAAATTTTGCTGATTGCATCAGTGAGTGCCTGAATCGCTTTTTTTACGAAGCTAACGGCCCGGTCCCACCAGCTCTCTTTTTCAGCATCACGCTCGGCCTGCCTGCGCTTATCTTCGGCCTTTTTCTCGCCGCCTTTTACCTTCGCCTTCGCCTTACCTTCCGCCTTGTCGTAGTCTGCTTTAACTGTTTTTTGGTCCGTTTTCACCCGCTCGTCTATCGCATCTCGATCCTTTTTTTGCCGGGCTTCCGACTCTTTCTCGACGGTTTTAACGGCTTTGTTTTGGGTGTCGAGGGCTGTCTTGCGATCGCGCTGAATCTGCTCCCGGTGACTGTGTACATCCTCCCGCTGCTTTTTATCTGCCGCCGCTGTTTTCTTATCCGCATCAGCCTGAGCTTTGTCTACCTTTTCTTTTCGAGCATCATCTCGGGCCTTAGTCGTTTTTTGCACCTCAGCTTGGGCCTCTGTCATGCTTTCCTGCATGCTCTGCTGATGGGTGAGGTCGAAGGCCGTATTCACCTCCGCAGGCATTTCTCGCTGGCCAAAGTCATCGATGCCTGCGACGGGCTCAGGGCGCTCTACCTTTGGGGGCGCGATCGCCTCCATCGGCATTTTCTCCTCCATTACCAGGGGTTGAACGCGCTCTGGACCGGGGCCATCTAGGATTTTCTTTTTGGCAGTGTCGCGGTCTTTGTTGGCGCGATCGCGTCCCTTAGTCACCTGGTTTTCTATTCGCTGAGGATCGCTTTCTCCTTTGAGGGGCACAGTGGGCGCGTCGCCTGGCGATGTTTTCACCGTTTGGTCAGTGGTGCTCACGGCGCTGAGCGTATCGCCAATCTCCCCCGCTTTCGACTGAGGACTCGTCCCCTCAGAAAATTTGAAGATTCGCTTCAGCACAGAGGCATTTTCTGTGTAGGCAGTGGGCGCAGCAGTAGGTTCTACGGTGGGCTTCGGTGCAGGTGCAGGTGGCTTCTCTTCTAGTGAGACGCTCTCTTCAGCAGGGGGCGTCTCTACCGCTAGCTCGGGCAGTTCTTCTGTTTTGCCCGATAGCTTCGCCTCAAAGTCGGGCATCTCAGCCTGAAAGGTTTCACTTTCAGATTTTGATAGCGTTTCTAAGTCTTGGCCGAGGGTGCCATAGGCTTTGGCTTTTAGCGTAGGTGGCGCTTTGGCATAGGCGGCCACTTTGTCATCTACATCGGTGGCGCTTTCGAGCGCGGCTTGGGCGGCGTCGAGTTCGGCCTGCCGCTGAGCGACATCTTCAGCTGTGATGCCGGGTTCTGGGGGAGCGGGGACTTCCAAAGCGGGAATTGTTTCTAGCTCGTCGGTGGCTTGTGAGCTAGGGTCGTCGCTGGCAGCGGTGCTTGAGTCAGCAATCGAGGACGTCTCAGTTTGGGCTGGGGCAGAGGAGTCTGTAGTGGTTGTAGCAGCAGAGTCTGGGGAGGCTGTCGTGACG
This sequence comes from Cyanobacteria bacterium J06623_4, assembly GCA_038524545.1. Lineage (GTDB taxonomy): Bacteria > Cyanobacteriota > Cyanobacteriia > Phormidesmidales > Phormidesmidaceae > Phormidesmis. Next base: position 11,672 of record JBCBIK010000037.1, on the reverse strand, counting down.
GAGCTGCTGTCGGCTGGGCGGTCGGACTTGGTGGCGGCTTGAAAGGTGTCGCGGGGTGGGGCGGTTGGGCTGAGTGTTGCAGGAGGTGCATTTCGCAGGCAGGCGATCGCAGTAGGAGAGAGCGTGCTGGTCACTACGACCGGTATCCAAGGGGTAGAAGCAGGGTCCGCTAAGCCGTTGGTTTGTAGGGTCGGGGTGATTTTTGCTGTGAGCTGGCTGGCTTCTTGTTCTGCCGGGGAATCAGGTGAGAGGGGGGTTAAAGGGTCTGTCGAAGGTGCAGTGTCTGGGCTATGGGGTGTGGTTTGTAGGGCGTGAACGACTTCGTGAACAACGGTCTCTAGGCTGGGTTGGGCCTCAGCAAAGAGAATTCGGTGGTCGTAGTTGGCAGCGGTGGCGTCTAGCTCGGTTAAGACAGTTCGAATTTCGGGTGTGCTTGGGTGCACCTGAATGTGGCTCAGGGGCTGGCCAAAGCGAGATTCGAGGAGGGGGCGATAGGGAAGCTCGGTGGTTGGCGCGGCGGTGAGTAGGGTGTCTAGGTTGGCAGCGGAGAGAGGGCTGTATGGCTTCGTTTCAGCGGGGGGTGGAGGTGCGATCGCTTGTTCTTTACTGGCAAACCAACTACCCGCATCATTAGACGACACAGGCTCAGCAATCTGTTCTTCTAAGTCCTGCTGCGCTACGGTCTGTTCTTCTGCAATCTGCGCTTCTGCAAACTGTTCTTCTACGATTTGTTCTTCTACGATTTGTTCTCCTAAGACAGGCACCGCCGACATCTGTCCGTCTGAGATATCCATCTCGTAACTCACTTCGGGCACGAAAACAGAATCAGCCACTGTCAGAGCAGTCGGCTCAACCCGTTCATCTATCTGTTCATCTATCCGCTCATCTATCTGTTCATCAATGGCGATCGCTTTGCTCTCCGAGTCGACGCGTTCGCCATGCTCTTCTGCGACCAGCCAGCCCATCTCAGCCTCACCGTGTGGCTGTTCCAAGAGAGCAGCAGTCTCTTCACCTTCTGCTTCTAGCGTCGCTATCCAGTCGGCCCAAGCATCTTGCCGCCGCTGTTTGGCAGGCGTTTTCTTCTTTGCGGCTGGCAATACCGAAGATGACTTTACCCTAGGTCGTAGCGGCGCTTTCATGTCTCTGCCTCCCGGTGCAGGCCACGATAAATCGCCTGGGCAATCTCCACGCCCAAAGAAGCTGTTCCCGCAGTGTTCACAGAGATTGCTCCGGCGCTGAGGCTAGGGGCATGACTCTGACGGGCCAGATTGGGCGGTACGCCCTGGGTGTGCAGCAGTCGCGTCAGCTCTGCAGATACGGTTTGCTTCAGCAGCTGCGGATCTTTGATAGAGATATCGCTGAGCACGATCTCTTGTATGGATAGATCCACACTGCAGGCGCTAGCGTTGGGAAGGCGATGTCTGCTCAGGTCCATCCGCGTACCTCCGTGTCTGTCAGCTTTTTGTCTAGCTTGCCGTACTCACTCCGAGCGGCCTGCAATAGATGCCGCATGGTCACAGGAGACGCCTCAGCCGACGCCAAAAAAGCCGCATTCATCGCAATACTGTAGATATTACCCCCGGCGACCGTCAGCCGCGCAAGTTTTTCGGGTGCGAGCCCCTGAGTCGGCGTCTGAGAGGGAAATACGCGCCGCCACATCTCAGCCCGCTGCGCCGCATCTGGAAAGGGAAATGAAATCACAAATCGAAGTCTTCTCAGAAAGGCAGCGTCGATGGCATTTTTGAAATTAGTCGTCAAAATGGCGAGACCCCGATAGCTCTCCATGCGCTGCAAAAGATAGCTCACCTCGATATTGGCATGACGGTCGTGACTGCTTTTGACGTCGCTGCGCTTACCAAACAGAGCGTCGGCCTCATCAAATAGCAAAATGACACCGCCCTGCTCTGCAGCATCAAAGATCCGTCGCAGGTTCTTTTCTGTTTCCCCAATGTATTTGCTCACAACAGCGCTCAGATCAATCCGATAGAGATCGAGAGTCAGCGCCTGAGCGAGCACTTCAGCCGACATTGTTTTGCCAGTGCCACTGCCCCCGGCAAACAAAGCCGAGATTCCCAACCCACGGCGACTTTTCTGACCAAATCCCCACTCTTCATAAACCTGCGATCGCTGCTGTACGCTCGACACAATCGCCCTCAAGGTTTGCATCTGCGCCGCAGGCAACACCAAATCATCCCACGTCGCCACCGGCTCCAATCGCTGCGCCAAATCATCTAGCCTCAGCCGCGCCTGCTCACGACAGGCCGCCCAAAGGCGCGATCGCAACAACTGTGCATCCGCCTTTTCATTCAACGGCGCCGCTCCATGCCCTGCCTGCCTCACCTTTTCTGCCGCCTGCACAATTCCACTCGGGTCAAGATTAAACTGGCTAATCAGCGGGCCAACCACTGCTGAAAAGGGACCGTCGATCTGTTGCACAATGTCTTCTCCAATGACTTGTCGCCACAGCTGCTGCAATTCTTCAGCGGTGGCGCGAGTCACTTCTAGCGGCAACACAGACCGCTGAGCTAGCCTGATTGGCTCATCGCTACTCACCAGCAGCCTTCCCCCCTGCCGCTGAATAAATGTCTCTAAAAAAGCAGGCTTCTCCTGAAGGCTCAGCTCATCTACATCTACAAACAGTGTGTGATTGCCCAGGGCAGCTTCTCGCTCCCAGCGCCGCTGAAACCGATTGCGTAGCTCAGTCTCCCTAGGCAGGTTCGAAACCTGTAAGCGGTAGGGTCTAGCGCCTTTGTATTGCCCTGCAGCTCTAGCGATCGCAGCTCTACTCGCCACGGTCCCCCCATAGAGATTTACCAAGGGCGCGCCCGCCTCTTGCCGTGTCCATGCTGAAACGATTTGCTCAGCCAGTGCCTGCTGAGACGGCGTCAGCACCGTCGGCGCAGACGACCAAAACACACAGCTCTCCAACTGCGGATCGAGATAGGTCACCCCCATCAGATAGTGCAAAATGCGCTCGTCTAGTTCTAAAGCCTGGGTGGTCAGCGGACCTTCGCCCACGGGCGTTATCAGCTGCCAGTAGCGCAGAGGAGCCGAGGGGGTCAGCTCATTCCACTGTGGGTTCCATTGGGGATGCGGGAAGCACCGCAGCGCTAGGTTAAAGGTGGCATAGGGGCGGGGAGGATTTCCCTGGACCGCCGCATACACCTGCGCCATTGTAGGGTCGAGCGCTGGTGCGACACACAGCATCAAAATGCCCCGCTCAAAAGCAGATAGCCGGAGCAGCTGACACAGGGTAAGCAGCGCTGGGGGACGCGCCGCCTCTTGCCATTCCGGTTCTGTCCATTCTGCCTCTGTCCATTCTGTTGTTTCAGAGACGGCGCTATCCGACACATCTGTTCCTACCGCTGCGCCTTGTGCCGTATGGTTCCCTTCATACAGACTCTCTAGCCTGAACCGCAAAGCCTTTATCCAGGCGTACAGATACGACTGATTCGCATGGGTCCAGCTGCGGTTTGTGCTCATGGCCTTATCTCCAGCACAGGCCCGATGAACGGTGCCACCGGATCGCTCGGCGTGCTGATGGGCGCACGCTCCAGCGGACTATCTGCCCCATCCACCCGAATTCGCACAAGATAGTCTCCGGCGGTCGCACCCGGCACCGAAAAGACAACTACCTCGCTGCGCTGATCAGCAGGCAACACATCCGCAGCGGTACCGGTCGGTGGAATATCTGCTGGTGTAAGGAGCAAGGCGGGCTGCGTGTAGCTGTAGGCACGGGCAGGTCGGTCGGTGGGCGCGGGAATTTCGTTGAGAAGGAGCGTGAGCGTTTGACTACCAGAGACTACGGGGGCTAGCCGCAGCCGAACCGCTGGAAACGTGATTGTTTGCGTAAAGCGCGATCGCTCATCTGCAGAAAAGGCCCCGTTGAAAGCAGCCTCATCTGCAAAAAAGGCCATGTCGTAGGTCGCGGGCGGTCCAGCAGCGGTTTTTACAATGTCGGGCCGCAGCATGAAGGCGACAACATTAGAGCCCACGCCCCGATGGGGCTCTACCGGCGTTTCTAAATCAAAAGGGTGCAGCACCTGAACAGTGTTGACACCAGCCTGCAGTCCAGCAGGGAGAGCTACCGATATCTGTTGATCGGTTTGTTGTCCTGTACCGGGTGAAAGCGTCAGCGGTGAAACGGCCTCATTGCCAAACGCCACCTGAGTCGGTGACCCTTTCAACCCCTGCCCCTTCACCATCAGCGTGCCACCGGCGGTAATCAGCTGCGGATCTACCTGAGAGATCACCGGAGATCGCACTGGCAATGCAAACACTCTCCGATTCAGCACAGGCGGTGCCACCTTAGTAGATTCTTCTTTTTCTATCAGCACCACCGAGACTTGATACGCCGTACTGGTTCTAAAATTCGCCTGCAGAGAAGACCACAGCCGCGACATGGCCTCAGGGTCCAAATTCTCCGGTGTGATCTTCACTCGCTCTACTTGCTCCGCGAGCCCCGCCGCCGCCAAAGCCTGAACGCTCGCATCAGTGCCGCTACTGAGCGCCCGGCGAATCGCCGCCTGACTCAAAAAAGTATTTTCGTGCAGGATCTGCATGGCGTGCCCTAGCAGCACTTCTGAGCCAAACTCACTGCCACTGTAGGTGGTTAGCAAATAGTGCAGGTTGAGCGCTAGCGGTGGATTGTTGACGCGATCGCCCTGACGGTTGTAGCGGGGAAGGCATTCATTGCGCCAGCCAATGTTGGGCGTAACCTGGTAGAGAAATAGCGTAATTTGGTCTTGCTGTGTGGACGATCCATTGGCCATCGAGACGGGCGGTCCCACTCGAACGTTAAAGTCATTACTCAGCTGAGCCTCGACCATTCCATTTTCTAAAACATCCTTTAGAACGGCAGAAGTTGCTGCGATCGCCAGTGCATTTGACATGATGCGCTATTGACTACCCCCGACTACGCTGCTGTAAATAGTGCTCTAAAGACACCGCTGGCCTACGCACCGTAGGCGCAGGACGGGGTGACGGCTTTGGCCTAGCCGGTACCGTCGCCCGAATTTCTATGCGGCCAATAGAGACTTGAATGGTTGGGGGTGGAGGCGAAAGCACAGGCGCAATCGGGGCTAGCGGCTGATGCGGCATCTGTGGTGCGGGCACTGAAACAGGGCTCTGAGGAGAAGGGAGAAAAGGGTTTGGTGCTGTTGGTGAATCAGAGGAAGGTGCTGGAGAGGGGCGTGAAATCGCAGAAGAGAGAGAATCAGAAGAGACTGTAGCCGCTGTGGTTTGCTGTGTTGTTCTTTCTTCTACAGATTCAGAGACAGGGGAAATCGTCTCTTGTGAGGCAGTGGTTTGCGAGTCAGAAGACGGTTCCGAGAAAGTTGGAGTAGAGCGGTTCACCCAGCGAGCGATGCTCTCTAAGCGAGCATCTAGAGACGCTTGGGTAGACGGGATTGGATAGGCAGGCAAAGTCTCCGCGCTGGGCGATGTTTCTACTACGGAGGGGGCAGGAAACGGCGCAAAGATTGGGGATGGCTGCGAAGTGTTTTGTACTGGTTCTGGTGAATTCGCAGGCGGCTCAGCGGGCTGAACAAAAGGAGTCGGTGGAGGACTCGCAGGCGCTGGGTTGGGCGATTGTGAGACTGATGGAAGGTTGGCACTAGGGTCGCGATGATCATCCAAAGGTAGCCCCTGGTGAAAACTGCCCACTGCGATACCCACCGTGGGCACCGCCGACTCGAAGCGCGAAGGGATTCTGGGTTGAACCGTGTCGACCTGTCCTCTTTGTCGGGCGATGAGCTGTTGCAAAAAGCGCGTCATGGGTTTTAGCGGCCTCCCTGGGGTAAGGACATGGCCCTAGCCGTTGTCGGCGGTCCAAATGAGTGACCCATCTGCTCGCTGATTTGCGAAATGTAGGCTTGGCGGCGTTGAGTACTCATGTCGAGGATGTCTGCTTCTCTCCAGCTATACACCGCCGCGAGCAAGTGAATTTCTTGCAGCAGCCTGTGGGCGGCAGTGACAATCTCTTTCCAAAGGAAAGCTGTGATATCGAACAGTACAGACCACTGATGCCCGCAGGATTGACAGCGCAAATTCAAGCGGATTTCTGCCTGAGGGTCTTGCTTGGCCATGTGGTCGCTGAGCGATTGAAGCTGATCGTCTGACAGCGTATCTGGCAAAGTTTCGGGTGCGATCGCCTGCTCCTGATAACTAGCCGAAACGCAACAGCGCTGAAAGAGCGCTTTCTGAGCCCTTTCCGGTTCCGCTTGAATCACGGCTAGCACGTCGGCACTGTTTGGCAGGCGAAAGCTCACCGCATACTCTCCTTCCTGCCATCTGTAGAGGACTGGCGAATCAGAGGCCACTGCTGGTAAGTCTTTTGCTGACAGATTTTGGGGCAGCTCTGTAAGGTCTCGCACGTTGAGCGAATACTCCAGGGCTTCTGCACATTGCGGGCAATAGGTGGTGGCCTGCATCTGCTCACCAAACGTATGCGATCGCACAGCCAAAAGGTGAGCATCTCGCCGCCCAATAGACAGCTCACTCAGCTGCGCCAAAGGCACCTCCGGATACACCGCCGACAGAATCATCAGCGCTTGCTGCACCGGCAGCTGCCCCTGCCCCCACTCCCACAGGTGCAACAGCTCGCGAGCACTCAACACCGGTGACCTGCGCTCAGTCAACATATGAACAGACATCGTCGCTACGCCGGATCAACAAAGGATGGTTCTGAAGGTTCTGTCACCTCCTCGTCTCGCTCCCAGCCTTCGTTTTGCAGCGTCAGCATCTGAATCGCCACGGCGTTGGCGTTGGCATCTAGCTCTGGCAATGCCTGAAATTCTGAGACCCAGCAGCGATATATCTTGTAAGCGATCGCGACCTGACCAGCCTCATTCATCAGCTCCAAAATAATGTCTTTCCGAAAGTCCTTTAAAGAAACCTCCGCCCCCAGTCCAGAGCCATAGTTCCAAACTTTGTTTGCCCACTGCTCGAAGGCCTTGTCGTGGGTGACGCCGCGCTCTAGGGCAATGGGTTCGTACTTGGTTTGGCCAGGCGACTTTAAGACACTGCTCGAATAGCCGCCTTCCCGATGTTCGATCACTTCTGTTGTTCGCTTTAGCATGCCAACTTTGCTGATGCCCGCCACGTAGCGACCATCCCACCTCACCCGAAACTTGAAGTTCTTGTAGGGATCTAGTCGCCCGGCGTTTACGCTAAATTCCATAGTGCTTTTTCCTGTCTCTCTAAACGGTAATTTTCTTCAGCTGAAGATCATGAATTAAATATCGTGCGCACTTTCAAACACTGAGGCCCTCATCCCCAACCCTTCTCCCGAGGGGAGAAGGGGGCCGGATCTAGCTCCCTCTCCCCTCGGGAGAGGGCTGGGGTGAGGGCTCAGCCACTAGAAAACAAGCCAATCCATCAAATTCTCAATCCTAAGTCGCATCAATACTCAAACGGTCTGACCTACCTCGGCAGGTCAATCAGCTGCTCCTTATGTCTCTACCTGTCCTGCAATCTGTTGGAATTTCAAAATCACGAATTCAGCAGGCTTAAGGGGTGCATAGCCCACCACGATGTTCACAATGCCTAAGTTGATATCGTTTTGAGTCGTTGTTTCGCGATCGCACTTTACAAAATAAGCCTCTTTGGGCGTCGCTCCCTGAAAGGCACCCTGCCGAAACAAATTCTGCATAAACGCACCAATGTTCAACCGGATCTGCGCCCACAGCGGCTCATCATTGGGCTCAAAGACAACCCACTGCGTCCCCCGATAAAGGCTCTCTTCTAAAAAGAGTGCGAGCCGCCGTACCGGCACATACTTCCATTCCGAGGCAAACCGATCGTCTCCAGCAGCCGTTCTCGACCCCCACACTACATTTCCATAAACCGGAAAATTGCGCAGACAGTTCACGCCCAGCGGGTTGAGCTGGCCATTCTCACCATCCGTTAGCTTCACGGTGAGCGCCTGCACCCCAGACATCGCAGCATCGATTCCAGCCGGAGCTTTCCAAACGCCTCGCTGCACATCTGTTCGAGCCATCACGCCAGCCACCACACCGCAGGGCGCGAAGTTGGCCAGCCGATTCTCCTTTGCCGGGTCGGCAATCTTCACCCGTGGGAAAAAGATCGCCGCATTCTTTCTCGCTTGCCAAGATGCAGTGAGTGCAGCAAGGCCCGTATTGGCCGTCACATTGCCAACACTTCCCCAAGCGCTGGGCGCATCCACAATCAACAGGGCACGGCGGCGCTCACAGTAGGTCAGCGCCGACCCCCAAGTAGCAGCGGCAATATCGGTTTCTCTCGTCAGTGGTGGCAAGCACATCAGATTAAACAGATCGGCCTTTTCGAGGGCGTAGATACCGGTTTTACCCGATTCACTCCCCGTAACCTGACTATCTGTAAGGGCGACGCCATCGCTGCCTGTTGCCGCAGCAGTCGTCGGGGTCACGGTTGGCGGAGGGCCTGCGTTCACGGGCGAGCTGGTTGGGCGCGCGGTCGGCAGTGGGGTGGCCACTCGCACAAGCTGAGATTCCGCGCTCAGCACATCTGTCACAAATCGCTGCGCAGTTGGCGTCACTTCTAGGTTTCGAAAAACTTCCGATGATTCAACAGCTCCACCCACCACATATTCCACCGTCAGGTTGAACAGGTTGGTATTGGTCGCATCTTTAGTGTCGTAGTCGACGGTTGCCCGCAGCCCATTGCCCCAAGCTCCCTCACTGGCCGCTTCTAATAGCAGCGCACCGCTGCCACCAGCCAGCGAAAGTGTCGCCTTTCCATTTGTGATTGCAGGAGTGCCTTCGCCTTCATTAGCGGGCACGGCCACTACGTTTACAAGCCGCACGATCAGGGCGTCGCCGCCACCGTTTGCAAAGAACTGCTGAACCGCGTAGCTCATGGTGCTCTCGACCCAGAGCCCACCAAATATCCGCTCAAAATCCCCAAACGACTGAATTCTCACCGGTTCATTGACCGGCCCTCTCAGCGCCCTCCCCAAAAAAGCCGTAATCGAGGTAGCCACGCCCGTAATCGTGCGAACGCCACTGGGAAGCTCTTCGATATATACCCCGGGATAGGTCGGCGTCACAGGCATAAGCGATATCCTCTTTTGCTATTGGGCTGACTATGGATTGGCTATTGGATTGGCTATTGGTCTGACTATTGGTCTAGTCAATGGGCAGTGCAGTGCATGTTCCAGCAGGCGCACAGCTCCAAACACAAGAGGAGAAGTCGTCAAGCAAACAGCGCAACCTGCTCTACTGGCAGAATGCGCCCAACGACTATCGATACGCCTAGCTACGCTACACAGTATCTAAGCGAGTCGATATCTATAAGAAGTGCTCAGCAAACCTTTGAACTTGTTCACAGAGCGCAATCCTACGTTGCTCAACTCTAGATGAACATAGCCGGTGCGATGCATACTGATGTGGTTAAAGAGCTGCCAGATAATAAAGTACCTGCATTGGCCCTCATCCTAAATCCTTCTCCCAAAGGGAGAAGGACTTTGAATCCGGTCCCCCTTCTCCCTTTGGGAGCAAGGGGTTAGGGGATGTAGAGCTTGCTCTTCTCGCAGAGTGGGCGACGGGATGTTATTTACACGCAGCTTCCTTAGCGCGTTTCTCTTGCCGTAGGCTGGTCAGCGACAAGCTGAATAGGTGACTCAGGCCGTGGGGCATCTGCTGGGAGATTGTCTAGCTGAATTTTGTGAATGCGATCGCGTCCCGCCTCTTTAGCCGCATACAGCGCCCTATCTACCAGGGTAATTAGCCCGTCTTGGCTACCGCCCCACTCTGGGAAAGCGCCCACCCCGCCCGACATTGTCGCCCGAATCACGTACTCCTTGTACTGAATAGAGGTCTTCTTGATTGCGCGGCGGAGGGCTTCGGCCCGGTGATAGGCTTCGGCCATGGTCATGCCCGGCATCGCTAAGATAAACTCCTCGCCGCCATAGCGACAGGCAATATCGCTGGTGCGCACATGGTGCTGAATCACCTCGGCAAATACTTTTAGCGCGCAGTCTCCGGCCTGATGGCCATATGTGTCGTTCACCCGCTTAAAGTTGTCGAGATCGATCAAGATAATGGCCAAGGGCGCGTTGGCTCTCTTGGCTTTTATAAATTCTGCTGAGAGGGCTTCTTCGAAGTAGCGACGATTGAACAGGTTGGTGAGGCCATCGCGAATGGCCTGTTCCTGCAGCTGCCCCTGAAGATCTTCGATTTTGCGCAGGCGACGCTCTAACAGCTCGTTTGTTCTTTGTAGCTCTTGCTGGGTCTGTTGCTGAATTTCGTTGGTTTGCTTGAGCGCGATTTGGGTCTCGTACATCTCGGTCACATCTCTGAAGACCAACAGTCTGCCGGTTACCCTGCGGTTGTGGTCAAACAGTAGCGATCGCGTCAGGTTGATGTGTAGAGGCGGCTGTTGGCACATGGTGATAAGCACTTCTGTGTTTTCTTTGCCGATGCAGTGGCGCACGAGGGTGGGCCACTTTCCGAGCACTCTTCCGATGGGCTGCCCCAAGAGACTGTTTTTCTTGGGATAGGCGCTGGTGAAGTCGCCCGAATCGGCACCGTTGGCCCGGTGCGTAAAGTGCCACGCCGCCGGATTCATATCGATCACGCGGTTTTTGTTGTCTACTACGATTACGCTGTCAGTCATTCTCTCGACGAGCGTATCGCGGGCAATCGGCAACAGGTCAAACAGCCGAAAGCGAAAGAGACTTGTAAAGTACACAATGCCCGTAAACAAAAAGCTCATGGGCAGCAGGCTAATCCCCGGTGGTACCCATTCAAAAACATACAGCGTGCCGACGACCAAAGGCGGCAGGGCACTGACGATAACGGTAATCGCCTGCTGACGGTAAATTCTATCGACATTGAGCGCAGCTCGGCCCACCAGCAGTGACCCCGTAATCACATAGATATAAAACCAAACGGCTAGCCATAGGTAGGCCGAACCATTGTGAAACACCAGCAGGTGGGTGTTTTGAATCGGAGAGATTTCGCGCCAGACCCACTGGTGAAAAGGATTAGAGAGTACAAGCGCCATATTGAAAATGGGCATCACCCAAACTAGGGCACGGCGCTGCGGCGTCAGCCACTGGCGGCGATGGGTAAAGTGCAGCGTAAAGGTAAAGAACAACGCCGTGACCGCGCTGGAGAGAACGGCTTCTAGCTGCGCCCAAAAGATCGTACTGGTAGCCGTGACAGAAGCCGCACCCATCGCCCCGACGCCTGCATAGGCTGCGATCGCAATCATCAACCAGGTAAACGGCCTAGTCGCGGGCGCTTCTGCCCGGCGCACCCAAGCCATCAACGCCACACAACCAGAAATCACTGTCGTCAGACACAAGATCGCAAAGTAAGGATTTTCACGCAGCAACATATCTACAGGAACTCTCAGAAAGATAGATATAGACCCTTTGGCGCAGGTCGCTGTGCACAGCTCACCTGACACCTTCTTGCCAGCATGCCCATATCTATAGAAATGGCCGCTAAATCCACCAAAAGCTTAGAAAAAGCACGGTAACTGCCTATTCTTCGACACATTGAGCGGCCTAAGCCAAAGGCAAACCCAAGCCGTACTTAGCCCAGCCCTTCATCACTGCACCTTCCAAACCTATGGATTTATTTAATAATCTCTCAAGCGCCTACCAGAGCAATCCCATAGGCACGATTACTCAAAGCTCAGCCAATGGAGCCATGGAAAGTTTACAT